>JBOFCS010000013.1:0-3598 GCA_051646185.1 Mycobacteriaceae bacterium | reverse complement strand
ATTCGCGCTGATAACGTACGCCAGGTTTTGCCTAAGAATGATGGTATGTTCCGCTACGAGTTCTTGGCAGAAATCCCAAGCACCTTAGCCGCAAAACAACGGCTTACGGTTCCTTATCGAGTGATATCTCTCCAGGCCTTGGATGCCGCTGCAAGTAGCGCCTTGGCCTCGGGCGGTGGTTGCTACAGCTATAGCAATCAGTATTGCACGCCATACGAGTACACCTGCGAGAACGGTGTTCTGAGTACAGGTAGTACCTGCACTTCTTGGTTTGCAGCCAGCAATGGTTCCTGCCCGAATGGCGGTGGTTCGGGAGGAAGCTGGATGTTCAGCGGCGGTGGAAGCGGTTCCCCGCTGGGAACGGGGGGTAAGAATTCAACAATCAAAACCCCTGGTAAAAAATGTACCTTTATTCCTTCTGGCGGAACGTCTCAATGTCAATGATTGCTGTTTTTATGGAATTGAGCAGCATGTTTAATAAAGCTGTGAGGCGTTCTGTCCTGGGGATGCTGTTGCTGTGTTTTGCCGCCTTTTCTACCTGGGCCCAGGAAACGGTATGCGCACGGGTCAAGATCGAGATCAAGCAGGAGTTGACTCTGGAGCGCCAGGCTTTTGATGCTCAGATGAAGATCAACAACACCACCGATACTGGAAGTATCGAAAATGTCCGGGTGGTGGTGAGGGTGACGGACGAATTGGGCAATCCTGTACTGATCTCCAGTGACCCGAACGACTTGAGCGCCAAGTTCTTTATCCGTGTTTCAAATAAAGAGAATATATCGGATGTTGATGGGAGTGGTGCAGTAAGTCCCAAGACTACCAGTACCATCAACTGGTTGCTTATTCCGGCGCCTGGGGCTGCAGGCAATACGCCATTGGGGAAAAAATATCTGATTGGCGCCACCCTTAGTTACCGCTATGGTGGTGAAAACCAGATCATGGAGGTGTCGCCGGATGTCATTACTGTTAAGCCCCTTCCTTTGCTGACGCTGGATTATTTTCTGACGCAAGACGTATGGGCAGATGATCCGATGACGCCAGAAGTGGAGCCGGTTGAGCCCTTTACTCTGGGAGTGCGTGTAAAAAATAATGGTCTTGCGACGGCTAAAAATCTGAAAATTGATTCTGCCCAACCAAAAATCGTCGAAAATAATCAAGGGTTGTTGATTAACTTTACCCTGACGGGGAGTTATCTCAATGATGCTCCAGCACAAAATACCTTGCTGATAGATTTCGGTGACATCGCTTCCAACACTGCAAAAATAGGGCGTTGGATCATGGAAACAACCCTGATGGGAAAGTTTACCGAGTTTACTGCAAATTTTAGTCACGCCGATGAATTGGGCGGGGCTGTTACATCGCTTTTGCAGGCGACTAAAGCACATTTTCTGCTGCGCGATGTGCGAGTAGATTTGACTGGCCGTGATATGGTGCGGGATTTTCTGGCGCAGGATGGGGATGTTATCCGCGTATATGAATCTGATGGTCCAGATACCGAGGTCACAGATCGTAGCTCTGTCGCGAGTTTGATGCCTGCTGCTAGTGCCAACGGTAATGCCAGTTATCGGCTGATTTTTCCGGCGACCGCAGGTTTTGTCTATGCACGCTTGCCAGATCCTTATAAGGGTACCAAGGCTTTAGGAAAGATTATTCGTTCTGATGCGAAGCAGATTCCTTCGGAAAATGTTTGGTTGTCTAAAACGCGTAATCCAGTTAGCAAGCAACTGGAGTACTGGGTCAGCTTCTTCGATGTGAACTCTACGGGTGTGTACGATAGCGAATTCCAAGCTCCACCCGCGACTCCCCGAGCCCCCATCATTCAGTACATCCCTGATCGTGTAACCAAAGAAGGACAGCAGGTTTCTTTCTTGGTCGAGGCCAGTAGTCCTGATGGACGTGCGCTGACGCTGAGTGCAGCGCCCTTGCCTTCGGGGGCGAGCTTTGTTCCTCAGGCCGTTGATCCTTTGACGCCCGCGATCAAGCGCGCACTATTTAATTGGACGCCCGCGAAAGGTACGGCAGGGTCTTACTTGCTCGCTTATGGTGTGACCGATGGATTATTGAGTGCAACTCGTATTGCATCGATCAAGGTCGAGGAGAATAAGCCTCCGGCAGGGCCAGGAACCCCAGTCATTGTTGCACCGCTTTCTGGGGCTCAGGTGAATGTGCTTAAGCCTCAGATTTCAGTTCAAACCTCCGGAAATAGTCAGGATCCGACTGTCCAGGTGCAGTTTGAGTTGTACCAAGACGAGGCTTTGAGTAAAGCTGTCGCAAGTGCTGTGGTCGATAAAGCTGTGCTTGGAAGTGACGGCCTGCCTGCCCCTACTACATGGGCCCTGGTCAATGCCTTGAGCGACAACACTACTTACTGGTGGCGTGCGAGAGCTACCGACGGGAAGCTCTATAGCCCTTGGGTGAACGGTCGTTTCTTTGTAAACATTTTCAATGATCCACCGAACGCATTTCTATTGTTGTCGCCGCGTCCGAATGGCGAACTTAACAGAGTGACACCCCAGTTGAGTTGGGCGAATACTCAGGACAAGGATGGAGATCGAGTTACTTATAGTGTCTATGTTTATGCAGATTCGGGGCTTAATACCCTTGTTGCATCAGCTGTAGGTTTGCAGGATAGTGGTAGTGGAGTCACCTCCTGGCTGATCGATAAACCTCTCTTGATGGGGGCGACCTATTACTGGCGTGTTATCGCTCGTGATTCTAATGGTGCTGAGACCAGCACCATTGCACGTTCTTTTGTCATGAGTGGCAATCAACCTCCTAGTCTGCCCAGTATTTTGGCGCCAGCAGATGAGGCAATGGTGACAAGTACTAGTGTGAGCTTGGTGTTGAGCAATGCTTCTGATGCAGAAGGCGATAGCATCAGTTACGAGTTTGAGCTCGATTCTGATTCTGGATTTGCCTCTGCGTTCAAACGCGCTTCTGGCAGCATCCCGCCTGGCGCTAACAATCAAACATCGTGGGTTGTCAGCGGGCTTTTGGAAAACACTTGGTATTACTGGCGTGCCCGTGCCTTTGACAGCCATGGGGATGCTGGGTGGCGCACTGGGCGTTTCTTTGTCAGCAGCGTAAACGAAGCGCCTGCTTTGCCTGGGGTGGCTAACCCCGGTCCGAGCGCCTGGGTCGCTACGGCCTATCCTTTGTTGGCACTTAACCCTGCTCTTGACCCCGAAGGGGATGCCGTGCGCTATCAATTCCAGTTGGGCACTCATCCTTCAGAAGGTGGCGTGTTGTATAACGGCAGCGAAAGTAAGCCGGAGTGGCAGCTTGCATCCGCGTTGACCAGTAACACGACCTATTGGTGGCGGTATCGGGTGGCAGATGTGCTGGGAGCAAGCAGTGCGTGGTCTGCTTGGTTTTCCTTTACGGTGAATACTCAGGGTGAGCAGCTTCCCTCTTTGCAAATTACCGAACCCGCTGTTCCGCTTATCCCTACGGTTGAAGGGGGTCGTCGTTTTGTATCCTTGCGCTGGGAGTTGGGAAATCTGGCAGAAGAAGCCAATGTTTCGCTCTATTACAGCACAGCAGCCAGTGCTGCGAGTGGAACCCGTATCGTGGAAGGCGTGCGCCAAGTGGCCGGAAC
>JBOFCS010000011.1:0-25583 GCA_051646185.1 Mycobacteriaceae bacterium | reverse complement strand
GTGAGATCAATCCTTTATATATGGATTCGGATTATGCTCAGCGCTTTGGTCATACAGATCTTCCAGTTCCCCCAACTTTTTTGTTTTCTATTGAGCTGGAGGGGCCCGATCCGTTTAAGTGGGTAGCTGAACTAGGTGTAGACCTGAGACATATTTTACATGGAGAACAATCTTTTGTATACCATTCTGTAGCTCATGCAGGGGATACATTAGTTGCAGCACCCTATATTTCGGATGTGTACGAGAAGGGATCACTAGGTTTTCTTGTGAAAGAAACAAAAGTGGCCCGCGAAAATGGTTCTGAAGTAGCTGATCTAAGAACAGTGATCGTTGTTCGCGGTGGAGAGGGTAAATAAAATGTATTTAATGTATTTAGAGACTCCGATTGAAGCTGGTACCGAACTGCCACCGTTGGCGGTGCCTGAAATTTCCCGTGGAACGTTAGCATTATTTGCGGGAGCATCGGGGGACCACAACCCGATGCATATTGATATTGATGTTGCGAAATCAGTTGGCTTAACTGACGTATTTGCTCACGGAATGTTATCCATGGCTTATCTAGGTAGATTGTTGACAAATTGCTTCCCTCAGGAATCTATCCGGTCGTACAAGGCGCGTTTTGTATCAATCACTCCTGTGCATGCACAACCGGAATGCACAGGAGTGATAAAAAATATTGCTACAGTGGGAAACGAGCAACTTGCTACTGTGGAATTAATAGTTCAACTTGAGGATAAATCAACTACCATAATCGGCGAAGCTGTTGTTGCGCTGAGTATTAACTAATTTTATAGGATTAAGGAAGGTCAATATATCATGGGTAATCTTGAAGGTAGAGTTGCAATTGTTTCAGGTTCAGGACGGGGAATTGGTCGAGAAGTTGCTCTTAAACTTGCCCGAGAAGGTGCGAGTGTTGTGGTCAATGATTTGGATAAAGGACCGACGGAAGAGGTAGTAGCTGCGATTGACGCTTTAGGAGGAAAGGCTGTTGCTTGTGTAGGAAGTGTTACTGATACTGATTTTGGTGAGCGCTTTGTTCAGACAGCTGTAGATTCATTTGGCGGGCTTGACATTATAGTTAATAATGCTGGATATACTTGGGACTCGGTTATTCAGAAAATGTCTGATGAACAGTGGGATGCTATTTTAGATGTTCATCTAAAAGCACCATTTAGAATTTTACGTGCAGCACAACCCATTATCGCAGCTGCGGTGAAGAACGAACGAGAATCTGGCCGCCCGGTGCTGTGTCGTAAAGTGGTCAACATTTCTTCTTTGGCTGGTACCGGTGGCAATGCCGGGCAGGCTAATTATTCTTCTGCAAAAGCTGGAGTCATTGGACTAACAAAAGCGTTGGCAAAGGAGTGGGGACGTTATAACGTTACTGTAAATGCAGTAGCTTTTGGTTTGATTAACACTCGACTTACGACCGAAGTTGAAGGTGGCGACGGAACTATTGAATTGCAAGGCCGCAAGATAAAAGTTGGTGTTAATCCGGGCTTACTTGCAGCGATGGAACAGATGATTCCGTTAGGACGCTCAGGTGCACCGCATGAAGCGGCTGGAGCGGTTTACCTTTTATGCACTCCTGAATCAGATTATATTAGCGCTCAAACATTAGTTTGTGGCGGCGGATTCAACTTTTAAGGAAGAAATATGCAGAATTATCCTTACGTTTCTCCCTGGGTTGATGATGAGGTAAGAGCCTTAAAAACCATGGCAACTCAGTTTATTAAAAGCGAAGCATTGCCATATCAAGAGAAGTGGATTGAGCAAAAATATGTTGACCGGGATTTTTGGTTAAAAGCTGGTGAAGTGGGGCTGTTGTGCGCTTCAATTCCTGAAGAGTATGGCGGCGGAGGCGGTACTGTCATCCATGACATCGCAGTTTTCCAAGCACCAATTACATTGACGGAAATGGGTTTTGGTCTAGGAAACTCTGTTCATAGTGGCATAGTTGCTCATTATATTCTTGAGTATGGAACCGAAGAGCAAAAGCGACGATGGTTGCCGAAAATGGCTAATGGTGAGTTTATTGGTGCTATTGCTATGACTGAGCCTAGTGGGGGATCTGACTTAAAAGCTCTGCGCACAGAAGCGATACGCGATGGTGACGACTACATCATCAATGGGGCGAAAACTTTTATCACAAATGGTAAGCATGCCGATATAGTGATTCTTGTAGCTAAGACAGACCCAGGACGGGGAGCGGGCGGCATCTCTCTTATCGTTGTGGAAACTGCTCAGGCTCAAGGCTACAAGGTGGGCAAGCTGCTTGATAAAATTGGTTTAAAATCTCAGGATACCGCTGAACTATTTTTTGATAATGTTCGTGTTCCAGTGGAAAACCTATTGGGAGAAGAAGGTTCAGGATTTAAGTATGCCATGGAGCAGCTGCCTAGAGAACGTCTCCTGATTGCAGATGGAGCAATTACAACTGCTGAAGCAGCTCTTGCTGAGACAATAAGTTACACAAAGGAGCGCAAAGCTTTTGGCGAATCAATTTTTGAGATGCAAAACACCAAGTTCACCCTTGCCGATTGCGCAACAGGGGTCCACGTTGGCAGAGTTTTTGTAGATAGTTGCATTGATCGGTATCTAAAGGGGGAGTTTGATTCCACCACAGCGTCAATGGCTAAATTGTATGCAACAAATCTGCAATGCGATATTGTGGATAAGTGTGTTCAATTTTTTGGCGGTTTTGGTTATATACTTGAGTATCCAATAGCAAAAAGGTACGCCGATTCTCGGGTGCAGAAGGTTTATGCTGGTGCTAACGAAGTTATGAAAGAGCTGATCTCTCGATCTTTGTAGCTCGTTAAGTAGTGCGGCACTGTAAGCATCTGTAAGAGTGGTTTAGTTGGGGACGGCTTACAGCCCATCGAGCCCACTATTGAGTAGCTCTATGCCTTTGCCTAGCAGTTCGGGAAGTTCGAGTTCCTCGTTATTGAGCCAGAGTTCGTAGGCAGAAATAGCCACCCCAAGGACTAGCCAGGCAACGGTTTGGGGAATCCGATCCTGGGGGGATTCACTTCTTCGGCGGGCTACGTAGTCGGCAATGACTTCACGCCATCCGGTGTACATAAGCATCGAATAAGCTTGCAGTGCCGGAATGTTAAGTATGAGCTGCATTCTCAATCGGTGATTTTTGGCTTCAGTTGCTGGAAATTTGTTAAAGTCCAATAATGCTGAACCTAGAGCTTGCCCAAGGGGGATGTCGGCAGGTAATTCTTGAAGTAATTCCTGCATCCGCTGGAGATGGTCATCAAAGTTCCCCCAGGCAATAGCATTTTTTGAGGGGTAATAACGAAAGAGGGTGCGCCGGGCGATTCCGGCTGCTTCGGCGATTTGATCTACACTGACATTATCAAAACCCTGCTCAGAAAATAAGCGTAAGGCGGCAGTCGCGATGAGTTCCTGGGTGGTTGAGGGCCTCCGACCGATACGTTGACCTCGATCTTTATGGGTTGACACAAATTTTCCTCTCAATTAGTGCAATTATGCACCCAATGCCATTACTATGAGTGGGCCAGCTCACATTAAGGCTAGTGTGCGCTGTAGACCACAGCTACCCATGGAGGATGTTATGTCGTCAATACCAGCTAAAGCCAACTCATCGGCCACTTCAGTTGCTAGTGATATCGATAGTGTAGAGGAATTGCTAGTTGAGGAAGTTTCTATTGATGGTATGTGTGGAGTTTACTGATCATGCTCAGTGCTTCGGCTCCAGTATTTTCTGCAGGCAGTCCTTGGCGACTTCATCCGCAAGTGGTCATCCGGCCAGAACCTTTTGGTGCTTTGCTGTATCACTTTGGAAATAGAAAACTTTCATTTCTTAAGAACCATACAATCGTTAATATTGTGCAGTCTTTAGCTGATTATCCTAATCTGAATGCTGCTTGTGTTGCTGCTGGAATTAATGATGCAGCAACACAATCGTACTACTTTCGCGCTTTTAACCAACTTGCTCAATCTCAGATGATTGTTCCCGCATAATTTAGCTAGGAATGGCGATGGCTGTGTTAACTGATGTACCTTCTGTGGTTTCCTTGCAAGCTCCAGCGAAAGTTGATCGGCTTATTGATCAGTTTGAGCGAGGTTTGCAAGCCCCCATTTGTCTCACCTGGGAGCTTACCTACGCTTGCAATTTATCTTGCGTGCACTGTCTTTCATCTTCAGGGCGTAGGGATCCGAGAGAGCTGAGCACGCAGCAGTGCAAGGACATCATCGATGAACTTGAACGTATGCAAGTTTTCTACGTAAATATCGGTGGTGGAGAGCCGACTGTGCGTTCAGATTTCTGGGAATTGGTTGATTATGCAACTGAACATCATGTGGGAGTAAAGTTTTCAACAAATGGTGTAAAAATCACTAAAAAAGTTGCTCAAAAATTAGCGGAAAGTAACTATGTAGATGTTCAGATTTCCCTCGACGGTGCCACAGCTGGGGTTAATGATGCAGTTCGCGGTCGAGGTTCTTTTGACATGGCAATACAAGCATTGGAAAACCTGGCTGAAGCAGGTTTTTCCGATGCAAAAATTTCTGTTGTTGTGACTAGAAATAATGTGGCACAACTTGATCAATTTAAAAAACTTGCTGAGAGATATTCGGCAACGCTGCGTATTACTCGATTGCGTCCGTCTGGTCGAGGTGCAGATGTATGGGATAGCTTGCACCCCACTGCAGCTCAACAACGTCTTCTTTATGACTGGCTAGTGGCACATGGCGAAGGAGTGCTCACCGGTGATTCCTTCTTTCATTTATCAGCTTTTGGTGATTCATTGGCCGGACTTAACCTTTGTGGTGCTGGGCGAGTAGTATGTCTGATTGATCCAGTAGGTGATGTATATGCTTGCCCTTTTGCTATTCATCAGCAATTTTTGGCGGGAAACATTCTTGTCGATGGTGGATTTGCACAGGTATGGCAGCATTCGGAACTTTTTGCCAGATTACGCTCCCCACAGCAAAGCGGAGCGTGCAGCCAGTGTAGCCACTTTGATTCTTGTCGAGGTGGCTGTATGGCGGCTAAGTTTTTTACCGGTTTACCTTTAGCTGGTCCAGATCCAGAATGTGTTGAAGGATATGGTGAATCAGCTCTGAAGAACACTATGCTAACCGAGTTACCCAAGCCTGGCAGTGATCATTCCCACCGGGCTAAGGCTAGGGAATCAGTTCTGTCGTTACCGTTAACAGTAGTGCAGCGCCCGCCAGTAAAAGCGTGCAATGAAAATCCGCTCAACGGATTTGATGAGAAAGAGTGACATGGCTAAAAATCCGTGGTTTGAAACCGTAGCTGAAGCGCAGCGGAGAGCAAAGAAACGCCTACCAAAATCTGTATACAGTGCGCTGGTTGCTGGCTCGGAGAGAGGGGTAACCCTGGCCGGTAATGCTGAAGCATTTTCACAATTAGGATTTGCTCCGCATATTGCAGATCTTTCAGTCACTAGGGATCTTTCGACAAATGTTTTAGATCAAGATATTTCACTGCCAGTTATTATTTCTCCCACAGGGGTGCAAGCGGTTAACCCGGAAGGTGAAGTAGCGGTTGCGCGAGCTGCTGCTGCTCGTGGTACGGCAATGGGACTGAGCTCCTTTGCTAGCCGGACGATTGAAGATGTTACTGCTGTTAATTCTCAGATACTTTTCCAGATGTACTGGTCAGGCACCAGAGACGTGATGTTGGAACGCTTGAGTCGTGCGAAAAAGTCTGGGGCAGTAGGGATAATTTTAACTTTGGATTGGTCATTCTCGCATGGTCGAGATTGGGGCTCCCCGGCGATCCCTGAGACCATGAATCTGGCTGCGATACTTCGGTTTGCCCCAGAAGGATTTGCTCGACCAAAGTGGCTATGGGAGTTTGCTAAAACTGGACGGATACCTGATCTCGCAGCTCCAAATATGGCAGGACCGGGTGAAGTATCACCTACTTTTTTTGGGGCCTATGGAGAATGGATGCAAACTCCACTGCCAACCTGGAAAGATATCGCCTGGTTGCGATCGCAATGGGAAGGTCCATTCATGCTTAAAGGCGTTATCCGAGTCGATGATGCTCAGCGAGCGGTTGATGCAGGGTGTTCGGCAATATCAGTTTCAAATCATGGAGGAAACAATCTTGACAGCACCCCAGCGCCGATACGTGCTTTGCCTGCGGTCGTTGCGGCGGTGGGACATCAAGTTGAGGTCCTGCTAGATGGTGGAGTGCGCCGGGGTAGTGATGTGGTCAAAGCTTTGGCTTTGGGAGCAAAAGCAGTCATGATTGGTCGAGCCTATTTGTGGGGGCTCTCAGCAAATGGCCAAGCGGGAGTGGAAAACGTTCTTGATATATTGAGCAGTGGAATTGATTCGGCGCTTCTCGGGTTAGGACATAAATCAGTACATGATCTTTGTGTCGAGGATGTGATTATCCCACCCAATTTTTTACTAACCTTGGGTAAGTGAAGCGAAGTTGCAGTTTTCCTCCGTATGAGACTCTTTGGAGTTAGCATTTCTGAGGTGCGGACAACTCAACAGCTGGGTGACCTGGCAAGTCGTGAAATCAAGGCTGGAGCTCTCACTCTCATTATTCCCCTAGGTTCTATGGAACAACATGGTAAGCATCTGCCGCTGGATACTGATAGTCGGATAGCCACCGCGGTGGCCGAGTCCTACGGCGCCGCTGATGTGGTGCATGGAGCAGCTGTGACGTATGCAGCTAGTGGGGAACACCAGGGCTTTCCTGGGACAATTTCGATTGGTAGCACAGTACTAACGGGTCTGCTTGTCGAATTTTGTCGGTCAGCGTTGTTATGGGCTCGCCGTGTTGTATTTGTTAACGGACATGGTGGCAATATCGAGAGCTTGGCAGCAGCTGTGGCGTTGTTGCGTACTGAAGGGCGAGATGTGGCTTGGTGGCCCTGCGCCATTTCTGGTTCGGATGCACATGCCGGTCATACTGAAACTTCGTTGCTCCTTCATCTCTGGCCTGAGCTGGTGCTAATGCAGTATGCGGAAGTCGGCGAGACAAGAGTGCTCGCCGAACTTATTGGAGATTTGCGTACAAACGGGGTGCAGGCGGTCAGTAGCAACGGTATTTTAGGTGATCCGCGCACAGCGAACTCCGCGGATGGAAAGATGTATTTTGAACTACTTTGCCAAAGTTTTTCTCAAGCAATTACTCGATGGAATCCGGATTCAGTAGGGATGCTGCGGTGAGTGATAGGACTCGTTTACCTGATGGTTTTGCCATTCAGCTAGATTCCACTGTTCAGGTTTTTCAAGGTGGTGCATTGCTGTTGGGTGGTTCACCCACTCGCCTGATCAGGCTTGGAACTGCAGCTCAGAATCTGTTTATTGACGGTAGGCTTGAAGTGCAAAACGCGCTTACAGCTGCGCTGGCACGACGTTTGCTTGACGCGACGGTGGCCCACCCTCGCCCTACAGTTGGTCCAAGTATTGACCAACTTAGTGTTGTTATTCCGGTGCGAGACAACTTAGTAGGACTTTTAAGGCTTCTTGAGCACCTGCATGGAATGCCGGTCGTTGTTGTTGATGACGGTTCACAGGTCCCCCTTGATGAGTCAAAATTAAAGTCAGTATTGGTGCCGGGTAGTACCTTGATTCTGCTTCGGCATGAACAGAGTTTAGGTCCAGCAGCTGCTCGAAACTCTGGATTGCTTTTAGTAAAAACAGAATATGTTGCTTTTTTAGATTCAGATGTTGTTCCCGAGCGTGGTTGGACGGACCTCATGCTCGGGCATTTTCTGGATCCACAAGTAGCTTTAGTGGCGCCTCGAATTGTTAGTCTGGATACCTGTGTATCAGCTATTTCACGGTACGAAGCAGCTCGATCTTCTTTAGATCTTGGTCGACGTGAAGCGCCCATCATCGCTGGTGGTCCGGTATCTTATGTGCCAAGTGCTGCAATAATAGTTCGGGTTCGAGCGCTATCAGCTACAGCTGATAGACATAGCGCATTTGATGAACGTATGCAGGTGGGTGAGGATGTAGATTTATGCTGGAGATTGCAGAAATCCGGTTGGAGTCTGCGATATGAACCCGTAGCCAAGGTTGCTCATGAGCATCGAAGTACCTTCAGAAAGTGGTTGCTTCGTAAGGTTTTCTACGGTACCAGTGCAGCACCGTTATCAATAAAGCATCCTGGATCGGTGGCTCCCTTAGTATTATCACGATGGGCACTGGCCACTGGTCTATCGGTTTCATTGGGTACCAGAGTCGGTTACTGGGCTGCTTGTATCTCCATTGGCATTCAAGTGTATTTGATCCAAAAAAAACTAAAAAATTTACCTAATTCTATGGGTATTTCTGTAAAATTAGTTAGCAGGAATTGTGGTTCAATGGCTGCTCAGTTGGCAGCGGGACTATGCCGTCATTACTGGCCAATAACAATATTGGCCATACTATTTTCGGGTAGGTTTCGCAAACTGACCCTTTATGTTGCGCTTATTGACGGTGTAGTTGATTGGTTTAATCATGTTGTTAGTGAGAAAGATCCGACAAAAAACCTTGATATTATTTCCTACTTATTGCTGAAAAGAGCAGATGATTTTGCCTATGGTTTTGGTTTATGGCAGGGAGTTATTAGGCGCCGAAACGTCATGGCTTTATTTCCTAAAATTGTTGGATAATAAATAAATGCAAGATTTTACAGCATTGCTCCCCATCGATGTATTAATCGTTGGCGGTGGTAGTAGTGGATCAGTTTTGGCGGCGCGGCTCAGTGAAGATCCCGGGGTAAATATTGTTCTCATTGAAGCAGGTAAACGGATAAGTTCGCGGGAAACTAAGCTGGTTGACGACCTGGGTAGATTGCCGCTGGATGGTCAAAGTGATCTTATTTGGAGCTATTCATCAGGACGGGTAAGTGGATGCTGTCTTGGTGGATCGAGTTCGATTAATGGCGGATATTTTATTCGAGCAACTCCGGCAGATATTGATCAGTGGAATATTGATCGATGGTCGTATCATGAAGTATTACAGTACTTTACTAAGTCAGAATCAGATAAGAATTTCGGCGGATCTGGTCACGGTAAAAGCGGGCCAATGGAAATTAATCGGGTTTACTCGGATGAAAAATTTATCTCTGCTTGCATCGAGGTTGGTCATGAATTTTGTGCCGATAAAAATATGATGGTTGGGCCTGGGGTGGGTCCAGTCCCTTTGAATAGCTCAGCCGCAGGTGTTCGCTTGAGCACTGAAAGGACTTATTTGCGTTCAGCGGAATTACGGCCAAATCTTTCCGTTCTTACAAGGCTTACCGTGCTACGAGTAAAAGTGAAGCGGGAGCGGGTTATAGGTGTAGAAGTTCTTGATGGTTCCGGGGAAGTAAAATTTATTAGGGCAGAACGAGTTATCCTGTGTGCCGGTGCTATACACACTGCTCAAATTCTTCTGCACTCAGGGATTGGTGACTATCAGATGCTGAAAAATGTCGGGATTCCAGTGGTTCACCACCTTCCGGGGGTTGGTACTGGGTTCTCGGAGCATCCGGAGGTGGTTGTTCCGGTGGAGTATGGGAGGAACGATAAAAGTTCGAGTTCAAGGAATTTCGCTTTATTGCATACGGTGCTAAACACCTCAGATAATCTAGAGATTAGGCCGTATACGGTACCGTTTTCGGTAGGAATTCTGGGCGCAAGTGATGAAATTTCGCGTATTGGTATAGCGATGATGAAGCCAAGCGGTCGGGGAAAGCTTGCGGTGTATTCGGATAATCCACTCACAGCGCTATCCATTCATCACGAATTACTTAACAATAGCGCCGACCGTTTAGCAATGGAATCTGGTATTGCCCAATTGCAGGAGTTATTTTCCACTGCAAGCATGCGAGGGGCGAAGGTATTATGCAAGGATCCGGCGACACTATTGCAGCAATTTCTCAGTCCTTCGCAACATCTGACAGGTACTGCAAAGATGGGTAAGGAATCAGAAGGTGGCTCTGTTGTTGATGCTGATTTGAAAGTTTTTGGTATCGAGGGTCTGTTTATTGCTGATGCTTCAATATTGCCATCTATTCCTAGCCGGGGTCCGCATGCGACCATTATTATGCTGGCAGAATATGCAGCGCATCTCCTCAGTCGCTGAACTAGTTGTTACCCATAAAATTGTTCGCAGTAACAAAATTATTTGCAGTTGTTGTGGTGTGTCCGCAGGGTATTTAATTCCACGTGTTCTAATCGTGAGAGCGCTAGTGCTGTTCTGTATCGATCCGAGTAGAAAGTAAGTGAGCCCTGCTATGAGTGCCCACATTATGAAGCCTCCGACATCTGTTCGTTGGGTAGCAGTACAACTACTGCTCCCGGTACTATTAGGGGCGATTGTTGCTTTGATTTTTTTGGGCGCTTTCCATAAGCCTGCGGCGACTGCAGTTCGTGTTGATGTGGTGGGGACCAGTGATCAAGTCAAAGTCTTGGCACTTGATTTGCAGAACGTACTTGGCGACAGTGTGTCCATTCGTAGTGTCGATACCGAAGCTCGTGCTAAGGCAAAACTGCAATTGCGGGAAATCGCGGCGGCATATCTTCCTGACCCGGTTCGCCCTCGACTTCTGGTGAGTACCGCTGCTTCCGATTCGGTAGCCACTTACGTGCAACGGATGTTCAACGTGGTGGTGGACAATGCAAATAAGACTGGAACTGGTTGGGGTGGGCAGGCGACGTTAGCGGTTGAAGATGTCATCCCGGCGGATGCTAACGATCCCACTGGAATATCACTTTTTTACATTCTGATAGCACTAACTATCGGCGCTATTGGCAGTGGTGTTGTCATTGCCTCTGTTGGTGGTGAGCATGCTATGCGGTCCCGGGCCGCTTTGGCTGCTGGAACTTCAGTGGTACTCGCGACAGTTGTGACCGGCATTTCGTCTTTGCTGTACTCCGCGATCTCAGGTGAGGGCTTAGTCATTGGCGTATTGAGCTTTATCTACGTGCTTGCTGTCATTCTTTGGGGAGTGGGGTTGCAATCTATTTTTGGTAAGGCGGCCCTTGTTGGTGAAATTGTTGTATTTGTGGTTCTTGGATTTGCGGTGTCAGGTGGATTAGTAGCACCAAGTTTGCAGTCAGGTTTTTTCTCCACCTTGCATAATTTTTGGCCTACAGCCGCCTTTATAGAAGCTGGCCGTAACGCGATGTACTTCCCTAAGGTGAGTTTTGAGTCAGATTTACTTGTGCTTAGCTTCTGGGTATGTGGTGGTTGTGCATTAGTGATTGTCGCTTCACGTTTGGAACTGTTCAAACGTCGCTCCACTGGTCCGCTTACCACTGCTACTAGCGATCGTATTGATCGTCCCTTGGAAGTAGCACCAGCAGTGGAGCCTGTTTCTCTTTTAACGGAAAAAGAACAGGTGCAAGAGGCTGAAGAAGTAAAAACTCTTAGCATTCCGGCGCACCGTGCGGCACGTTCTTCTGGCGGGGTGAGCGAATGGTCAACTTCGGAAGACCCCGCCTAGGTTTAAGGTAAACCCTATGTGCAGTAAAAGTATTCGCACTTCATTTGCAGTTATCTGTACGCTATTTAGCATTAGTGCAGTTTCGGGGTGTGTGAGTACAAGTGGTAGTTCTGTTTCTTTATTTAACCAGGACCTGCGGAGTGCTATAGAGGGATATATCTTTGGATATGCACCGGTGGTATTTGCTAGGACCAGAGCAAATATGATCTGTGCCTTACCTGTTAACCAGCTTTATAACCAACAAGCGTTATCTACGCCGCTTTCTCGATCGGTTGTGGCCCCTAATGTGGATACAGTGTATTCCCTTGCCTGGTTAGATCTTCGTGATGGTCCGGCAATGCTGTCCTATCCTGATATGGGTTCACGATACTTTGGGTTTGAGTTAATTGATGCTTACACCAATGTCTTTGCCAATGTTGGTTCAGGTCTTCATGGTCAATCGGGTAGTAGTTTTGCGGTGGTTCCTCCCGGCTATAGTGGAACGCTTCCCGATTCGACTCTTCGCATTGATTCCTCAACTTGGGACGTCTGGTTAATTGGACGCACTTTGGTCGATGGGCCTGAGGATGTGGAATTGGCTAAAGGTTTATCGGGTCAATACCGGTTGAATATGCTTGCAGGGCAAGTGAATAATTCACCACCTGCGTTGCCCCCCTCCGATTGTGGCAATAATCCTGATCCACAGACTCCAGCAAGCGCCGGGGTGGGATACTTTGATGAGCTCACCAAGATCCTTGCGGCCAACCCGCCTTCGGCCTCAGATGACAACTTTCTAGAAGGCTTGCGGCAGCGGGGGATCATCCCAGGAGCGGGAGTTAGCACGGATCGGGAACTGGCACTGCAAGGCATACGCGAAGGGGAGGAGCTGATTGAACAGGCAGTGCGTACCGCGACCACTGATCAGGTGGGTAGCTGGTTGTCCCAGCCCGATACGGGCAGTTACGGGGTAAATTACTTACGAAGAGCGGTCACCGCAAAAGTTGGTCTTGGGGCTAACGTTAGACAAGAGTCTATGTATTTTATTGCTCGTGAAGATTCGACCGGTAGAGCCTTATCTGGAGAGAATCTGTATCAGCTTAGGTTATTGCCCAACCAGCTACCACCAGTTGCCCCGCTTGGATTCTGGTCGGTAACCCTATATGGGGTAGATATGTTTTTATCACCAAATCCTTTCCAGAAATACGCAATTGGTGATAGAACTTCAGGTTTAGTGAGGAATCCAGATGGTTCACTGGACCTATGGTTTTCTCATGTGCCTCCAGTTGGGCATCAAGAAAACTGGATTCCAGCCCCAGATGGGGAGTTTGTGCTGATGTTCCGTAACTATTTGTCCACAGATTTTCAGTGGATGCCGCCAGCTGTTAATCGACAATAGTGAAATTGTGTTTCACTATTATCCGGTGAATGGGCTGGAAAATAAACACGGTACCTCGTGTGGATGCTCTGGATCGAGGGCATTGAGCGCTATAACGGCTGCACGTTGTGATCCGGCTACGCCTGCGTGCTCAGAGTAGTCTTGTTCGCAATCATCTTGAACAACAATATTTTTGACGGTATATCCTGGTAATCCAGCAACTTGTCCCTGAGTAAAGGGGGAGACTAGCTCGTCATAGCGAGTGCTGATGTTGGTATAAGTAATGCCACGGAGGTAGGGGGTTCCGTCGGCATTGATTTTCATAATGATCTCCGATTCTGGAGTAATCTGGCCGCAGGCTTGGCAAAGGGGAATTGCCGTATTTGGTAGACCAAGCTGTTCCAAGATTTTTGGAACAACTTCTGCGCCAAAAGCTTTTGTCCCTAGCCAGAGTGGGGCTAGGGATATGTAATTGGTGATTTTAGCGCTTCCGCCAAGGACTTTTGTATAGTATTGAGGAATTATAGTGCCTTGAGAGTGGCCAATGATATCCATGCTGGGGGCGCCGGTCGCGGCAAGCACCTGATCAATAAATATCCCAAATTGTTCTGCACTATCTTCAATAGGTGCCATGCCGCCAATCGCTGAGATAGGCCACTGAGCACCTGGTATTGTCCCGTAAGTCGGTGCAAATACGCAGAATCCAGCATTTTTCAGCATCGGAACGTAGCTACCCCAGTTAGTCTGTTGAGAACCTCCGGTGCCATGCATAAGAAGCACCGGGCGGGGGTGGTCGATAGTGGGTTTACAGTCAAAGTCATTGGAACCGGGCAGCGAACCACCAGGGTTCGCCAGCTCGAAAGGGATACCTGAGAAAAAGTTATAGTTCTCCGGCAATGAATCGGCATACGCCCGGTTGGTGCCGAAGGGGAAAAGAAAAACCAGACATAGCAGGCTAGCTTTCGCTCTATGGAATAACCGAGACACGGACCCTCCAGCGTTAGGCAGATCACAAAACTAGCAAGCATTCGCTTGGTTGTCTAGGGCCTGCGATCCCACTGTTGACCGGCAATTCTTGGTTAATTAGCCAAGAATTGCATCAACCTCGATCTCAATGAGCATTGCCGGATCAACTAGCCCACTGACCTCAACCATTGTTGACGCGGGACGGATTTCACCAAAAACTTCACCATGCGCACGAGCGGCCTGTTCCCATTCAGTGATGTCGCGTATATACATCCTGGTTCGCACCACGTCCTGTAACGTTGCCCCTGCCTCAGCTAGAGCTGCAGCAATGGTTTTTAACGCGCCACGAGTCTGTTCTTCAAGGTTGGCGCCCGCAGCGGTGGTGCCCGATACCGCGATGTGATTTCCCATGCGAACTGCACGGGAATATCCAATTTTTGGCTCCCACTCAGAACCGGAGGAGATGTTGATTCTCGTCATATTGATAATTCTGCCATTCCGAGAATTTCGCCATTCTGTGGTGCTCAGTTTTATTTGGTGGTTGCCGGGGCCTTGACGAGGCATTGGTGCGCCTTATCTAGTTGCAACGTTATTGCAACCAGATAAGGCGCATGCTCCTGGTTACATTCTGTTACCTACATCACAAGAAGGAAAGTTATGAATTTGCAAGTAAGAAATCGCATTAAGCGTGGGTTGTTTCAAACGGCTGCAGTTTCATCAGTTATTTTGGCCTCGGTAGGGCAGGGTGGATGGACCGTCGCAGCTGAGCAGGCCCCCGATTGGACTCGACTGCCAGTGACGATCCCAGAGGCTGGCTGGAATTCAGATTGGGATGAACGAGTTTTTCTCACAGATCCTTCCCCTGCTCCTTGGGAGTTGGTCACTCCAGGATTTTTCTGGATGATGCCAGTATTGCCAGAAGATTCTTCCTTACTTCCGGATGAATTACGTAAAGGTTCAACACTTTTGGCAAAGGCAGGCGCACTTTTAAACTATGATTACACCCCAGTGGGTAGATATAATGAGTTAGGTGCTGGTCTTGTCTTCAGTAAGGGTGCTGATGTTGGAGCCTATGTGCCGTTTTTGCCTATTGATCTACCACGCTCAGTGCGGGGTGGACGCGAGAATTGGGCACTACCTAAGACCCTTGCTGATTTTGCTGATCTTGGTGAAGGGCGCATGGGTAAGCAGGTTTCTGGGCCAGGATGGTCGGTGCGTGTAGAAATTGCACCCGTTGGCCCGGAGATTGTTGTCCCAATGGGGGACATCGCCGATGTTATGGGTAGTGTCATGAACTTTGCTAAACCTTTACAGGATTTCTTGCCACGTGGTCAGATGTCAGGAATGACGCAGGTTAATAGTGATGGGCAGATTGTGCGTCCTAGTGGAATGTTATCGCGCCAAGGGCCGGTTAAGTTTCAGGCAAGTCAGGTGACGATAACAACAGAAGGAAGCCCTGAGCTTCGACAGTTGTATCCTAACGGTACATACCCTGGAGGTTCCTTCAGTTCTCTAGGGCTGCATTTGGAATAATCGGTAGTAATGGGCGGTAAGTGCTTAACTGGGAATTAACACTGTTGGCATCCCATCAGTAGATAGTTCCAGAATGTCATTAAACTACTCGCGGTAAATGTTTCTTCGTGGGGCGGCGTAGTCGAAAATATTCAAAGTAGATATTCGCGCGGACAATTACAGGGCACCTTGACATGAGTCAAAGCAATAAATCCTAATGTATGGGGAGAAATGCATCTACACTACGAGACTAGACGAGGTTTTTTGGGTACAGCTTTTGGTCTTACAGTTGCCTGCGCAATGAATTCATTTTCTTTGAGCGCTAAAGCTATTCCTTCCAGTAGAAGCCATAGAACTGCAATCGTTGTAGGTTCCGGATTTGGTGGTGCAGTTGCAGCATACCGATTATCTCACCTAGGGATAGATACTCTTGTGCTTGAACGTGGAAGAAATTTTGGTAGGAGCGAAGATGAGAAAATTTTTGCTAGTGAAGCTGACCTAATCAATCCGCTTGCAGTATGGAGCCCTCAGTTGATTGGAACTACTGGCGCTCTTGAAGTAACAGGTTATGGTTCACTTGTTTCGGTAACGGGTGTAGGGCTGGGCGGAGGCTCGCTGGTTTACGCAGGGGCCACTGTACCTCCGGTTGAAAAATATTATGAGAAAGTATTTCCTTCGGAGATTTCTTATCAAGAAATGAGTTCCCTTTATTGGCCTAGGGTCATGAAAAATATTCAAGCTGAGTATCTTCCGTCAGATCTGTATCATTCGAATCTATACAAGCATGTGAGGGAATTCGATGCAGATTTCGCTGCGGCTGGTTTCAAGCCTACTGCACTTGCTACTTCTTTCGATTTTTCAGTAGTGCGGAAAGAAATTTTAGGTGAGGTTAGGCCTTCAGCGATAGTGGGAGAGTCCCATTTTGGGAATAGCAATGGTGCTAAAAATGATCTCACTAAAAATTATTTAGCTCTAGCAAGCAAGAGGAGCATGGAGGTCATTACTATGCATTCTGTAGTGAGTATCTCCTATGAATCTCAAAAATTCATCCTCGATGTTGAACAGATGGACTACGATGGTGCCGTTGTATGCTCAAAGGTGTACAGCTGTGACTATCTTTTTCTTGCTGCAGGTGCAGCGGGAACGGCAAAGTTAATGATGACGGCTCGGAAAACGGGTTCTCTGCCAGATCTCAATGAGAATATCGGGACAATGGTCGGGGATAACGGCGATCAATTAACCGTGAGAAGTTCATCAAGAGAAAATGAAAGCAAGCAGGCTGCTGGCATATTTTCTTCAGTTTTTGTTGATGAGGAACACTATCTGCCAACAAGAACTGAACCAATTTGGGTGCCATCAACAGGTCTGCCGTTTCAGATTCCAGTTCTAGTACAACTTAATATGACAGTTGACTGGGAAAATCGTGCTGAGTGGACAATGAATGGCGACACTCCTGAATTGAATATTAAGTCTTCTATGTTTAGGGAGTCAGCCAGATCTGCACTTTATGTACAGAATAAAGTTCTAGAAGTGCTCAGTGATGGTTCTATAGGAATGGATATAAGCCTGAACAGCGGAGTTCCAGTCTCGGCTGGAACTGCTCATCTTTTAGGTGGAATGCCAATAGGTTTGGCAACTGATATGAATGGGAAAGTGCATGGTTACCCCAACCTTTTTGTTGTTGATGGGTCTCTTATCCCAGGTAATGCATGTGGCGCCAATCCTTCGTTAGCAATTTTGGGGCTAGCAGAGAGAGTTATGGACCAGTTTGAGAAATCTGCTTAGAGTAGTTGCACTGCTGCTAAGTAGCGGTGTCTTTGGCGGATTGTACTAGTATGGATATGTTTTAGGTACTGCGTAAATATTCCTTACAGCACCAAACTGTCGTTCAGTGTTTAGTCGCCCATTGATTAAAGAAGTGAAAATTAGACGGTAGGGTGATTCTGAGTGAATTTAAGAGTTCCTTGAAAACTACAGATTCGCCCACTGTGTTCGGGTATCATGACCTGTGAAACATGGAGGTGTAAGTGGATATTCGCTCCTTAGATATGGGCAAACCGGCCCTGTCGATTCCGTGGTTAGCTGCGGTTCCAGGTACTGATCTTGAGGTGCTTACTCGCACAGTTTCCATAGCGCGTAACAGATTTATAGATTCCTTTGGAGCAGAGATAGAGGAATGCAATAAAAAAAGTACTGGAGGGGTCCGTCTCGTTATTGTCGAGTCCTGGGGTCGGAGTCTCACTAGCGGTGTTCATCCTGATGGTGTTGGCTCGTTTTCTATGAGCAATTCCGAATTGAAGTATTACCGGAACAATCATCCAATGGCTTTGATATTGCCAGTTATTCGTAAGTTACTTATCGAGGATGCTCGTCATGCAGGGCTACTTGTAGCTCTCACTGATGAAATGGGTCGACTGCTATGGGTGGAAGGGGATTCAGAGACTCGTGAGAAAGCAGAGGATATGCACTTTGTTGAGGGGGTTGACTGGAGCGAGGCACGGGTAGGGACCAATGCCCCGGGAACTGCCATTGCGGTGGATGAATGTGTGCAAATTTTTGGGGCTGAACATTTTAGTCGTTGCGCGCATGGTTGGAGTTGTTCTGCTGCTCCGGTCCATGATCCGCGTACTGGAAATATTATTGGTGCTATAGATATTACCGGTGGGCCGAGGGTTGTTGCTCCGGAGGTTTTATCTTTAGTTCGAACTGCCGCCGCTGTTGCTGAAGCTGAATTGAGGTTGCATTATTCCCAGCAAAATATTACGTCAGATTGTCCAGCAAAATTTTTAGTCTTAAAGAAGGGTAGACCAACCTTCAGGAAAGATGGCACTGCATGCCCAATTTCCCTTCGTCATGCTGAAATTCTTGTGCTTCTGGCTGAAAATCCGCAGGGACTTACTGCTGATGCTTTGGCAGTTCTGCTTGATGAGCGTGAGTTAGGCAATGTCACTATTCGCGCTGAAATGTCTAGATTGCGCAAGGTGATCGGGCAGGAATGGCTAAGTTCACGTCCATACCGATTAGTTAAGCCTTTGGATTCAGACCTTTCCGAGTTACGCTCTGCGGTAGAGAATCTCGATATTAATCTGATCCGCAAGCTATACCCTGTTTCATTGCTACCAGTTTCGCGCGCTCCAGGAATTCTTTCAGTACGTGAAGATCTTGACGCAGAGATCAGTGCAGTCATTATGGCAACAAAGAATGGCAAAGTCATTAGGGAATGGCTACAAAGGCCGGATCAACGAGATAATTTTGATGCTTGGAAATCTTATAAGAATGTTATGCCGAAGGGTTCAGTTGAAGCTTTGCAGGCAGCCGCACGCTGTGCAGTTATGGAAGCGAGATTCGCGTAAGTTATCTTCGGAAAGTTATATTTTTTTGGGGGCTAGTGGTCTCAAACGGATAGCGTAACTGCATTGATTATGTGCAACTCTTCTGCAACCTATATCCGTTTAGTGTCCTGAGTCACATCTCATGATAGAGGTGAATGATGATCCGATGAGGAGTGCTTGCGATGACTATATATGCCCGACCGGGTACGACAGATGCAGTTATGTCTTTTCAATCTCGCTATGACAACTGGATTGATGGACAGTGGGTAGCACCGGTAAAAGGCCAGTATTTCGAAAATCCCAGCCCAGTAACTGGTTTACCCTTTTGCGAGGTAGCACGTTCCACCGCCGAAGATATTGAACTGGCACTTGATGCCGCGCATAATGCGGCCCAAGCTTGGGGGAAAACCTCAGTCGCGCAGCGGGCCAATATCCTGAATAAAATTGCTGATCGGATGGAAGAAAATCTTACCCAGATCGCGGTAGCGGAAACCTGGGATAACGGTAAGCCGGTCCGTGAGACCTTAGCGGCAGATATTCCCTTAGCAATTGACCACTTTCGTTATTTTGCTGGGGCAATCCGTGCGCAGGAAGGCTCACTATCAGAGATAGACGAAGACACCGTTGCCTACCATTTTCATGAACCGCTAGGGGTGGTTGGCCAGATCATTCCCTGGAACTTTCCTATTCTTATGGCGGTGTGGAAACTCGCCCCGGCATTAGCCGCTGGCAATGCCGTTGTGCTTAAACCTGCCGAACAGACACCCGCGTCAATCTTGCATCTAATATCGATAATTGGCGATTTACTACCGCCAGGGGTGGTGAATATCGTTAATGGTTTTGGGGTTGAAGCGGGTAAGCCATTAGCTTCCAGTAACCGCATTTCTAAGATTGCTTTTACCGGTGAAACAACCACCGGACGACTCATCATGCAATACGCCTCACAGAACCTTATTCCGGTAACCCTGGAACTGGGTGGTAAAAGCCCAAACATCTTTTTCTCGAACGTATTAGCCGCACAAGATGATTACCAAGACAAAGCCCTAGAAGGTTTCACCATGTTTGCGCTAAACCAAGGTGAAGTGTGCACCTGTCCTTCTCGTGCTCTTATCCAGCACGATATTTTTGCCCCATTCCTAGAATTGGCAACAGTGCGAACTCAATCAGTGCTGCAAGGTAATCCTTTAGATGACAGCACCATGATTGGAGCGCAGGCTTCCAATGATCAGCTAGAAAAAATTTTGTCCTACATAGCTATTGGCAAAGAAGAAGGAGCAAAAGTCCTTACCGGGGGGCAGCGGGCAGATCTTGGTGGTGACTTATCTGGGGGTTACTATGTACAACCCACCATTTTCTCCGGAACCAATAACATGCGAATTTTCCAAGAGGAAATATTTGGCCCAGTGGTATCGGTGACTTCTTTCACCGACTATAACGATGCAATTACCCTAGCCAACGACACCTTATATGGACTTGGTGCTGGGGTGTGGTCCAGGGACGGCAGTGTGGCCTATCGAGCGGGCCGGGACATCAAAGCTGGTCGGGTATGGACTAATACGTACCACCAGTACCCGGCACATGCCGCCTTCGGTGGATACAAGCAGTCGGGAATTGGTCGAGAGAATCACAAGATGATGCTGGATCACTATCAGCAAACAAAGAATCTTCTGGTGTCTTATGCACAAAAGGCACAAGGCTTCTTCTGATGTCGAAAGCAGCGGCGCGGGTAGTGCTTACCGAAGCAGCGGCAGTACTGCTCCGCCGCCTTGCTAACAACAACGGGGCACTGATGATCCATCAGTCAGGTGGTTGTTGTGATGGCTCTTCCCCTATGTGCTATTCCGAAGGAGAGTTTATTGTTGGAGATCGGGATGTATTGCTCGGCGTTATTGATTTACGACTCGCTGTAGGTGATTGTTCTCACGATTTTCCTTGCGGTACAGATGCAGTGCCGGTATGGATTTCTGATAGTCAATTTCAGCTATGGAAGCATACGCAGCTGATACTTGATGTAGTGCCAGGGCGTGGTGCCGGATTCAGTCTGGAAAGTCCGGAAAGGGTCCGATTTATTTCTCGTGCAAGGGTATTCGATGACTCTGAGTTAGCTTTCTTAGATGCGGAGAGTGTAATGACCGGAGCGCCCTGGGCTCAGGGAGGGGCTGTTCCCACATCTGCCAAAGTTTCCGTTATTACCGCTGCTGACCAGGTTTGTGTACTGTCCCAATAGGTGTAAAAGTTACAGGATAGTTAACTGGCCGACATGCGCTGCGGCAGGTTTACCCGCACAATGATCTGAGCCCCGTGCACGCTAGTTGGTATCGCCACTGAGTCGTGTTCGAGGGAGCCATTAGTTCCCTTCATTGAGAGAGCAGGAAACACAAGTATGGAGAACCAGCTCGGAGAGCATCAAGGAGGAGCCTTAGGGGAAGACTTTCACACCGAAGGTGCTGACTACTTAGCTAAACGCACCCTTAAATCAGGTTCTGCGGGTTGGTTACTGCTTGCCGGGTTGGGCGTGAGTTACGTAATCTCCGGCGACTATTCTGGTTGGAACTTTGGGCTTGCCGAAGGTGGATTTGGCGGGTTGATGATCGCGACAGTAATCATTGCGGCAATGTATCTTGCGATGGTGCTAGGGATGGCTGAGATGTCCTCGGCTCTGCCTGCCGCTGGAGGCGGCTACACTTTTGCGAGAAGAGCTCTAGGGCCCTGGGGTGGATTTGCTACGGGCACAGCGATTCTCCTTGAATATTCTATTGCTCCAGCGGCTATTGCCACCTTCATTGGTGCTTATGTGGAATCTCTTGGCCTGTTCGGCATTACCGATGGTTGGTGGGTTTATCTGGTTGTTTATGCACTTTTTATTGGCATTCACTTAACTGGTGCGGGTGAAGCGCTTAAGGCAATGTTTGTTATCACTGCCATTGCGCTTATTGGATTGGCCATTTTTGCGATTAGCGCTGTGGGTAAATTTGATTCAGCAAATTTGACTAATATTACTCCCACAGATGCGGTTGGCGCCTCTTCGTTTTTGCCATTTGGCTACCTCGGCATTTGGGCAGCCGTTCCTTTTGCTATCTGGTTTTTCCTTGCGGTAGAAGGGGTTCCACTTGCGGCGGAGGAGGCTAAAGATCCTGCTAAAAATGTTCCACGAGGAATCATTGTGGCTATGGCAGTACTTCTCGTTTCCGGTGCCGTAGTGCTCTTTTTGGTGACTGGGGTTGGCGGAGCTGATGCCATGCAAGCCTCGGGGAATCCGTTGGTTGAAGCTCTTGGCGACTCAACAGTATCTAAGATTATTAACTATATTGGGCTAGCTGGGTTGATCGCTAGTTTCTTTTCCATCATTTACGCTTACTCTCGTCAGCTTTTTGCTTTATCGAGAGCTGGGTATCTTCCAACCACTTTGTCAATCACGAATAGGCGGAAAGCGCCTATGCTTGCGCTGATCGCGCCAGGAATTATTGGATTTATTTTATCCCTTACCGGTGAAGGGGCAATGCTGTTGAATATGGCAGTATTTGGTGCCGCATTAAGTTACGTATTGATGATGATTAGTCATATTGTGCTACGTGTTCGGGAACCGCAGATGCCACGACCATACCGGACCCCAGGTGGTGTCATCACTACCGGATTTGCCTTAATTATTGCGGTTTTTGCAGTGGTTGCTACTTTTGTTGTAGACCGAACTGCGGCGTTATGGTGCCTTGGTATGTTCGCCGCCTTTATGGGTTATTTCGGTTTTTATAGTCGGCATCATCTTGTTGCAAACTCACCCGATGAAGAATTTGCCGCACTTGCTGCCGCCGAGGATGAATTGAAATGACCAAGTATGTACAGAGTTTAGGCGGCACAACATATAGTTTCGCTTCTCTCACTGAGCTGTTGGCGAAGGCAAGTCCACAGCGTTCAGGCGATGAACTAGCAGGCTGCGCTGCTCGTTCCGACGCTGAACGTGCCGCAGCGCAATGGGCGCTAGCAGATGTTTCTTTAGATATCTTCTTAGAGCAGCAAGTGGTTCCTTATGAAACGGATGAAGTCACCCGTCTTATCGTAGATAACCATTCCCGCCAAGCATTTCAGAAGATTTCACATCTCACCGTGGGGGGGCTGCGGGATTGGCTCTTAGACCGAGCAGCGACAGCTGAAGCTGCCCAAACTTTTTCTGAACTTTCAGCCGGACTAACACCTGAAATGGTTGCTGCAGTAAGTAAATTAATGCGCAATCAAGACCTTATTGCAGTGGCTAAAGCAGTGCGTGTCACTTCTGGATTTCGCACCACGGTGGGATTACCAGGGCGACTGGCGACACGGTTACAACCAAATCACCCTATCGATGATCCTCAAGGTATTGCTGCGGCAACACTTGATGGTCTACTACTTGGGTGCGGGGATGCGGTAATTGGTATCAATCCGGCTACTGATTCACCAAAGATGACGGCAGATCTACTGTATTTACTTGACGAAGTTCGCACTCGCTTTGACATTCCTACTCAGTCTTGCGTGTTGTCGCATGTGACAACAACTATTGACCTCATCGAAAAAAATGTCCCAGTTGACTTAGTTTTCCAATCAATCGCTGGTACGGAAGGGGCAAATTCAGGATTTGGTGTCACCATAGATTTGCTTCGGCAAGCCAATGAGGCAGGCCGTTCCTTGAATCGAGGTACCGTTGGTAACAATGTGATGTACTTGGAAACTGGACAGGGTTCAGCTTTAAGTGCGGGAGCACATCTAGGTACTGATGGTCTTGCTGTGGATCAACAGACTTTAGAGGCCCGAGCCTATGCTGTGGCGCGGGATTTGGAGCCCTTGCTGGTTAATACAGTGGTGGGCTTCATTGGTCCAGAATACCTTTACGATGGTAAACAGATTCTTAGAGCGGGCTTGGAGGATCATTTCTGCGGAAAGCTACTTGGTCTTCCGATGGGGGTGGATGTATGTTATACCAACCACGCTGAAGCTGATTCTGACGATATGGATAGTTTACTTACTCTCCTTGGCGTTGCCGGTGTTTCATTTGTCATTGCAGTACCAGGTGCCGATGACGTCATGCTTGGCTATCAAAGCCTGTCTTTCCATGATGTTTTGTATGTACGGAAAGTCCTCGGGCTCCGGCCAGCTCCAGAATTTGAGCAGTGGCTGAATAATTTAGGCATGCTCGATGCACTAGGTCAGATAGTGCCTATCGATGTTCAAGTATCTCCGCTTCGAGCTTTGGCGGCACCGCAATGATTAATTCCAACGATATTCTGATTTCAGAAAGTGTTGCTGAGCACAATTTTTGGAATAATCTCAGACTTAGCACCCAAGCTCGAATTGGTTTAGGTCGAGCTGGAAATGCATTGCCTACGCGGCGTCTACTTGAGTTTTCGGCAGCGCATGCGGCTGCTAGAGATGCCGTTCATACGCCACTGGAGGTATCGGAATTAATAGATTCAATTACTGCAGTAGGGCTTGGGGTGCCGACCTTAGTGACAAGCCAGGCGAAGGATCGGGGTGAATATCTGAGAAGGCCAGATTTAGGTCGAATACCTTTGGATGTAAAGAATATTCGTCGAAGTGATGCGGATATAGGTTTTGTTCTTAGTGATGGTTTATCACCCCGTGCGCTTGAAGAACATGGCGCTGCTTTACTTGCTGCTTTACGAAAGGGGCTAGCAGAATATCAACTGGCGGCGCCGATCATTGCCACCCAAGCAAGGGTCGCGTTAGGCGATCACCTTGCTGTGGCGATGGGGGTAAGTACAGTGATTGTGCTCATTGGTGAGCGTCCAGGCCTATCCGTGGCGGATAGTATTGGAATTTACCTTACGCATAACCCTCGTATTGGTTGCACAGATGCTGAGCGGAACTGCATTTCAAATGTGCATCCACCCGAAGGGCTAGGTTACGAGCAAGCCGCTCGTGTTGTAGCAAGTTTAGTAAAAGGTGCACGCCAGCTTGGACATTCAGGTATTGATCTGAAAGATAATTCTCACGATATCAATCATCTTAGCCCGGGATTTGTGAACGAAAAGCTAGGTAAGTCACAAAGCTAATCCCAAATGCCAATGCTCTCAAGATGAGCGATGAGACGATGAGCACCGTCCAAAAAATGTTCGGCGGATTCCTCTGCCGCTTTTTGATGAGATCGGGCTTCAAAGTGTTCCAGAAGCTTTGTGTGGCTTTCGACGGCTGCCGCACCCCAATGAGGATCACTTGCATAAAAACGAGTCGGGGTATAGCGGGTGGCATTAAGCAAAAACCAGGAAAGTTTTGTCGACTGAGCAAGTCGATTGATTACCCGGTGAAACTGGAACTCAAGTTGAGAAATCTGATCTGGTTCACGCAAATCTACGGCATTGGAGAGGCTCGTCGCGATTGACTTGAGCTCTTCGAGTGCTCCGGGAGTCATCACCTTTGAGGCGCGTAGGGTAAGTTCTCTGGCAATTTGGCTCTGCAACCAAAATAAATCCTGAACATCGGCACGGGTCAGTGGAGAAACCACGTAGCCTTTATGTGGAACCAGCTCCACCAAGCCTTCGCCACGAAGGGTCAGTAACGCTTCGCGAACCGGTGTGACACTGACTTCTAGATCGGCGGCGGTTTCGTCTAATCGGATAAAATCCCCAGGGCGCACTTCACCTGACATGATGAGATCGCGTACATGTGTTGCCACATCGTCGGACAGTTGTGGGCGCCGCCTTAGCGGGCGCCCCGGTGCAGACCTCGTCATGGATTCTCCTGTGCACAGTATTTGCCGATCAAGCATAGGCGTTGTTACTGACTATTAACGCTCTCGAGGCCCTTGCGGTTCAGGTAAGTACGCTTTAATGTGATCTAGAGTACAGTAGATCACATATATTTGATGCAATTGTTGATGCATCTTAGCGAAGTGGAGCTTGCGCATGACTCAAAAATCTTCACAGTTGGACGTTGATACCGGGGAGCTACAAACGCCCCCCGGCCTCGAGCGCGCTAGCACAATTGTGTC
>JBOFCS010000190.1:0-29105 GCA_051646185.1 Mycobacteriaceae bacterium | reverse complement strand
CTGATTTTTTGCAGGTTGACCAACCAAAACTTCACCATTGCGGGCAAAAGCCACAATGGATGGGGTAGTGCGCGCACCTTCTGAGTTGGCGACCACTACCGGCTCGCCGCCCTCCAGCACAGACACGACCGAGTTAGTGGTCCCGAGGTCGATACCGACTGCACGAGCCATGATGTTGCCTCCTATGTAATTACTGCCGGAACTGGTACTTCCAGGAACCGGGTGAGTGTACTTCACTCAAGTCTGCACCGACAACCATAGAATCGTCAAACTAAACTTGAGTCTAGTTCACTCAATATGCCTTCGAGAATACAAACGCGGCGACGTTCTTTTTTGTTCCCAGACTGGATACTCGCTAATAAATTAGGTATTTATCAGGTTATTACCCAAAAGGACTTAACGTTGAGCTACCACTAAGACTAGGCTGTTTTCAAGCTACAAATGCGTGAGAACCACGTGCGAAAGGACGCCATGAACACCATCGCCATTCGTACTAAAATCGCTAAAAAATTTATGCAGGGGTGCGCCCTCACCTTCTCAACGATTCTTGTTCTGCACAACAATTTCTCTATTGCCGAAACAGCGGTTTCGGCAATAAAGAAATCCTCCACCCCTGGCGATCTCCCCACTGAGCTTGTCTATGCGATTGAACGCGACTTGGGAATGAACCCTAAGACTTATCTCGAACAGGCAGAGCTTGGACAAAAGCTAGCTAGCCGTTCCCACGAACTCAAAACTGAGTTTCCTAGTAGCTTTGGTGGTGCTTGGATCGACACTAAAGGCGTAGCCACAATCGGAATACTTCCGGGCAGTACATCGGAGTCACTTCACAATAAAATTTTAGCGAGTGGCTTCACAGCATCAATCATTACATCTGATGAAAGTTTTGGTGCCACAAATACATCAAGCCCATATGGGCTATACTCACAGCTCCGCCCGCAACAAGCAGCCGATAACACTGCCACAGAAAACCTCATCATGGGAGGCGATGGCTATATCGCCCAATCTGATGGGTTTGCACTGCGGTGCTCTCTTGGTTTTCATGCCATCGATTCTGGTGGCAATCCAGTCAATATTTCAGCGGGACACTGTAATCCCGATGGAGAAAGCGCTGGGGCTACAGTCAGCTTCCTTTCCGGACATCGTGTTGGCAACCAGTTTGGGACTTTTATCAAAAGTAGCGTAAGCGGCAACGACTACTCCATTATCTCCCTAAATGAATCCAGCGCCTCACTGTTCGCTACTAATGAGATTAGAGATAGTAACAGCTTTATTGATGGTACCGCTGAACCAATAGTTGGTGCATTAGTCTGTAAATCTGCTGCTACCACGGGGTTTACTTGCGGAAGAATCACCGCTATTAACCAAAATCTCCTTATCGCCAACAATAGATCTCTCAATGATGTTTTCGCTACTGATATGTGTGCACTGTACGGCGATAGCGGCGGAGCAGTCATCAGTGGAACCAAAGCAGTGGGGATAGTAGGTGCCTCAACTGTTGCCGAATTTGATAGCTGCGAGGTTGCCGACTTCGCTACTAGAGTAATGGGTGTCCACATTCAGCTCTTTGCCACACCTATCTCTGCAATCCTTGCGGAAAATCCTGGGCTTCGTCTTCACCACTAACGCCGATACCGCAGGACCAAATCTGCATAACAGCACACGTAACTGTCACTAGCTGATTCAATCATCTGGCTTACTACTGGCCACCACTACCTGCAGACCTCTCACCCCAACGGTTTAGGCAAACAGAAGATTTCGGAGGATCAGGATAAAGCACTGCTAGGACCGCCCTCAGCTAGTCTAGGTACATGGACCTGAGAATATTCACTGAACCACAACAGGGCGCTACCTATCACGATTTACTGCGTGTAGCTCAGGCCTGCGAACAACTGGAATTTGATGCATTCTTTCGTTCAGATCACTACCTGGCAATGAATTCGGAAGGCTTACCCGGACCTACGGATGCTTGGCTTACCCTAGCGGGAATAGCCCGAGAAACAACAACTATTCGCCTAGGTACCCTAGTTACTTCCGCAACCTTTCGCTTCCCGGGTCCGCTTGCTATTTCAGTCGCTCAAGTTGATGAGATGTCGGGTGGCAGAGTTGAGTTTGGGCTTGGTGCCGGATGGTTCGCTGAAGAGCACAGCGCTTATGCCATACCTTTTCCTACACTGCCAGAACGATTTGATCGACTGGAAGAATCCTTAGAAATTATTACCGGCCTCTGGAAAACGCCCCTCGGTAAAAAATTTAACTACGATGGCCAATACTTTTCACTGGAAAACTCGCCAGCCTTACCAAAACCAGTACAACACCCGATGCCTCCACTCATTATCGGTGGCATGGGTAAAAACCGTACGCCGAAGCTTGCAGCTCGATTTGCAAATGAATTTAATCTGCCATTTATTTCTGTACAGGATTCCGCCAAACAAATAGCTAGGGTCCGTGCAGCCTGTGAAGGTATTGAACGGCAACCTGAGTCGATGATATTTTCAAATGCATTAGTCGTCTGCGGCGGGTCTACTGAGTTGGAAATTAGACGAAGAGCCAGCTCCCTAAGACGAGATCTTAGCGAGCTAGCCGACAACGGCCTTGCGGGAAGTGCCGACCAAATTGTCGATAAGATTGGCACCTACCAAAGAGTAGGGTCTGAGCGTATCTACTTACAAATACTCGATCTCACAGACCTTGATCACCTAGAATTTATTGCTACTAAGATTCTGCCGCAACTTGATTAGCATTATCTTCTTCCACAAGACATACCGATTTCATCACATTCTTTAATATCGGTAGCCCAATTGTTGCTGGCGCAAAAACAAATTTAAGCACAACAGCGATAGGCGATGGAAGCCCTGGTGCTGCCGGAATAATTAGCCCACCAGCAATATTCATCAAATAGTTAGTTAAAACTAAGCTGATAAGGGTGAGGTCCAACGCGTTAACGGTGGTTACTTCTTCCCAAGCAACTGTATTACTACCTCTACCTTGTGTAAGGACAAAAATCATTCCGGCTAAATAATTCCCAACCGGACTACCACCGGGGGTAACCACGCCAAGAACAGTGCCCAAAATGCCAACGTTTTCTGGTTGCTCAGGTAATGCTAAAACCGCAACACGGTTTGCCGCTATAAAATCGCGAATAAGCAGAACCTGGTTATCGAACTCCTCAAGGTTTTCTTCAGGGACCTGAGCTCGAACGCTACTCGCGGTGCGATCAATGATTTCAGCAAGGTTGAGATGTGCAACAGGGGTGCACGTACCATCTGCTATCGATAACGACCTTGCTAAGTCAAGTAGTTCAACAGGAAGCACAAGTTCTTGCTCAGCATTGCCGACCACCTCCGGATTAACCTCTGGGGTGACCAATCCATCTGGTGAACACGTACCCTCCAGTTGTTTTTGGACGGAACGAACCGCCAATGTAATTCCCATATATGCCAAAGAAACCGGCTGAGTGATAGCAAGGGTGGTTAAGGCACTCACAATCGTGGCGACTAAGCCCCCGGTGGGATCGACTGTAAACCCTACTGCCGCCGAGACGAACATTGCGATAAGTTCAGCAGTAAACTGAATAGGGATTTGAGCAATTCTTGTTGATAAAAGCAAAGTCTCAATCACTTGAGCCACAGTTATATGACCCAAGTCGACTACTTCATTCTGCTTCCCGTCTTTAATTCGCGCCAAACTCCCGACCAGATAAGTGACGATCGGGTCATCGACTACCAAGGAGGAGCCGCCAAGAGCTTCCGGGGTTTGTGTTAGAGCTAATCTATGCACCCTGGTGTTTGCTATGAGTGTTTGAAAATCTGTAATCTGGCGGTCAAAAAGCTCGGTGAACTCCAGGGGAATCTGCGGGCGCAGCTGCAGAGCTACTGCCGTAACCACATCCCGGACCGGACGCTGAGCCCAGCTTAGGCATTCGGTGGAACTGGTCGTAACTGCCGACTCAGCAAGGGTTGCACTATCGTACAACTCGGGATTAGCCCTGGCAGGTGTAGTGGCCATGGTCACCGCGAGAACTACAGGCAGTAGCAATGCCGCTGCTCTACGAGCATGCTGCATGAACGCAGATTTCACACTGACCTCTTGTTTCAGCTAGTTATCAGGAACTTAACCGCACAAAGTTGTGTGCGCTGTCACACTGTACATAATTATGCAATGTTTTTGTGCAGCCTAGTCGGTTTAAGTAAATTTTTGGCTCCGCGGGCTAGTTAGGACTGCCTTCACTACGGCATAACCTCTCACCCGAATACCGTAGACAACCAGGCATGCACGTAAACCTGCCCGCTGTACCCCAGAATATATCCTTTAAGCTGCATAATAACTTAAGTTACCGGCCAGTAGCTTGCGATGAAGTACCCTTCTTTTTGCAAGTAATACCGGCTCACTGGAAAGCGGCAGTGGCCGCACCGGAAGAAAGGCCGCGACACGTGAACGGTGTGACTATCACCCTCGGCACAATCGGCGCAATACTCAGCCTGTTTTGTTGGGCAGTGTTCTTCAGCGGAGTCTGGAGAATGTTCCAAACGATCCGAATTGGGCAGCCCGCACCAGATCGCTGGTGGCCATTTCTTCCCCGGTTTAAACAGATGATCATTGAGTTCATCGCCCATACCCGCATGGTCAAATTCCGCACAGTTGGCTGGGCGCACTGGCTAGTCATGGTGGGATTCCTGGGCGGATTCCTGCTGTGGTTCGAAGCCTATGGGCAAACCTTTAACCCCGAATTTCATTGGCCGCTGTTTGGCGATACCTTCTTCTGGCACCTGTGGGACGAAATCCTTGGCATTGGCACCGTAGTGGGCATTAGCAGTTTGATCATCATCCGCCAACTCAACCACCCTAGAGTCCCCACCAGACTCTCCCGTTTCGGCGGATCAAACTTCCAAGCTGCCTACATCATTGAATTCATTGTGCTGCTTGAAGGACTCGGCATGATCTTGGTGAAATCTGCCAAAATTGCCACCTACCATCACAGCGATATCGCTTCGGACTTCTTCACCATGCAGGTAGCAAAATTGCTACCAGCAAGCCCCTTATTAGTATCGGTACTCGCTTTCATTAAGCTCATGACTGGCATGATCTGGTTGGCCATCGTAGGAAGAAAAATTACGTGGGGCGTTGCCTGGCACCGCTTCTCAGCCTTCTTTAATATTTATTTCAAACGTGAAGCCAACGGTGGGGTCGCACTTGGCGCAGCTAAGCCCATGATGTCCGGCGGCAAAGCCCTCAATATGGAAGAAGCAGACCCTGACGTTGATGCTTTTGGGGCTGGAAAGATCGAGGACTTTTCCTGGAAAGGCTGGCTGGACTTCACCACCTGTACCGAATGTGGCCGTTGCCAAAGCCAATGCCCAGCCTGGAATACCGGCAAACCGCTCTCCCCCAAACTACTTATCATGTCCTTGCGAGACCATGGTTACGCAAAAGCTCCCTATCTTCTCGCCGGTGGTAAAAAGGACATGTCCGGTGAAGAAATTGGACTAGTAGATTCCGATGGAAACATCTTGGCAGACAAGCTTTCTGCTATTTCTGACAGCGCCAAAAGCGAAGCGGACCGTCCCCTTGTCGGCGAGACCGCCGAAGGTGAACTTGCTCCTGTTATTGATTTTGAGACCCTCTGGAGCTGCACCACCTGTGGCGCTTGTGTCGAGCAATGCCCAGTCGATATTGAGCATGTTGATCACATCATTGACATGCGTCGGTACCAAGTGCTCATTGAATCTGAGTTTCCTTCTGAACTTGCCGGTTTGTTCAAAAACCTTGAAAACAAGGGAAATCCATGGGGGCAGAACGCTAAAGATCGCCTCAACTGGATCAACGAGATGGAGATCCCCATCCCGGTCTTTGGGCAAGACGCGGACAGTTTTGCTGACTACGAATATCTTTTCTGGGTTGGCTGTGCCGGAGCCTATGAAGACCGGGCCAAAAAAACCACCAAAGCCGTGGCAGAGTTGCTGTACACCGCAGCAGTAAACTTTCTGGTGCTTGGCGCCGAGGAAACCTGTACCGGAGACTCCGCTCGCCGTGCTGGTAATGAATTTCTTTTCCAACAGTTGGCCATGCAAAACATCGAAGTCATCAACTCAGTATTTGAGGGAGTACCACAGAAAAAGCGCAAAATCGTGGTCACCTGTGCACATTGCTTTAACGCTTTAAGCAATGAATATCCTCAAGTGGGTGGTAACTACGAGGTAGTTCACCACACCCAACTACTCAATAGATTGGTCCGAGACAAGCGGCTCATTCCTGTTGCTCCGGTTACTCAGGACATTACCTATCACGATCCTTGCTACCTTGGTCGGCACAATAAGGTCTACGATGCCCCACGTGAGTTGATCGGCGCTTCTGGTGCACAGCTTAAGGAAATGCCTCGACATGGCGAACGTTCGATGTGCTGCGGTGCTGGCGGTGCGCGAATGTGGATGGAAGAAAAAATCGGCAAGCGCATTAACGTTGATCGCGTAGACGAAGCCTTAGACACTGATCCGAAGAAAATTGCCACCGGCTGCCCTTTCTGTCGAGTCATGCTGACAGATGGGGTCACCGCCAGACAAGAACTCGGACAGGGCGAAGGCGTTGAGGTTGTCGATGTAGCACAACTTCTCCTGGAGTCCATTAAACGGATTGACCCTCAGCAGCTGCCCAAGAAGCAAACAGATTCATCAGCGGCAAAACAATCCACAACACCAACTGCTTCAGCCTCGGTTGCGGTAGCAGAAAAATCAGCCACAGCGGCAACAACAATCACTACTGTCAGTTCCACTGCAGCAAAGCCAGTTACCGGGCTAGGTATGACCGGTGGCGCTAAACGTCCCGGCGCCAAAAAAGCAACACCACCCCCTACCCCAGCCGAAGCTCCCCCAGCCGAAGCTCCCAAAGAAAAAGCTAAAGGATTTGGTATTGCTTCAGGCGCAAAGCCACCTGGTAAAAAATAGCAAGCGCTCACCCTTATGCCTCGGCTTCATATGAAGCCGAGGCATAAGTACGTAAAAAGGTTTAGAAGTGGCCGTCTAAAAATCAGTGGACAGATAATGGCACCATTAAGAGGTGAGTACTCAGAACCAAGACTCAACCGGGCTTCCCCCTTATGAGCTTCGACAGTCGGCAAAATTGCAGAATGTTCTTTACGAGATTCGTGGACCGGTACACGCTCATGCCGCGCGACTGGAAGCAGAAGGTCATCGCATACTTAAGCTGAATATCGGCAATCCAGCACCTTTTGGGTTTGAGGCACCTGATGTGATCATGCGAGATATGATCGCTGCACTACCTACTGCACAGGGTTATTCAGAGTCGAAAGGCATTCTTTCTGCCCGACGTGCCATCGTCACACGATATGAACTTGTTGACAGTTTTCCTGAAGTCGATGTTGACGATATTTACCTGGGCAATGGGGTTTCCGAGCTGATCACAATGACGATGCAGGCATTACTCGATAATGGGGATGAGATACTGATCCCGGCACCTGACTATCCATTGTGGACCGCTTCGGCAAGCTTGGCTGGCGGTACACCGGTGCACTATCTCTGCGATGAGAATGACGGTTGGAATCCTGATATCAGCGATATTGAAGCTAAAATCACCCCAAAAACTAAAGCCTTAGTTGTGATCAATCCCAATAACCCCACCGGAGCTGTGTACTCACGGGAGGTGCTCACAGCGATGGTAACTTTAGCTCGTAAGCATTCATTGCTACTACTTGCCGATGAGATCTACGACAAAATACTTTATGATGACGCTCAGCATATTTCGCTAGCGTCGCTAGCACCTGACCTATTATGCCTGACTTTTAACGGGTTATCTAAAGCCTACCGAGTAGCTGGGTACCGAGCTGGGTGGCTGGCAATTACCGGACCCAAGTCGCATGCAGCGAGTTTCTTGGAAGGCATTGACCTGCTCGCCTCCATGCGCTTGTGCCCAAATGTACCAGCACAACACGCAATTCAGGTTGCACTTGGGGGTTACCAAAGCATTAACGACCTGATTCTTCCAGGAGGAAGACTACTTGAACAACGGGATGTCGCGTGGGAGTCTCTTAATAAAATTCCAGGTGTCACTTGCGTGAAACCTAGAGGTGCGCTTTATGCATTCCCACGATTGGATCCAAATATCCACGAGATACACAATGATGAACAATTAGTACAGGATCTTCTGTTACAAGAAAAAATTCTTGTAGTGCAGGGTACCGGTTTCAATTGGCCAGCGCATGACCATCTCAGGATTGTGACATTGCCCTGGGCACGAGATCTATCTACTGCCATTGAACGTTTTGGCAATTTCTTGTCCTCCTACCGGCAGTAGCTATGCACCGATCCTTCTGGTCCTACTACCCTGTCATATATGACAGGACATGGGCATGGACACAGAGACGGACCGGCACCACTTAGTCCGACTGCAGCAAAAGTTGTTATTGGCATCCTCACAATCGCGGCCGCTGCCGTCGCCATCGGAATGTTTCTGCTTTGGCCACAGCATCGGCAAGTTGCAATTCCGCTTGAGTTTCAAAATCTCACCGGCGGTGCAGTACAAACAGAGGCAGGAACGGTACTTACCCAGACCATCGGTCCTTGCGGCAGCCCATCGGCTGGTTCAGTCTTTGTCGAGAATCCGATAGCCTCAGCCCTCGACTACGCACAGTGTGACCAAAATGTTGTGTCTATTGATTCTGGCCCAAATAAAGGAGCACGAACGCTTTTTGAATACTCTCCAGGACCTGGAACACCCCAGTTAGCTGTAGGTGATCAGCTCAGAATCACCCGTCAAATTGATTCCACTGGCACCACAAAATATGGTTTCAATGACTACGAACGCAGCGGGCAGCTTATCCTTTTGGCAGCGGTTTTCGCAATAGTTGTTATTGCGGTAGCAAGTTGGCGTGGCCTACGTGCCCTGGCAGGTATCTTTGTCGCTTTTGCTGTTCTCGTTGGATTCTTACTACCTGCTCTGCTAGATGGGAAACCCGCAGTACCAGTAGCACTGGTCTCCGCAGCAGCAATTCTCTTTGCGGTCCTCTACCTCGCACATGGGGTAAGTCTACGAACAAGTTCAGCTTTGGTCGGTACACTAAGCGCACTTTTACTCAGTGCGTTACTCTCCTGGTTCGCCATTAAATTTTCGCATATCACCGGGCTGTCAGACGATTCCACCAGTAGACTGCAGCTCAGCATCGGGCATATCTCCATAGCAGGGCTCATTCTCGCCGGATTCATCATTGGCTCACTGGGGGTATTAAATGACGTAACCATTACTCAAGCTTCAACAGTTTTTGAGTTAGCTGAATTAGATAATTCCTCCTCGAGGAAAACCATCTTCATTGGTGCAATGCGGGTAGGACGCGATCATATCGCGAGTACCGTCTACACACTTGTCCTTGCTTATGCCGGTAGCGCACTGCCGTTGCTTCTATTATTCAGTGTCGCTGGACGTTCCCTGACTGATGTACTCACCAGCGATCAGGTAGCCATCGAATTAGCCCGATCTTTTGTTGGCGGTATCGCCCTAGCCCTCTCAGTACCCCTGACTACTTTTATTGCAGTCGTACTTGCCAGGCCACAGCCAGGAAAAACTCAAACTCAAAAAACTGAGAGTCGGCATAGCAAATTATAAATACTCGAACCTCTTTCAGCGTGGCATATCTGGTTCATTTAGTGGTGCCGAACCATTATCTGCAGGAAGAGGACCCGAAGCCCCTTCAGCAGATTTAATATCACTAACGACCCATCTATCATCATCTTTTGTCAGAGTCACAGCTAATACGATGGTAGTTGTTTCAGGAGTTGGCCTTTGAATATTAGTGGTTGTCTGACTTGCACAGACTGTAACACTATAGTCGTTATCGCCAGTATTTTTTGCTTCAGCAAGAAGCAATTTTGCTTTAGAGTTCAGACTCCCCTCAATCATAATGCCGCGAAGTAAATCTCTAGCATCTGAATATTTTTCGACCAACTGCGGACCCGCACCCGACTCCACTTCTTTAAAGAACGATTCAGTATCGTTAAAATCATACGTCAGGGTTTTAATCGCGTATTCCGCAGCTTTGTCTCTCGCCTCGGCAAGCTCTTGGTCTGCTTGTTGTCTGCTAGATAATTCCGATTCAGCACTACGCCATTTAACCGCAAGCAAAACGATAATTGCTAAAGCAACAACGAAGACACTGACCGTGCTCAAGAAAAATTTTCTTCCAGCCCGATCACGGTTTTTCACATCATCCCCGGGGGATTCGGTATCTATTTTATCCTGGTCACTGGCACTGACCGTGCTATCAAGTTCCATATCATTCCCTCTCATAAGTCTAATATCCCTCGCTAACGAGGAACAGATACCGGCACTCGAACTTGTCCATCGCTAGTGAAATAGCCTAGTAACTTAAGTATCTCATCATTAAAACTCGTACGATTCGCCCTCAATGGTGAAGTAAAGGGCTGCAAGACCATCAAAGCTTGGGTAATAGACTCAAATATCTTATTAAAATCTGGCAGCTCAGTAGCTGACCCACCCGAAAGTAACTCCCCAACTCTAGCAAGCGCAGCGCCATTGCGTGGATCAAGCCTATCTGCATACGTAAACGAATCAGACAGCGGTATCACATATGAGGAGGCATCACTAAAAATTTTTCCAACGTTAATTTCCTCAGCTCCAGAAATAACCATAAGGCTATCTCGAATGTGGTCCGATAACGCATTCTGCTTATCAAGGATAGTCTGTGCAAGTAATTTTGAAGCCAAATCGATGGTCGATAACTGTTCTTCTGAGGGGGCTAATCCGGTATGTAGCGCATCTACAATAATCTTTATATATTTCGGATCCATTGCATCAGTAATTCTTGTAACCCGGGATACCGTCTCACCAATAGTGGATGACGAGCGAACCTGCCCTTTAGGTACTACATCACCATTTTTAAAATGTTCCCCCCCTTTATCATTAGGCCTAAAGTCAAGAAACTGCTCCCCTACAACTGAAAGATTCGAAATAACACCAGGAGCATCTATTGGTATTTGAGTATCTTTATTAATAACTAAATTTGCTTGCAGCCCATCGGATACCGGCTCAATAGAAGCGACTTCTCCGACCTGAACACCACGTACTGTTACTGGGGAAGTATCCATCAACCCTCCTGACCGCTCCAGTTGAACTGTAATAGTGTAGTTATCCGGGGCTATACGTGCATTAAGAACAGACTGGACTAGGTAAAGACATTCAAGAATAAGAAGGCCAACGAGAGCAATGGCTCCTAAAGCACTGACTCGTTTCATTTTGTTATCCCCATCGCACTAAGAAGTTGCACGCTTTGTTCGGCTTTAACTCGGGGTTCACTAGTGGATTGTGAAGATGACAATGTGATATCAAAGTTTAGCTGTTCTGAGCTAAAAAAATTAGTAAGTCTCTCCACTAAAATACGACGTAATCGATCAACAAACTCTGGGATTGTCACCTGAGTCCCCGTTAACACTCTGTATACCGGCTCCACCACTTCGGTAGCTGTATTCAACACAGGCAATGACCTATTCACCACTGGCGTTAACATTTTCGCTACATCACCAAGTTGAACCAAGCCGATTATTTGGTTGCGCGTAAAAAAACCAAAGCGCGGTAGCTTTTCAGGAGCCTCAGCAAGGTACCGATTAGCTAGATCACGATTTGCATACAAGGTTGAGGTTCCATTTTCCATAGAATCTAAAATCCGGGCTATAGATTCTCTTCCCGCTGCCAAGGACGCGAGAGAATCTGTCAGTACCACTCTTTTTTCCACTAGGTCCGAGATATTTTCAGGGAAAGCCTGGTTTATTTCTTCGGTATTTTGTGCCAACTTTTGCCAAGGACCACCATTGATAAGCGTCGAAAGATCTCGTAATTGCGACTCAACTGAACGGCTCGACTGTGTATTACTTAATGGCAGAGTTGAACCATTAGCTAATTCCGCGTGCATGCAGCAGGAATCGGATGGAAGTATCGAAACATAGGTTTCACCAAATGCTGATGACTGCCTGATTTCAGCGCGAGAATTACTGTAAATACCTTCTAAACTAGTAAGTTTCATAGTTATTACTACGTGGTCCTGAGCCAGTTCCACCTTATCGACATATCCGATAGTTTGGGTCTGTGCAATAACTTTAGCTTTTTCGGGAAGATTTAGTGAGCTTAAAAACTCAGCACGTAAAGTGTAATCACCTTCGGAAGTATAAGAACCAGGTAGACTTAAAGATGCAGGATTTATGCCGCAAGCAACACAACTAGCCAAGATGACCATGGTAAAAAATACGCGGATACTCATCAGAAATTTCATAATGTCACCGCGGGTAGTAAAAAGGTTGAGATAAAAGTGGAGACCTGCTCTTTACAAAGCGAATCCGGACAAACGTAACTATTAATTCTTTCATGATAACCATTCATTTGCCCCTCACTTGACCCGGTTTCCCCAGAACTCCGCAAAAGTTTCCCAAGCATAAACCCTGGAAAACTACGATTGTTCTTGAGCAGATTATGCTCTAGCCTTGTTGTAATACTCGCTGCTGAAGCAGGAATATCCGCAACTGCTGTTGTACCGTGATCCAATAAGCCCAGAAGTGACTCAATTATCGTTGCCAACTCGGCTAAACCTGAAGAAATTATGTAGTTATGCTGAGTTGCTAGATCTAATCCATCACTGAGATGAGCAAGCCCGCTAGAAATATCATCCCAATTTTCAGCGGCAATATTCGACAGTATAGCGGTATTCTCAATCAGCGACCGGTTTGAGTTGTCCATAGAATATGGATCTTTTAGGATGCTTGCCAAAGAATCAACAATGCCTTTAAGTTGTGGCCCACGCCCATCCAGATCTTTCCCTAATGTTGCGATTACCTCGCCCAGAACCTCCGCATCTTCGCCTTGCGGACCGGTTAGCCTATCAATTACCCCCGAAACAGCATCAAAAGTCTCGCTAATACCCACTTGAGTACGTGTCCGTTCAAGCGGAATACAGTTATTCATATCAAATTTTTCACCACCACTATAGGTACCAGTCAATTCCACCCTTCGATCAGTAACAATTGATGACGAATAGCTAGCCGCAGCAACATCTTCTGGTAGATCAGTAGAGTTTGAAATTTCAAAATGAACTATTACTCTTTCCCCTGAATTCTCTATATCGGTTACCTCACCGATATTAATTCCCAGTAAAGCAACGGCATTCCCTACGTAAATTCCTGTAGCATCTGTAAATTCAGCACAAAGTGCTTTAGTATGACTACTACTATCACTAACCACTTTTACACCCATACCTGCCAAAGCCACTAAAACAACACTTGCGATAGCACTAACAATTTTTCTATTGACTAACGGACTATTCACCGGAACATCCCCCGATCAAACTTGGAATACAAAATTCCACAGAATTTTCTTTACCGAGTACTTCATTACTCAATAAAGAAGATTCGGATAATTTTCCTTGAATAGATTGTATTAAACCGGAAAGATTATCGATCCCATTTTCTACATCGCGGACCACATCCGTTAGACTGCTAATAATTCGCTCTACATCAGAGATATACCTGTCTAATTGTGGAGTAACTGCAACAGTTACTCTACGAAGAAAATTGATAACCGTATGAAAATCGCTTACAGCTTTAACAATTTCCACTTTCCGCGCAGCAAGTTTTTGACTTATCAAAGAATTCTGAGCAATTCCTAGCTCAATCTCATCGCGTTCTGCAGCTGTAGCCCTCGTATACTCTTCACTAAGCAAAATGCCCCTTTTTAAATCTTTCTGATTAGCATCGAGCATCCCGGATAAGCTGGAGATTGAATCAAATATCCGTGTAATCTGCTCTGAATGCTTTGTTAAAGCTGGAAGTAATTCCGACAGTGTAGAGCGAGTAGACCTAGCATCCAATCCATCAATTTTTGAGGTGGCTAGCCGGATGAGTTGCCCTATTTCAAAAGGGATATTAGTTCTATCTATTGGTATTAATGTACTATTACTTTCGGCTCCGCCCGGCACTATTCGAACAAAACGACCTCCCAATGGGGTTAGCATACGAACATCAAACAATGTCTGGGAACCTAGTTGAATATCCTGCAGCAGGGTAAAATCTGCCTTCACCACTGGACCGCTAATATAAACATCGGTAACCTCACCAACTTTAATTCCAGCAACCAGTACATCATCTCCAGGTCTTAAACCTCCTGAAGCAGCTAATTCTGCTGTATAAATTACTCTGTCGTTATATTTTTTAATGGCAAACACTGATACGCCTGTTACCAGTATAATTATCAGAAAAATCGCTAAGGAAATAAAAACTCTCTTATGATTTCTGAGTACAAAAAAATTATTGTTTATGCTTTGCATAGCTGCAATCCTTGCGCCACAAGTAATAGTTCACCAATCCCCGCTATAACTTCTTCACCCGATTTGCAATGAAATCTTGCATTTTTTCCCTCGCTTACAGACAGGATAGCATTCGCTAAACCTGGAACTACACTAGTTAATTCGAGTAACTGATCACCGCTGATAATACCGAGTCCCGAGAATTTTTCAAAAGGAATTTCAGTAGTAAATTCGGACTTCTCAATGGCTTTAACTAGTCCCGAAAGCGGACTAAACGCCTGTCTCATATCTTTGTATATAGTTAATAATTCATCAACCTTACTTGAAGTCAATTCAATTACTTTATTTAATTCTCTGCGAATAACATTGAACTGCTCTGACTTACCAGAAATATCTTCAGCTATCTTCCCAAGATTTTTTATTATTAGCTCAAGAACGAATTGTTTACGCACTGCAAGTTCGGCTATTGAGTCTATATCTCCGATAACCTGTTCAACTCCCGTTCCATCACCTTGGACAAGAGCAAGAAGATTTTCTCCAAATCTGTTAATGGAATCTGGGCTCATGCTACTGAACAGTGGTTCAAAACCATTAAAAATGTCAGTTATGTCAAAAGATGAGACCGTGTTCTCGCTACCAATTAGAGAATTTGGAGGAAGTTCTTTCCCTACATTTAATGCACTTTCAATATCTAAATATCTTTGGCCTAAAAGATTTTGAAACCTGACGGCAATAATACTAGTAGTAGATAATAAGTGATCACTTCCCACAGAAAAATTAACTTCAGCTTTATTGTTCACTAAGTGAATACTCTTAACCTCCCCGATGAGAACCCCAGATTGCCGAACTGAGTCTCCTGTTAGCAAACCAGAGGTATCATCAAAAACTGCACTATAGGTAACCATGCTCGACGGTAACTTTGGTTTTAACGCACGAATAATCAGGGTGGTCGTACAGAAACAAATTACTATCATGATAGAAAGTGCTAATGCTGCTTTTTGTACCTTCTTATTTCCCACTTGCAACCCCACTGTTATCTAGTGATTTAGGTATGAACTGTGGAAATTCATTGATAATAAATTGAATTCGTAGATGATTCTGCCCCTCTGAGCTTGGCAGAGCTCCTTCAATTCTATTAAGCAACTTAATTGAATTTTCGTAAGAAAAAGCGATGTCCTGTGCAGATTTCAGCGCCGGCAAAAGCAGATCACCTAATATATCCAGTGATCCATCTAATTTAGCTAAGTCAATACCAGCTAAAAGTTCCTTGAGTGAAAGAGGTTTTCCTGGAATATACTCTGGCTGAACCGCTATCAAATTAAGAAAATTATCATTTGCTTTATAGCTAGGCGCCGTATAAGCGTTCATCCCTTCACCGACGTCGGCCAAAGTAGCCAAATTTTTAGATAGATCTGTTGCATTATTTTTATCAATTATCTCCGCCATCTTTAATAATGCTTTAACGGTCCTTGGAATCGAGGAGGAATTTCTTGACGTAACGGCAAGAATCTCGTTTATCGCATTAGAGTCTACAGCAGGAACTTGACTTCGTCCCGGACTTTCCTCTATGCGCTGCAAAGATTTTCCGACGTACACCTGACCATTTTTTATTACTTGAGGATTGACTTCAGATGCACTGAGCTCCAAAGCCGAAGCTCCAAATATGGTCGAAGTAATCAAACCTATCTGTATTGGTCCTGCTAATATTTCTTTGTTATTCTTATCGATGGTGATTTCCACGTTTTTATAACCATTGCGGTTACCGGTAACTTTCTGAACTGAGCCTACGGTTAAACCCCGGTATTTTACTTCAGAACCCGGTTTTAATCCATCACTTACGTTGTCTGCTAGCACAATTAACGATGCTTCTTGGTTGCTTCTGTTCTGCTTGATTGTAAGCGCTAACAGTAACAGGAAAATTGCTACTACCGTGGCAACTCCACGAAACGCGAGAGAGCTAGATTTTGGCCCCCTGCCACTTGCATCAGTATATTTTGACATTATCAGCCCGATATCCTAATTCCGGAATTAGTTCCCCAAAAGAGCAGTGTCATAATCATATCTAGCACGATGATCATGACAAGGCTAGCACGGACAGCTTTACCCGATGCTCTACCAACCCCTTCCGGTCCACCATATGCATAAAAGCCCATGTAGCAATGTATTCCGATTGATACAGATACGAAAACTACTACTTTCACTACTGAAAGTAGTATGTCCGAACCACTCAAAAACTCAGTAAAATAGTGGTCATAGGTTCCTGAAGACTGCTTGTGAATGAAAACTACTAGTAGTGAGCATGATAAATATCCAAGAATAAGTGTCAGTAAGTAAACGGGTACCACCACGCACAGTCCCGCAAGAATCCTAGTTGTTACAACAAATGGCAATGGCTCAATCGCTTGTGCTTCTAAAGCGTCGATCTCTTCAGAAATACGCATTGATCCTATTTCCGCAGTCATACGACATCCCACCTGAGCTGCAAAACCAATGGCAGCAATAATAGGAGCAAACTCCCTCGTTACCGCATACGATGAGATAAATCCCGTTAACGGTCCCATCCCAAAAGTATCTAAGGCGGTAAACCCATCAATACCAACAGAAATTCCAATAGATACACCCAGGAAAATTAAAATACCGATGGCGCCCCCGTTGGTAAAACTCCAACCTCGTCCCCAAGACATACTAGTGATAAGCCTAAGAATATGGTGACGGTAATGCATAAGAGCAAAAGGCACCGAGAGCAAGACTAACCAAGCGAAAGTAGTTTGATGTCCAATAAATTCAAACTTAGTAGCAAAATTTTTGCCGTACCACTGAAGGCGGTACTTCGCCCCCAATTTATTTACTCGCAATGTCAACTTACTACCCCACCGATATCATAGAAACTACTTGGGTGATAATCACATTAAGAGCTACTGCCGCTGAAACCGAGACAACAACTGCTCGATTAACCGAATCAGCTACACCCATAGCTCCGTTTTTAGCGGATAATCCACATTCACAGGAAATGACCGCCACCGCAAAACCAAAAACTACACTTTTAATAACGGCTATATACAAATCATCAACATCGGTTACTGCATTAAAAGAATCAACATAGGCACCCGGGGTTCCATCTTGCCCAACCACATACATTAAGTAACTTGAGATAAGACCCATAAATATAATGAGCAAACACAGTAGAGGGGCGACAACTAACACAGCTGCTATTCGTGGAGCAACTAAGCGGCGCAAGGGATTTACTCCTAATACTGACATTGCATCAATTTCTTCTCGCACCGTTCGTGCGCCTAGATCAGCTGCAATAGCCGAACCTACTGCCCCGGCTAGCAGTAGTGCCGCCACCATTGGGGCGCCCTGCCTAATAACACCAAGGCCCCCAGCTCCAGAAAGAGACTCGGCACCTATCTGTTTGGCTAAACTACCAACCTGTACCGATACAATTACCCCAAAAGGTATCGATACCAACAAAGCTGGAATAGTTGTCACACTAATAATAAATTGTGCTTGTAACAGTGTCTCTCGCCAAGGGTGCCGCAACCGCAGCGCATCGCTCACCAAGGCAACTGTAGATTTGACAGCTAGATCAGCTGTCCTTCCTACTACCACACTTGCACCAGTCTGGATCTATTGATGTAGCAGGTTGTCACAAGCAACACCGCGGCTATACCCTCCACCACACAAATCACCACTGACAGACCAGAAGGAACCCCATCGATCAAACAACTCATTACCCTGCCAAAAAAGAAAGCCGAAATATGCAATGCACCAACAGGTAAGGCAATTGCAGCAACGCGAGAAGACACTACCCCGGCGAAAAAAAGCAAACCCATTGAAAGTTGTTCAGCACCAAAACCACGTATATAACTATAATCGTCTAGCGAATTTGTTACACTGCCGACTCCCATGAAGTGGGCGAAACAAATCTGCATTCCATCTGCAGCTGTAGCGATGGCAATACTCAGCAATACTACTCTGGCTATAATTTTTAGCACTATTTTCCTTATATACTCGGGCAACAACCGGCTTGTAGCTTGATCAGGCTGCATGGGCTAGATTTGCGCCAGCCTTAAACAAATAATCTTTTGTAATTTGTGGCTTATATTCAGTGGTACCAACCAAAATTTTTACTTTGGTAAGTAGCCCTTTGTTATTTTTTAACTCGTAACCAATCTGCATGATCCCAGCCATCGCTATCCGAAGGGGATTCATAAAAATTTTCTCATCCCCGTGTAGACCAAATTTTTCTGGAACATTTTTGCTAAGTGGCTCATACGTTCCAAAAATTTTATCCCAAACATAAAAGAACCCTGGGCCAATATTTACTGTATTATTTGATGACTTTCTTTGGGTTTCATCACCAGCTGAATGATGGAGAACATGGTGTAGCCCAGTACCATTGAAACTGCCGAAGAGTACTAACCACTTCTTCTTTACACCCTCTTCATACAAAGCAGCGCTATGCGACCAGCCGTCAATCATGGTATAGCCCAAGAAGAACAGGCCCCACTGATGATAAAGAGGTACATCAGTAAATAATCCGGTGATTGCACCATAAGTAAGCAAATACGGAACCAACATTAATGGCCACAATGGGAAACTTGCCACCACAGGAGCAATGGTTACCATTGTAAGGTTTTCACTAATATGGTGGGTCCTATGCAAAGTTAACCATAAAAACCTTCTGGTGTGGGCCAGTCGGTGCACCCAATAATGAATAAAAGTAACCAGGGTATAGGAAACAAAAAAAGCCGGCCACGGCGACAAGCTGACTACTGTCGGAACAAACTCCAACAGTCGCGTTACCGTTTCCCTCATCCACTCATAAAGATTAAAAAACTCTTTATTAAGCAGGGAACCATTCCAAAACAATGCAAGTATTCCTACCAGCCCGATGACAATAGGGCTGAACATAAGATTAATCAGATTCAAACCAAATATCGACGTAGCTTCTTGGAGATTTATCTTCTTGCCTAGGCTTTTTTCGTATTCAAAAAACCCGCGCAACGATATTCTCAATCGATAGAGCGCAACAAAAACAACTGCCACTACGAACGCCCAATAGCGAAATAGCGATTCACTATAGCTTTCCAACTGATTGAGCAAATGCGTAAAGGTAACTGGATGCTCTTCACCGGGCAAAGTAACAACGTTGAAGTAGTACATCGTGCCAATCATCGAAATAACAGTCGTCGTAGCGCCAACTGCAGCGAAGATATTGGCAGTCCTCCGGTGCTTTTCACCAAAGACTGGCAGCTCTAGGTTGAACAAACCGAGCTTATGCCCTTCGATATGCTGCGTACCGCCAACCATGCTCGCTCGGCCTTCCCTTTCCTTTTCAGGTGTTACTTCCATAACTATTCATTCTTCATGTGACTTGGGCAACGTGTCTTGACATTTTACGACAACCGCTTAGCATCTTGCACTATGGATTACCCGCTCACCTCCGCTTGTTTAATCGGCTTCGCCGATCTTGTTCAATCTTTTGGGGCTGATCCGAAAAAACTTTGCCAAAAATTTGCAATACCGCTGAGCGCTTTGGAGGACACCTCCATCTCAATCAGCACTCGTGCTGTAGCTCATTTGCTGGAATATTGCGGTACCGCATTTCAATGCCCCGACTTTGGCCTGCAAATGGCAAGCAGGCAGGGTAAAGAAAATTTGGGACCACTAGGTATGCTGCTCGATAACTGCCCCACCTACGGCGCGGCGCTGCTTACCGCCGCAGAGTATTCAACAAAGGACGATTTTTCACTCATCGTTGACGTTCTCGTTGATCCACCCGAACTACTTGCCCCCTACGACCCTGATATTGCTGAAATTCATTTTCGATCACGTAGCTACGCGATTACTGATTTTGTCCAAACCGTTGACCATGGCCTGGCATATATTCACCACTGTGCCACATTAATGGCCGGAAGTAACTATATTCCGGAATCAGCGCACTTACCCCACAAACCTTTAGGCGATCCCCAAATCTATCGAGACTTTTTTGGTGTTGATGTATTTTTTGAACAACCAGTTGCTGCACTGCGCATTCGAAGAAAATATGAAAAAACTCCTATTAATAATTCTGACCCACTTCTTCACCGCCTTTTATCTGATCATCTGCGGAATTCACATTCTTTTGCATCACAGTCGCTAAGTGCCCAGGTCTACAGTTTTGTTGAATCCTCACTTGCCGATGGCGCAGCCACAATATCTTCTACTGCCAAAAAATTTGATATGCATCCACGTACCCTGCAACGTCAACTTTATTCCGAAGGCAGTGAATTTCGTGAAATTATTGATGCGGTAAGACGATCCAAAGCCGAGTATCTGCTTCGTAACACTCACCTCCCCCTCACGGCGGTGGCACGTAAAGTTGGTTTGTCAGAGCAATCAACATTAACTCGCTGCTGCAAACGTTGGTTCAGTAAAACACCCAGCGACATTAGGCTAGAAACCAACTACATCAACAAGATGAGCAAGAACTATCACCTCAACTAAGCTCCTTATACACAGCACGACACAATCTGGTATACCCTAACTTTTTATGCGCATTGATATGGACTTTGACTGGATCGTTATCGGAAGTGGATTCGGTGGCTCGGTAAGCGCACTTCGCCTAGCCGAAAAAGGCTATCGGGTGGCTATCATTGAACAAGGTAATCGTTTTAGTGATAATGACTTTGCACAAAGTTCATGGAATTTTCGAAAGATTTTGTGGGCACCTCAGTTTGGGATGAGAGGGATACTCCGGCTCGCTCCTTTCAAGCACACAACCGTGCTTTCTGGCGTAGGTGTTGGCGGTGGCAGTTTGGTGTACGCCAATACTCTGTACGAGCCACATGCCGATGCTTTTTACCAGCATCGGCAGTGGGGGCAGCTCGGTGACTGGCGTGCTGAATTAGCCCCACACTTTGCCACAGCAAAAAAAATGCTCGGAGTGACCCAATTTTGCGGCGCAGGTTCCTCTGAGAAACTGATGGATGAGATCGCTGCCGAGCTGGGTGCTCCTCAAGGCGCGCAGCCGACACCTGTCTCGGTATATTTTGGCATCCCTGGCAAGACTGTTCCTGATCCTTACTTTGATGGCAACGGACCAGAGAGAACTGGATGTATTCGATGCGGTCAGTGTATGTTGGGATGTCGCCACGGATCAAAAAATAGTCTCACAAAAAACTATTTGTGGTTTGCAGAAAAACTTGGTGTGCAGATAATTCCACAACAAAAAGTCGAGCTCATTGAAACTACCCATGCCGGTGGTTATCTGCTTTCCACGAAAAAACCCGGAACTCTCCTTGGACCTAAAAAAACCTATACAACCAAGGGAATAGTTCTATCAGCAGGAACACTAGGAACCAATGAAATACTCAGAAAATGCTATCAACAGGGGACTTTACCCAAAATATCTTCTCAACTTGGGAAAAATGTTCGGACAAATGCAGAAGCAATTCCGGCAGCAACCGCATTTAACAAAGCCGCAGAGTACTGCACTGATATTGCAATAACACGAAGCATTTTTCTCGACAATGGGGCTCATATAACTAATAACACTTTTGGCCTAAAAGGAGGTGCAATTGCGGCAATATTCGGTCCAATAGTTAATTCTGAAAAAGCCTTTAGTGGTTGGCTAGAACTACTCGCTCGCTACCCTCAGCACCTCTGGCGCACAGTTAGGACAAAGAACTGGTCCAAGCAATCAGTCTTGTTTACCATCATGGGAAGTGAAGACATCTCAATTACCCTAACAAAGGGGCTCGGTCCCGGTGGTCTTCAAACATCTTCTACATCAACCATTTCCATGGAACCTGTCCGTTCTCTTGCAAATAAAGTTGCGGTAATTGCTGCCAGAAAAATGAAAGGATATGCACAAGCTAGCACTATTGAATCAGCCATAGGATCATCCACCACCGCTCATTTCCTTGGTGGGGCTATTATCGGATCAGATAAATCGCATGGTGTTATTGATACCCGCCATCAACTATTTGGATACTCTAATTTTCTTGTCTGCGACGGCTCTTCAGTACCCGCCAATATCGGTGTCAATCCGAGCTTGACTATCACCGCAATGGCCGAGCGCGCCATGAGCTTCATCCCTGAGAAATAGGCAACCATTTATCGGCTAGAGGTATCTCTTTCTAGTAAAAATTCGGCTATCTTAATTTAGGGAAGATATCAGACTAGTCCAATAAAGTAAGGTCGCTGGCGAAACAGCACGACGGCTCCCTTGGATTAATCAAAGTCTTTACTTTGTAATAAGTTTCAGCCTTCTATGACACGAGTCATATATACGCAAGATGAGTAGCAGAAATTGTTAGGAGCATTCGTCAAATGTCAGAGTCATTTAATGCTAACAAAATACTAATAACTTTACTTTTGATTACAGGTACATTTGGCCTGGCGTAGCTCAAGCAGATCCATTAACTGAAAATCAAACAGACCTATTATCCCTGATAATATACTCCTTTCGAAGGTTTTACCGATAGTATCGGGAATCCTAACGCGTCCCCTCCTGGTTCAAATGACTGAACCTGCAGACCTTCCACTAAACACCCCCGACCTATTATTCTTATGTATGGTGGCGTGATGCCAATTCCCCAAAGTGCAAATCAATTTGGGGAGTTCTCCAACAAAGTATTAGATGCAACCAATGCGTCTGAGGTGGATATCTTAGCTCACTCAGAGGGCACTTTAATCCCAGGATATTATATTAAAGTTCTTGGGGGACAAGAAAAAATTAATAAATATATCAGCCTTGGAGCTCAATGGCTAGGTATAGGTGACCGTGAAACCACACCTATACCCGCTATACTTAGTCAATTAGGCATTCCACTCGACCGTTTTCCTGTCTCCGATGTTTTTGCTGGATCCAATACCATAAACCTTATGAATGCCGATGGCACACCTTATCTTCGAGGTATCTCCTATACAAATATCAGCTCCCACTGGGATACGGCGGTACAGCCCTTTACTACTGGACAAGTGCCAGGATTACCCGGCTACGATGTCACCAATCTTGTTGTCCAAGAAGGTTGCGAAGAAGACCACAGCTCACATAGTGACCTAGCTTGGACGGCTAGAACTGGAACCATGATATTGAATGCACTTGATCCCGAAAATTCAATTGAATTACCTTGTTTGCAATAGGTGGCAGTGTGTAACTACCATACCAATGGTGCGTAACTCCACCTGCGTCTATTTATAAGACATTGAAACATCAAACGGCCAAGGATAGACCCCTGTAATCATCAGAAAGTCATGACAGGGGTTTATCCTCTATCAATTACCAGCGGTGGGTCGCTGAATCACAGTAGATCAATCCACCCCGAACTCTCACTATCCTGCTAGAGCCGGTTAGACTGAAATATCTCGATACTGGAAAGCTACCTTGCCTCCCAATAAGGGCTATCCTTTTGCACCCCCGGATGCAACCGCGGCACCAAAGCGTGACCATAAGTTCTTTTACTACTTATTTTGCCCTCCGGATTTATTGTAAATACGTCAAGCCCTTGCCAATGACATCTCTTCCTATACCGCAGTTTTAGTAAATAGCGAGTAAGCAAGTTGATCCCCCGTGCCGACGGCCCTTGGTCCAGCAGATGTTCACAATCCCACAGTAGTGCTGCTGTTCCCTGCTTTTCATCAATAATTCTTTGTGTCTCTCGGAAATACAACAGGCCGTAGGCTCCAACAAACTGCCTCTCAAACGCCTTACGAATTGCCGACTTGCCAACGTAGGCACCACCTTGCAGTACTTGGTAAACCGAATTATCGGTAAAAAATTCCATTACTGCATCCAGATCATTCTTATCAAAAGACTGCAAGAATTTATCGAGGAGACTGTTTATTTCTCCCGCTGCCAATGGCTGCACAATCTCTGATTTACCCACAACCATAAGCCTTTCCTCTACTCACTGCAGCATCTTCTTCTAGCAATCTAGAACCAACTGCCATGAACGATACCCGGTTTGGTTTCGCACTTGAGATGTCAAAGATAGCTTCTTAGGTCCTCACGCTGCAAAGTTCGCGAAGCTATCGTAGGATAGCTTCGCGAACTAGTTAGTCAGGAAGTTTGCCTGCACCCAGACAACCGAACCGTTATCGACAAAACGACTTGGATACCTCATGACACCCATGCTGAGACATTTCATAGCAACCACAACAGTTATCACCACAATTCTCACTGCGCAATTGGTAAATCCACTGCTTGCCTCCAGCGCTCCAGACCCCAGCGAAATCGTACCTGGATTAGAATATGTGGGCGGCGATGAATTTGATGGGCCAGCAGGATTCTCACCCAGTCAAGACTTTTGGTCTTACGATCTTGGCGGAGGCGGATGGGGGAATGATGAAAAGCAAATATACACCGATTCTCGAGCAAATTCATACCTCGATGGTAAGGGTAATCTGGTAATCAGCGCCCAAGGATTTGGCGATTCTGTTACCTCAGCCCGAATCACCACTAAAGATAAGGCGGACTTTACTTTTGGCCTTCTTGAAGCCAGGATTAAGATGCCGGAAGGGCAAGGCATACACCCGGCAATGTGGCTCGTTGGTACCAATATGGACAGGGTTGGGTGGCCAGAAGCAGGCGAGATAGACTGCTCAGAAATTGTTAATACTGGCTCCTACGCGCACAACGGAATACACGGACCTTGGTTCTGGCCCACCCGTTCGCCATGGAAGTTATCATCTGGCGTCCAAGATGATTCAAACCTGTCTTCAGGATTCCATACCTACTCAATTTATCGACAACCCGGAAGTATTCAGATCGCCATTGATGGCAATGAAGTCGGCTACTACAGTGCAGCCAACATTCCACTTGGCGCTAAATGGGTATTCGACGGACCAATGTACCTCATACTCAACATCGCCACCGGCGGTGAATGGCCCGGCCCTACCCCAGAAAATGCCCCAGTATCAGCTCAGATGATAGTCGATTGGGTACGGTACTCAGTGTGATGGTAACTGTCATTAACCCGCAGTTACCATCACACTGACCTAGCACTTGACGATCACGGAAGTTGGATTCCTGGCGGAAGTTCAATAGGGGGCAAGCCAGGAATTTCCAGAATATTCGGTGGTGGTAGCACCTCTTCTTCAGGCGGTGGCGGCGGGGCAGGCGGACGCCACGGACCCTGGTTTGGCCCAGGGTTCGGCGCAGCAGGAGGCGCCTCAGCCGTCTTTGCCGAAGGTGGGGCTATCACCGGGATACTAGCCGAGGAAGTTTCTCTGGATGGTTTAGCAGAACTACTTGATACAGATGCGATTTCAGATGAAAACCCAGGATCGATCGGGTCGGCCCCTCCTCGGTCTCCCCCACCAACGGAGAAGGCTGCGATTACCCCCAGTCCAAGCATTGCTACTGCAGCCCCAGCAATAATTAATCGAGCCTTAGGGCTCGACAAGACGCTACCGACAAGCGACACCTGCGGGATACTTGTCGGTAGCACTTCTACCTTCTCTGGAGTTTTGATATTCCAGGCCGGAGCACCAAGCCACGGATCTGTATAAGAAGATTTAACCCGTGAAACATTTTGCAGTGCAGCACCTTTAGCTATCACAACTTCTGGATCTGCAACTACAACCACAGGAAGTTTAATCTCATGTTCAAGCGCACGTAACACCAGAGGGATACGTGCACCTCCCCCAAAAGGAACTACGGCATCTGGCTGTCGTCCGCATTGATCAATCACAGACCGAACAAGATCCATTGCTTGTAGCACTGAAGAGATAATCGATAAATCAAAATTATCGCGTGAGATAGTGACCGTGCCAAGACCTTCAGGCCCTTCCTTAGTCACTTCAGTTTCTTCGGACAATGCTTCTTTGATTTCTACAAAAAACTGATCCGCTACTCCGGTTCGATAACTGATTCCCCTCCCTTCACTTAATTTTTCTCGCAAAATATCATCAAAATTATCCCCGCTGGTAACCGCGGCACGTTCCACCGCCAAAACTGCGCCAGTGACCTGGTCAACAGCTGAGACCGTCACCCCAGAACTTCCGAGGTCAAAAAAGATCAAAGTAGAGTACCCGGAAACTTGCCCGGTAGACCTGAGGTATTCCAACGCAGCATTGGTCTCCGATACCAACCGAACCTCGGCAATACCATATAGCTGAACTGCCGTTTGCAATTGTTCAGCGTAGCTTCGGTCTTTATAGGCGATAGCTAATGCATCACTGTGATGGAGTAACTTACCGTCAGAGTCAACAAGATCACCAAGAACCTTGGCTACAGACTGTACAGATCCATCAGGGACGGTGAATGTACGAGTAGAAAAAGTTGGCTTACTAAATTCCCGAGTGGAACCAAGAGCCAACTTCACCCTGTGAACCCCATGTGAGGCACCTAATGACGCTCCAATAACCGCATTCACCAATATCCCCAGACTTAATGACTCCCGCTAGGCAGCCACCTAACGAGCTGCGCAACGGCGCACAGCCACCTTAGTATCTCACTTCCTACGCCCTCAGGTCGAATAGTTGCAGTAAAACAGATTATCCGACAACAACCTTGCCTTCCTGGCAAAGAGAAAATTTAGTTCTATCTCTACTTTTTATTACTCAGCAATCCAAGAAGGTACTGCCCATAACCCGATTTAAGCAATGACTGGGCGAGATCATACAGTGCCTCGTCATTGATAAAACCCATCCGCCAAGCAACTTCCTCTGGCGACCCTATCTTTAAGCCCTGACGCTGCTCGATAGTGCGAACAAAATCCGAAGCCTCCAATAGTGAATCAACCGTCCCGGTATCGAGCCAGGCAGTACCACGCTGAAGAACTTCAACCTTAAGCTTTCCAGCTCTGAGATACGCAAGGTTGATATCAGTTATCTCATACTCCCCCCGCGACGATGGAATTAAATCTCTGGCAATACTGACTACGTCGTTATCATAAAAGTACAAACCCGGAACGGAATAGTTAGACTTTGGCGAAGTGGGCTTTTCCTCTAACGAAATAGCCTTGCCTGTCTCATCAAAATCCACCACCCCATACGCACTTGGATCTGCCACCCGGTAGGCAAAAATCGCTCCACCATCAACATTTTTAAACTTTTGTAACCGTGTTCCTAAACCAGGACCATAAAAAAGATTGTCTCCGAGAATCAACGCAACCGAATCAGTACCAATATGTTCTGCACCAATAATAAGAGCCTGAGCCAAGCCTTCTGGATTAGCTTGGGTGGCGTAGGTGATATTGATCCCGAGCCTAGATCCATCCCCTAAAAGCTGCTGAAACTGTGCTAACTCATGCGGGTTCGTAATGATTTGAATATCAGAAATGCCCGCCATCATAAGTGTCGACAGCGGGTAGTAAATCATAGGCTTGTCATAAACTGGCACTAATTGTTTACTAACTCCCAGGGTGATCGGATACAGGCGAGTACCCGACCCGCCAGCCAAAATAATTCCACGCATCTTCTCAGTGTCCTGTTTGCCTACCCACAAACGCAAATAACCACTCAATATCCCGGACTGGCACTTAAGGTTGGGTTAATTGGTGAGTCACTGTTCCCGTTTTCCCTAAAGCTAAATACTCCCAGCCCGCCTTCAACCATCGGGTAGGCGCTAGACAATTACGGCCATCCACAATCACCTTGCGCCGCACTGTACTTTTTAGTTCCTGAGGATCCAGTGCAATGAATTCCTCCCATTCTGTAAGCACAAGAACCGCATCAGCATTTTTGCATGCCTCCGCAGTAGCCGTTGCATAACTTAAGGTCGGAAAAAGTTTTCGAGAATTATCGAGAGCCTGAGGATCGTAAACACTGACCACTGCGCCATGCAGCTGCAGCATCCCAGCAACATTTAACGCCGGGGAATCGCGAACATCATCTGATTCAGGTTTAAAAGCGGCACCAAGCACCGCTATATTTGCCCCTAACAAAGAGCCACCGCAGGCTTTAGTAGCAAGTTCTACCATTTTTGTCCGACGTCGCATATTGATGCTATCGACCTCACGGAGGAAGGTGAGGGCATGGTTAGCTCCCAACTCACCAGCTCTGGCCATAAAAGCACGGATATCTTTCGGTAAACAACCACCACCAAAACCTAAGCCTGCATTAAGAAATTTTCTGCCTATTCGGGGATCGGCACCAATTGCATCGGCCAACATGGTGACATCAGCTCCGGCTGCTTCGCATACTTCTGATATCGCATTAATAAATGAAATCTTTGTTGCTAGAAAGGCATTAGCGGAAACTTTTACCAATTCTGCAGTAGCCAAATCCGTAACAAGAAAGGGAGCGCCTTGACTTAGAATAGGTGCATATAACTCTCGAATTACTAACTCCGACCGCGTTCCATCTTGATCTACGCCTAACACAATACGATCAGGGTGCAGGGTATCCTCAATCGCGAAGCCTTCTCTTAAAAATTCTGGGTTCCAAGATACTTCAATGTCAATATCATTTTTCGCTAATTGTTTAGCACGCGAAGCAATCTCGGATGCAGTTCCCACGGGAACAGTTGACTTACCAACTATCACTGAAGATCTGCGTAGTAACGGCACTAAAGTGTCGATGACCGAATGAACATGACGGAGGTCAGCCCCGTATTCTCCCTTCTTTTGTGGGGTTCCAACACCAAGAAAATGAATATCGGCGAAGGTCGCAGCTTCCTCATACGAGGTGGTGAATCTCACCTGCCCACCAACCGGAGATTTCACTAAGAAATCTTGACTCAGATTTTTCTGCAGCATCTCTCGAAGTCCCGGCTCAAAAAAGGGGACTTCACCCGAATTAAGTTTGGCCACTTTTCCAGGATCAATATCAACACCAAGAACATCGTGACCAAGCTCTG
>JBOFCS010000209.1:0-30500 GCA_051646185.1 Mycobacteriaceae bacterium | reverse complement strand
GGACCCAACCTCAGGATTGACCGCAGCAGATATTTTAAATACGTACTCACATGGTGAAATTGCCAGGGTGCTAAGTGTTTACGGCGAAGAGCGTTTTGCTGGTCGAATTGCCGCTGAGATAGTCCGACGTAGAGTGGGTTGCCCGTTTACGACCAGCGCGCAGCTGGTAGAAGTGCTGTACTCTGCCATTCCCGCTGCAACCCGTAGAACGGGTGGGCATCCAGCAAAGCGAACCTTTCAGGCGCTGCGGGTTGAGGTTAATGGTGAATTGGATTCGTTGGCTGCAGCAATACCTGATGCACTGGATTCCTTAGTTATCGGCGGCCGGGCGGTGTTTATGTCCTATCAGTCGCTTGAAGATCGAGTTGTGAAAAAACAGCTAACACCGCGTACCCAATCTGGTACCCCGGAGGGGCTTCCTTTCGAGCTTCCTGGTAGCGCTCCAGAGTTTGAATTCATAACTAGGGGTGCAGAAAAGGCTTCCGAAGCGGAAATTCAGCGTAATCAGCGTTCTGCGCCCGTGCGATTGCGCGCCGTCGAACGTATTTCCAGGAGAGCAAAGTGATGAGAACTTCACCGAAGCCGACGATTTCCCCTGCTCGGGCAAAAAGGATTCGATCCTCGTCTAGACCCGCAAGTGGTTCAGATTGGCGTGTATCAGCACGTAACGCTGGAACGATGAAACGCAAAAAACCGCGGACAGCTTCCAAGATGAAGAACCAGAACCCTCGTAGGTCGGTGGGTTACTGGAGAGATAAACGTGCGAAGGGTGCTTCACCGTCATTTCGAGAATCGTTGAAGCACTTTAGTCCTAAGAGGATTCTGAGCAGAGTACCTTTTGTGGTTTTGGTGATTGGACTCCTTACTGCTGGGCTCGGACTGACATTATGGCTGTCCACCCGAGCGGCTGCTGAGTCGTATCAACTTACTGATGCCCGTAACTACAACCAAGATTTGTCCGAGCGTAAGGAAGCCTTATTGCGCGATGTGGAATTAGGTCAGTCGGCACCAGAATTGGCTAAGCAGGCGGCTACCCTAGGAATGATTCCGTCAAAAAACGTTCCACATTTGGTTCAAGTAGCTGATGGTGCTTGGGTTGTAGTTGGGACGCCAGCTCCGGCTAATGGTACTCCGGCTCCGCTGTTAAATCAGCCAATCCCATTGGGGAGTGCAGCATCTCCAACGGTCCGTCAAATACAACCGGTTGCTGTTCCATCAGTAACCGTAGTCACTCCGTCAAGCACGGTAAATCCACCCCAAGTACAGGCACAGGGAGAACAGCTCCGGCCGGTGAGTGCGAGCCCTGCCCCAGCATCGGGTGATCGGTGATGAGTCGACTTGGTGAGGGTAGAGCATCTCTGAAAGCTAGCAAGGGGGGTGCCACTGGCACTTCATCCTTTGAATTTAGGCATAAGATAGGGCGGCGTGCTCTTTTTGCAGTGTTAAGCATAGCTGCTGCTCAGCTTCTATGGATTCAGGGCCCAAGTGCTCCACGGCTATCTTCTGAGGCGGCTAGTCAGCGTGCGGTAAATTCCGCGCAGCCTGCCACAAGGGGAACTATTACCGATAGAAATGGTCGACCCATAGCTTTTACCATGGATGCTCGAGCATTAACATTTCAGCCACGGAAAGTTCGCGAAGATATTGAACAGATTAAGGCTAAGAACAAGTTAACTACTGACCCAGTGGCTCGTTTGACTGAAATCTCTCAAGGGGTTAGTCGCATGCTTGGTGCTTCCTCAAATGAGCAGGTGATGTTCCAGAAAGTTACTAGCAATGAGAGCTTTGTTTACTTGGCTAAAGGGGTGGATCCAGCTACTGCAACTGCTATTACCGAAAAATATCCGGAAGTTGGTGCAGAACGGCAAGATATTCGCCAGTATCCAGGCGGGTCACTTGCTGCAAATGTTGTGGGTGTGACTAACTGGGAGGGTCATGGCTTGGTTGGTTTGGAGGATTCGTTAGACGGGGTCCTCTCCGGAACTGATGGTTCGATAACCTATGATAAAGGTTCGGATGGAGCGGTGATTCCTGGAAGTTATCGGGATCAGCATGCTGCAGTTGATGGATCGACTGTAGAACTAACCTTGGATTCAGACTTGCAGTATTATGTTCAGCAGCAAGTTCAACAAGCAAAAGATCTTTCAGGGGCCAAAAATGTTTCAGCAGTGGTCTTGGATGCACAAACTGGTGAAGTTATGGCGATGGCCAATGACAACACTTTTAATCCCTCGGTAGAGCTGAGTGTTCAGAAAAAGGCTGAGCTTGGCAACCTATCGGTTAGCACCCCATTTGAGCCAGGTTCAGTCAATAAAATTGTAACAGCCTCTGCTGCAATAGAATATGATCTTACAACCCCAGACGAAGTATTGCAGGTTCCAGGGGCAATTCAGATGGCGGGGGTTACGGTAGGTGATGCTTGGGCGCATGGTGTGGCCCCCTATACGACAACGGGAGTTTTTGGCAAGTCGTCGAATGTTGGCACCTTGATATTAGCTCAGCGGGTAGGGGAGCAAAGATATTCACAATTGCTTTCCAAGTTTGGGCTTGGACAACGCACTAATGTGGGATTGCCAGGTGAGAGTGCTGGATATGTTCCCGATCTTGCTCAGTGGTCGGGCGGTTCCTTCGCCAATTTGCCTATTGGTCAAGGTCTTTCGATGACCTTGCTGCAAATGACAGGTATGTATCAAGCTATTGCAAATGATGGACTTAGGGTGCCGCCGCGAGTTGTCCGAGCAACAATTGATGCGCAGGGAAACCGGACAGAAGAACCTAAACCTGAAGCAGTTCAAGTTGTTTCGTCTGAGACTGCTAGTACTGTCCGTAATATGTTTCGTGCGGTGCTTCAATCTGATCCGCTAGATGGCAATCAGGTAGGAACTGGGGTGCGGGGTGCTGTCGATGGGTATCAGATAAGCGGCAAGACGGGAACGGCGCAGCAGCCCGATCCTGTTACTAAGCGTTACTCCGATTCAAATTATTGGATCACTTTTGCGGGTATCGCCCCTGCGGATAATCCACGGTTTGTTGTAGGGATCATGCTGGATGCACCTACTAAGAATTCTGATGGAGGGCCAGGGCAATCTGCTGCACCTCTGTTCCATAACATCGCGGCCTGGTTATTACAGCGTGATAACGTCCCACTTTCTGCAGATCCTGGTCCTAAGCTCGTGTTGCAGGCTGGATAACGCTGAGTCCAGGTACTGTGTTTACCGATGTCGGTTCGGGAGCGTCTGCTCGGACAGAGTGTATAGAAGATTGAGTAGAGTTCTTACAATGGCGATGGGAGGTAAGTGATGGCTAACCGCCCCGAGGGCTCTGCTTTGTTCTTGCAACAACCTTTGCGGCCTAAAAACAAAATAAGAACTCCACTGGTCGAGCTCATTAATGCTTCCGGTGCAGTAGTATCTCAAGCTGGCTTTGCTGGTACAGCAGCTGCACATTTAAACCTGACCCAGTTGGTCACCGGTGTCACTTTACGTGCTCAAGATGTGCTCCCCGGGGATATATTTGCTGCTTTGCCTGGTTCTCGGGCGCATGGAGTGGGGTTTGCCGAGGAAGCAGTTAATCGCGGAGCTGTTGCGGTATTAACTGATCCAGCTGGAATGCAAGCTTTAGCGGCGCAGTCATTTTTACTTCAGGTGCCGGTGCTTGTCCATAAGAATCCCCGTAGTGTTTTGGGTGAATTGTCGTCAATCATCTATGGGCGTCCTTCACAAAAAATGAGTGTTATTGGTATTACCGGAACTTCAGGTAAGACAACTACGGCATATATGGTCGAGCGCGGATTGCTGGCTGCGGGTAGAAAACCAGGTTTAATCGGTACGGTAGAGACCCGGATAAACGGTGTACAAATACCTAGTGCACTAACAACTCCTGAAGCTCCACAATTGCAAGCACTTTTTGCCTTAATGCTTGAGCAAGGCCTGGATTCGGTGGTGATGGAGGTGTCAAGTCACGCGCTAGCCCTAGGGCGGGTGGATGGTACCCAATTTGAGGTTGCCGGGTTTACTAATCTTTCGCAAGATCACCTTGATTTTCATCAAAATTTTGATGAGTATTTTTTAGCGAAGTCGCGGCTATTTTCTTTGGATTCTGTTGTACAAGCAAAACATTCAGTGATCTGTATCGATGATCGGTGGGGGATTAAGATGGCGAAAGTAGCAAGAGGATCCGACCCCGAAGTTATTCACCCAGTAAGTACGGTAACAACGAGGGAAGATTCCATTGTTAATTCAACTTGGTCGGTTAATAAGATAACGGCCGCGGTTACTGGTGAACAAGATTTTGAGATTATTGGTCCTGATGGTGTCGCGGCGAGAGTTCATTTACCTCTTCCCGGGCGTTATAATGTGGCTAATTGTCTAGTTGCTGCTGGTCTTTTACATTGTGTCGGAGTGGGTATTGCCGAGGCGATTGTGGGTTTTGCTAATGTCCAGGTCCCGGGCCGGGTGCAACGGGTAGATCGTGGGCAAAATTTCCTTGCCATTGTTGATTACGCCCATAAGCCTGCGGCGATTGAGGCGGTGATTGAGACTCTCCGGAGTCAAACTAAGGGCCGTATTGCAATTGTACTGGGTGCTGGTGGTGATCGAGACACTACAAAGCGCTCTTTGATGGGTGCTGCGGCCGCTCGTGGTGCAGATTTTGTTGTTGTTACCGATGATAATCCGCGTACCGAATCGCCAAAGTTAATTCGTGCAGAAGTGCTTGCTGGTGCCTTATCTGTTGCTGAAAGTGACCGGGCGCAAGTGTGTGAACAGGCGGATCGGGCATTAGCAATCGCTCAAGCTGTTTCCTGGGCTAGAGCCGGGGATGTGGTACTGATTGCAGGTAAGGGCCATGAAGGTGGACAAGAGATTGACGGTGTGAAACATCCATTTGATGACCGTGAGGTTCTTGGTATGGCACTTGAGCAGCGGGTGAAAGGTAGGGAGTAGCATAGTGTTTGCTATGTCAATAGCTCAGATCGCCCGTGTTGTTGGTGGCACGGTGCATGATATTGATCCGGTAGCTGCTGAGCAGATCAGGATAACCGGGTCAGTAGAATTTGATTCAAGGAAAGTGGGGTCTGGTTCGCTTTTTTTAGCACTGCCTGGAGCAAGGGTTGACGGGCATGATCATGCCCACGCTGCTGTTAAAGCAGGAGCTGTTGCTGTGCTGGCGGCTCGACCCGTTGGGGTTCCCGCCATAGTTGTGAAACCGCGAGGGGCAAGCAAAACTAGAGCGATGGCTTTAGAAGCAGATATTGATGGGTCTGGCGCGGCGGTATTAGCGGCATTAGCGGCATTAGCGAAAGCTAGTGTTTCTCAACTAAGTCTCCAGGATTTAGTTGTTATTGGGGTAACTGGTTCTTCAGGCAAAACCTCGACAAAAGATCTTATTGCCGCAGTGCTAAGTCCGTTAGGTTCAGTGGTGGCTCCACCTGGTTCTTTTAATAATGAGTTAGGGCATCCTTGGACAGCTTTGCGAGCTAACGACAGCACAAAATTTTTAGTTTTAGAGCTCTCGGCCCGGGCCGTTGGAGATATTGCTAAGTTAGCATCGACTGCACCACCTCGTATTGGTGTTGTTCTTAATGTTGGGTCAGCACATTTAGGTGAGTTCGGCTCTAAGGAGGCCATTTCTCAGGCTAAAGGTGAACTTGCAGAGTCAATTTCATCTGATGGTGTTGTTATATTAAATGCAGACGATCCGCTAGTACTAGCTATGCGTGAACGTACTGAGGCTAGGGTGGTTCTAGTTGGGTGCTCTGATATTGCAGATATCAGAGCATGTGATGTACAACTTGATGAAAATGCTTGTGCAAAATTTACTTTGGTATGCACCGCTGGCGAGATTGAGATAAAACTTGCTGTGCATGGTGAGCATCAGGTAGGTAATGCGTTGGCTGCAGCCGCGGTTGCTTTAGAAGCTGGGGCTTCGCTTTCTCAGATTGCCGCTAGTCTTGGTTTAGCTCGGGCAACCTCGGTGCGGCGAATGGATGTTCAAACCCGGGCAGATGGTGTCACGGTTATTAATGATTCTTATAATGCGAATCCCGATTCGGTTCGAGCAGCGCTTAAAGCGTTGGTATCGATGGCTCGAGTACCTTTAGCGCGTGCAGATCAGCATGCTTCTCAGGTGCACCCAGTTAAACGTAGGACTTGGGCAGTGCTCGGGGAGATGGCAGAATTGGGCGATGCCAGTGTGATTGAGCATGACGGCATTGGTCGACTGGCAGTCCGCTTAGATGTCAGTCGACTGATAGTTGTGGGAACGCAAAGGCCATTGCACGGATTGCATCAAGGTGCAGTGATGGAAGGTTCCTGGGGAAGTGAAGCTGTGTTAGTTCCTGATATGGAATCTGCAATTGAAATATTGCGTAGGGAGCTTGAGCCCAACGATATTGTTTTGGTTAAAGCATCTCAGTCAGTGGGGCTTTGGCATGTGGCTGAAACAATTCTTTCAGATGTGGTTACTGATACCAACCGAACAGAAGAGGAGTTAACATAGTGAGGCAAATTCTGTTTGCGGTGGGTATTTCACTTGCAGTGGCCATACTCCTTACTCCAGTTTTAGTGAAGTTCTTTTCTAAACAGGGCTTTGGGCAGGAAATTAGAGTTGAGGGTCCGGCGAGTCATCAGGCAAAGCGCGGTACGCCGTCTATGGGTGGGGTTGCAATTTTAGCTGGTTTGTGGGCTGGTTATCTGGGATCACATTTGGTAGGCATTGGTTTTCAGGCAGAGGGACCCTCTGTCTCTGGTTTATTAGTACTGGGTTTAGCTACGGTTCTTGGTGCTGTTGGATTTCTTGATGACTTTATTAAGATACGTAAACAGCGCAATCTTGGCCTCAATAAGACTGCAAAGTTGATTGGACAACTGGTCGCCGCGCTTTTATTCGGGGTTCTTGCATTGCAGTTTAGCGGATCAAGCGGGCTTACCCCTGGGAGTTTACATCTATCTTATGTACGTGAAATCACTACTTTGACTATGAGTTCGGTGGTTTTTGTAATTTTTTGCTATTTCTTGATAAGTGCGTGGTCAAATGCAGTGAACTTCACTGATGGTCTTGATGGGCTTGCTGCTGGTTCTATGTCGATGGTTCTGGGTGCTTACGTTGTTATTACTTTTTGGCAGTACCGCAACAGTTGCGTAGAGGATCCAAGTATCGGTTGTTATAACGTGCGGGATCCTTTGGATTTAGCTCTGGTTGCTGCAGCTGGAGCCGGGGCATGTATTGGCTTTTTGTGGTGGAATGCCGCTCCGGCCAAAATATTTATGGGTGATACGGGTTCATTATCGCTGGGTGGAATGCTGGCTGGACTTTCAATCACTACCCAGACCGAATTGCTTGCGGTAGTTATTGGGGCATTATTTGTTGCTGAAATGTCTTCTGTTGTCATTCAGATCGCAGCTTTCCGTTCTACTGGGCGCAGAGTGTTCAGAATGGCACCTTTTCACCATCATTTTGAGTTATCTGGTTGGGCAGAGACTACTGTCATCATCCGTTTTTGGTTATTAACCGCCATTTCAAGTGCTCTAGGGCTTGCACTGTTCTACAGTGAGTGGCTAGCTGCGATTGGTAACTGACAAATGACGGTATTTAATCTCGATGATGCAAAGAATCTATCGAGCTCCTTGATTCTTGTTGCTGGCGCAGGTGCTTCGGGATTATCTGCTGCAAAAGTTTTGCGCCAGTTGGGTGCGAAAGTCACGATATGCGATAGCAATAAGCAAGCGTTAGGCAAATGTGCTGATTTGGGTTTGTCAACTATTGAAGTTGAATCCTTATTGCAGGATTCTTCCCTGCTTAATAGATTTTCCTTAGTAATAACTAGCCCTGGGTGGCCACCTTCTTCGCCTTTGTTCAAAGCTATAAATTTGCAGGATATTCCGGTATGGGGGGATGTGGAATTAGCCTGGCGTATCGATCAGTTGCAGCTGTTTGGGCCAGTTCGTCGTTGGTTGGTTGTCACTGGAACAAACGGTAAAACTACTACGACTTCGATGCTGGAATCGATTTTGCTTACTGCTGGGGTTAAGAGTGCATCTTGTGGGAATATAGGAAGACCCATTCTTGATGTGCTGGTGGATTCGGAACGCACGGATGTTCTTGCTGTGGAACTTTCATCCTTTCAATTATATTGGGCACCTTCAGTTATCCCGGAAGCTGGAGTGATCCTTAATATTGCAGAAGACCATTTAGACTGGCATGGTGGGATGCCGGAGTATATAGCGGCAAAATCAAGGGTCTTACAGGGGAGGGTAGGTGTGCTTGGTCTTGATGACCCTATTGCGGCTTCCCTGGTTCAGGGTTCGCCAGCTGAACACACTGTCGGTTTTCGGCTTGGCGCGCCGCAGCAGGGCGAACTAGGGATTGTGCAGGGAGCCATAGTTGATAGAGCCTTCAGCAAACAGAGTCTAGTGCTTGCTGCAGTTTCCGATATCACTCCTGCAAGCTCCTCCCTTTTTATGGATGCATTGGCTGCAGCGGCACTTGCTCGAGCAATTGGAGTCGAACCGTGGGCAATTCATGGTGGACTTGCCAACCATCAACTGGGGCCACATCGGAGTCAATTTGTTGCTGAAATTGATGGGGTTAGATACATCAATGACTCTAAAGCGACCAATCCGCATGCGGCTAAGGCATCGGTTTTGGCCTATCCACGGGTGGTGTGGATTGCTGGAGGGCAGCTTAAAGGGGCTGAAGTTGCTGGGCTGATTGCTGAAATTTCCGCACATCTGGTAGCTGTGGTGCTGATTGGTTGTGATCGGTCGCACATCCGGAAGGCTTTGTTGCGACACGCCCCTGATGTACCAGTTCTTGAGGTATCAACAAGCGACGATGCTGAGGTGTCGGAAGAGATTGTTGATCGTGCAAGCCCTTTAATTAGGCAAAGAGGTGATGAGGTATTACTGGATTCAGATAGCAGCGTGGAATCCATTATGGAGGCAGCAGTGACTTATGCGCGTAGATTCGCTGAACCTGGGGATACGGTATTGCTTGCGCCTGCCGCGGCCTCCTTGGATATGTTCAATAGTTATGGACATCGGGGTGAGGCTTTTGCCTTAGCCGTGCGGGCTGAAGTAGAAAAATTGGGTGTATCTAACCCCGTCACAGTCAATGAGGTGGAATCGTAATGGCTACACCATCAACAGCGTCTAGTAAATCGACATCGTCTAGGGCTGATTTTGCCTTGCCGCGAACTAGATTTGGACTTTGGCTGACTCGACCTCTGACGTCATTTCATCTTATAATCACTACTACCGCGCTACTAACTATTTTTGGTCTGGTTATGGTGCTTTCGGCCTCTGGTGTTGAGTCTTACACCGTTGATGGTTCTCCTTACACTATGTTTAGTCAGCAGCTTTTGGTATGTCTCCTTGGGGTATGTGGGTTTTATGCTGCTCTGAGAGTTCCCATTAGGGTACTGCGAAAACTTTCTTTCCCAGCGTTGATTATTGCAATTATTTTATTAGTTATGGTGCTAGTTCCTGGAATTGGCATTGAAGTCGACGGTGGTCGTAGATGGATCAATGTTGGTCCACTGACAGTTCAGCCTTCTGAAATAGCAAAGGTAACCTTAGCGATCTGGGGGGCCCATATGTTGGCTTCGCGTCGTAAGCGTAACGCGACTCTTAAAGAACTGTTAGTTCCTCTGATTCCAGTGACGCTACTTATTGCGGGTCTGATCGTCTTAGAAAACAGTCTGAGCACGGCGATTTCAGTCAGTATTGTAGTTATTGGTTTACTGTGGTTCGCTGGACTCCCGTTACGGGTTTTTCTCTCGACAATTGCTGGAGCGGTTCTTGCTGCAACTATTTTAGCTTTGACTGCCGGCTACCGATCAGCCCGAGTTCATTCATTATTCAATCCAGGTGCTGATCCCCAAGGAGCGGGATATCAAGCCCGGCAGGCTAAATATGCGCTTGCTGATGGCGGAATCTTTGGCAATGGATTAGGTCAAAGTGTTGCTAAGTGGAGTTACTTGCCAAATGCCCACAATGACTTCATTTTTGCGATCATTGGCGAAGAGCTCGGTTTCATCGGATGTTTAGCTGTGCTTGCACTTTTTGCACTTTTTGCATATACCGGTTTGCGTATCTCGCTTCGTTCAGTAGACCCTTTTCTTCGACTGCTTGCTGGCACTTCAACGGTCTGGATAATCGGTCAAGCTTTTATTAACATTGGGTATGTAGTTGGAATTTTACCGGTAACAGGGTTGCAACTTCCTTTAATTTCTGCTGGCGGTTCGTCAACAGCAGTGACCTTGACGTTATTTGGTATCTTGGCTAATGCGGCCCGTCATGAACCCGAAGCTGTGGCAGCCTTGCACTCGGGCAGTGATAATCGTTTTATTCGGCTGCTGAGATTACCTAAGCCTGAGCCATATTCACCCTCACGCGCTGAGGCTTTACGAAATAAACTTGACGCGCGAAGAGCCCGAGCGAATTACGAGGAAACAATGTTTGCTCGACAAGGTCGTGGATGGCAAGGTGATTCGAGTTCTACACGTTCGGGTAGTGCGCAACGAACTAACCGGAAGGATCTTGTTCGAAGGTCTGGAAATGCTAGCGCTGGCAGAAGTGGGCGGCGATGATTGACTTATCACACAAGGCCGGTTCGCACCTATCTGTGGTTTTGGCTGGGGGTGGAACTGCAGGCCATATCGAACCCGCTATGGCAGTAGCAGATGCCTTGCGTGCCATTGATCCTGAAATTCGGATAACTGCCCTTGGTACGGAACGGGGCCTTGAATGCCGTTTGGTGCCAGAACGAGGTTATGATCTTCGGCTGATTCCTCCAGTACCACTTCCTCGAAAGCTGTCAATCGATTTATTTCGCCTCCCAGTTCGAGTTATTTCTTCGGTTCGTCAGACTAGGAGGCTGCTCACGGAGGTTGAAGCCGATGTTGTTGTGGGCTTTGGAGGTTATGTTGCGCTACCGGCTTATCTAGCGGCTTATCGCAAGATAGCCGGCAGGAAGATTCCGGTGGTAATTCATGAAGCAAATGCTCGTGCTGGTATTGCCAATAAGGTGGGTTCCCGAACTGCGGTAAAAGTTCTTGCTGCAGTTCATGATTCAGGATTAAAGGGTGCGGAAGTAGTTGGTATCCCAGTACGCGGGGTGATCAATTCGCTCAATCGTTCCGCCCTTAAATCTCAAGCAAAAGAGTTTTTTGGTCTGAATCCAGATGCTCCAGTGCTATTAGTGTTTGGTGGTTCACAAGGGGCGAAGTCATTAAACAATGCGGTATCTGCTGCTTCTTTTACTTTGGGTCAAGCTGGCATTGGTGTGCTGCATGCCTATGGGCCGAAGAATGCGATAGATATTTTTTCATCTGATACTGCTCCGGCTTACGTCGCTGTTCCTTATTTAACTCGGATGGATTTAGCTTATGCCGCAGCTGATATGGTTATTTGCCGCTCTGGTGCAATGACAGTTGCTGAAGTATCAGCTGTAGGCTTACCCGCGATATATGTACCATTGCCCCACGGAAACGGCGAACAAGAGCTTAATGCCAGGGCTGTTGTTGACGCTGGTGGGGGCCTGGTTGTTCAGGATGCTGATCTTAGTCCTATTTTAGTTAGCGAAATTGCGTCGAAATGGTTGCGTGATTCAGATTTGCTTGCCACCATGGGTGCTGCTGCTGTGGCTGCTGGAAGTAAAAATGCTGCTGATCGTATCGCGCAGATTGCGATTGAAGCTGTTGCCCATGCGCGGAAGGACAAGTAATGAATTCAGCTCCGATTGATATTCTTCCAATGGATTTACAGCGGGTTCATATGGTGGGCATTGGTGGGGCTGGGATGTCGGGCATTGCTCGAATTTTACTCGCCCGAGGAGGGCAGGTATCAGGCTCAGATGCAAAAGAGAGTAGGGGAGTGCTTGCCTTGCGTGCTAGGGGCGCACTCATCCGCATTGGTCATGATGAGAGTGCATTAGATATGCTTGCGGGTGGACCAACAGCCGTGGTGACAACACATGCGGCAATTCCCAAAGATAATCCAGAATTACTTGAAGCTGCTCGTCGTGGGATTCCTATTATTTTGCGTCCAGTTGTGCTCGAGAAATTAATGCAAGGACGCCAATCAATTTTGGTGGCAGGAACTCATGGTAAGACCTCAACAACCTCAATGCTGATTGTTGCATTGCAGCATTGTGGGATGGATCCTTCTTTTGCTGTTGGTGGAGAGCTAAATGAGGCGGGAACAAATGCCCACCATGGTTCGGGGAGTGTTTTTGTGGCTGAGGCTGATGAAAGTGATGGTTCGCTTTTGCAGTACACGCCCAATATTGTTGTGGTAACAAATGTCGAGTCAGATCATCTTGATTTCTTTGGTAATGAACAAGCCTATATTGAGGTTTTTGATAAGTTTGTGGATCGGATTCCAATTGATGGTGTACTCATTGCTTGTTTAGATGATCCTGGTTCGGCGGCACTGATTGAGCGCGCTGAAAAAAAGGGGATACGCGTTTGTGGGTATGGCAGTATCCCTGATGGGCCAAGCGCTGTTAGCGAAAGTTCGGCATCAGGTGCAAGCCTAAGACTAGAAGCAGGATTAATAAGTTGGTCCCCCAAGGATGTTGGTGGAATTGCTGTTGTGCAGCTAAGTGCCGAATCTGCTCCGCGTACTTTGCGACTAGCAGTTCCGGGTCGGCATATGGCTTTAAACGCATTGGGTGCTTTGCTTGCGGCTAGGGAATCCGGCGCTGCTGTTGACGTTATTCTTGATGGACTTGCAAGTTTCGGTGGAGTCCATAGAAGGTTTCAGTTGAGTGGTGTTGTTTCTGGGACAAGAGTGTTTGATGACTATGCGCATCACCCAACCGAGGTGAGAGCGGTGTTGACTGCTGCTCGTGAACTGGTGAAAAACGATAATGAGGTATCGGGTCGAGTTGTTGTTATCTTTCAGCCGCATTTGTATTCTCGTACAGCAACATTTGCGGCTGAGTTTGCTTCTGCGCTTGATTTAGCTGATATCGTTATTGTTTTGGATGTTTATGGGGCACGTGAAGAGCCATTGCCAGGGGTTAGTGGCGCGATGGTAGCTCAAGGTGTTACCAAAGAAGTTCATTATCAACCGGATCTGTCTAGAGTGGCGCAGCAAGTTAGTGATGTGAGCAGCAGCGGTGATGTAATTATTACCATGGGAGCAGGCGATGTCACCATGCTTGGTACGGAAATCTTAGCGGCATTGCGGAACAAGAGATTCACCAACGCAATTGAGCAAAAAACAACCGCACAAGACATAGTTGAACAAAGGGGCGGCGGTGAGTGATAGTAATTCCGAGGACTCAGCAGTAACGGATGCAACCGCTGATCCAACAAAGGATAATCCGGTAAGTGGTCTAGACACTGATGAAGCAGTTACTGAGGTTGTTTCTGCTGAGATTGAAGAAGGTCCGCGCCGTAAAGCGCGCCGTGAGCGTGCTGAGCGGCTGGCTGAGCGTAGGGCGCAAAGAGCTGTCAATGAGAAAGCGCAACAAGAGAGCTCATCCGCTAAGGTCGACGCTAGCTCAAAAAGTGTCCGTATTCGGGGTATAGGCCTACCGAGGATCCTCATTGGTAGCATCGTTGTTGCTATTGGGTTGGTTGTGGCCTCTATTGGCTACTTTTCTCCGCTGATGTCGGTAAGATCAGTGGTCATTGTTGGTTCCGAAGCGGTAGCTCAAGAGGAAGTTAAGGCAGTACTTGCGGTGAGGGAGGGGCAGCCGCTGTTGCAGGTCGATACTTCTGCCGCAGCAATGAGGGTTGCTAGTATTCCAAAAATTGCTTCAGCGCGAGTGCAACGGGAGTACCCCTCGACTCTTCGGGTTACTGTGATTGAACGACGCCCAGTTGTTTTTTTTGATTCTCCACTGGGTGCACATCTAGTAGATAAGAGTGGTATTGATTACGCCCTGGAGCCGCCTCCGCCTGGAGTGCCACGTTTAGTTGTTGCAGACCCGGGCGTAAAGAGCCCTGAAACTAAAGCTGCACTTGAGGTGCTCAGCGTGTTACCTCTTTCGGTGTCGAATCAGTTACAAGAGATTGCTGCGCCGTCGATTTCGGCCATTAGTATGAGGTTGTTAGATGGCAGATCTGTGATTTGGGGTACCCAGGAGCGTACTGAAGAGAAGGCTTTAAAATTGGCCGCGTTGCTGACTCAGCCTGGCCAGATTTATGACATTTCAAGTCCAGACCTACCTACCATTCGATAACGTTAAAATTGCTTGAAATGAGCTGCGGCCTTCAATCCTGGTGCATTTTATTCCTGTGATGAAGTTTCTCCTATTGTTTTCGGCGCGCCTGCTGGCTAATTCGATGGAGCGGCAATAGCGTCTGCTTTTACGTGCACTACTTGACATAACTCTAACTCTATGGTTGAGGTTTAGGGTTGAGGGAGGGAGTCACGTACGTGATAACAATGACCAGCGCAGTACCCAGTGCAACATATTATGGAAGGCGAGAGCCCATGACGCCCCCGCACAACTACCTCGCCGTAATCAAGGTCGTCGGGATCGGCGGCGGAGGTGTTAATGCGGTTAACCGCATGATCGAGCAAGGTCTTAAAGGTGTTGAGTTTATTGCTATCAACACCGATGCTCAGGCTCTCCTTATGAGCGATGCTGATGTCAAGCTTGATGTTGGGCGAGACTCAACTCGTGGTCTTGGCGCTGGTGCTGATCCTGAGGTGGGTCGCCGAGCCGCGGAAGATGCCAAAGATGAAATTGAGGAACTGCTTAAAGGTGCCGATATGGTCTTTGTTACCGCTGGTGAAGGTGGCGGAACGGGAACGGGTGGGGCGCCAGTGGTGGCGAGCATTGCACGCAAACTTGGCGCACTGACCGTTGGAGTGGTGACTAGGCCATTTTCCTTTGAGGGCAAGAGGCGTGGTGGCCAGGCAGAAAATGGTATCAGTTCGCTAAGGGAATCTTGCGATACTTTGATTGTAATCCCGAATGATCGGCTTTTGCAGCTGGGTGATGCGCAAGTAAGTTTGATGGATGCCTTCCGCAGTGCTGATGAAGTTTTGCTTAATGGGGTTCAGGGAATTACCGATCTTATTACTACTCCTGGTTTAATAAACGTGGACTTCGCCGATGTCAAAGGCGTAATGTCCGGTGCTGGTAGCGCCCTTATGGGAATTGGATCAGCGCGTGGGGAAGGGCGGGCAATTAAGGCTGCTGAGTCTGCCATTAATTCACCTTTACTGGAAGCCTCGATGGAGGGTGCTCAGGGTGTTTTGATGTCGATTGCCGGCGGTAGTGACCTTGGCCTTTTTGAGATTAATGAGGCGGCGTCTTTGGTGCAAGAGGCAGCGCATATTGATGCAAATATTATTTTTGGCACCGTCATTGACGACTCGCTGGGCGATGAGGTAAGAGTTACTGTTATTGCTGCCGGGTTTGAAGCGGGCGCTCCAAGTCGTAAACCTGTTGAGTCGATGGGTAGGGGAACCATTGGATCAGCTCGTGCTGGGCATATTGCTAAGGGTGCAAGTATATTTGGGGAATCGGCTGAAGAGAATGTGCTTGGGGCTCCATTAGCCGAGCGCCCCACTGGAGCTGGTTCAGCGACTATGGTTTCCACAGAGGAATCTGAAGATGATGATGTTGATGTGCCACCTTTCATGCGGCGATGACTCAACATCAAGCGATAAAAAAGATTCGGCGGGTTATTACAACAAGAAATGGTGGCGTTTCCGAATCGCCCTATGATTCCTTTAATTTAGCCTTTCATGTTGGTGATGATCCACAAGCGGTGCAGGTCAACCGAAATCGTTTAGCACATTCTCTTGGTCTTGAATCAGATCAACTGGTGTGGATGGATCAGATCCACGGGCGAACAATTACGGTTGTTAGTGGTCGTAGTTCAGGGCCAGTGGAAGCTACCGACGCACTGGTAACAGCTCAACCTGGTCTGGCTCTGGCGGTTCTTACTGCTGATTGTGTCCCTGTTTTGCTTTCTGATGCTGATGCCGGGGTGATTGCCGCAGTGCATGCTGGTCGGATTGGCGCCAGAATTGGGATCATACCAAAAGTTTTGGAGCAAATGAAGTTGTTAGGTGCTGATCTCAGGAAGATAGGTGCTTTTCTGGGGCCAGCGGCCAGCGGTCGTCAGTATGAGGTTCCATTTGCAATGCAGAAGGATATCGAAGAGTGGCTTCCTGGTAGTTCCGCTAAAACAGTTAAAGGGACCCCTGGCCTAGATATCAGGGCGGGTATTCGCCGACAACTTGAAGCATATGGTGTGCGAGCTATTTATCAGGACCCACGCTGCACTATTGAAGATAAAACTTTGTTCAGTCATCGCCGGGGTGCTCCAACTGGGCGGATTGCTTCCATAATTTGGATGGAAGCACAATGATCGACCGTTGCCTTGCGATTAACACGGCCATTCAGGTTGTCAACAATCGGCTTAGCGCTGCATGTGAGAGCGCTGGTAGGGAACAAAGTTCAGTGACTCTCCTGCCGGTCACAAAGTATTTCCCTGCTGCTGATATCCGGATCCTTCATGAGGCCGGATTTTGTCATTTCGGTGAGTCGAAAGATCAGGAAGCTACGCAAAAGATATTGGAAATTAAGGATTTTGGCTTCAACTCGTTGCGATGGCATATGGTTGGGCGTATCCAAAGCAATAAGGTCAAGTCTATTGCCAGCTGGGCTTATGCAGTGCATTCGGTGGACCGGGTTTCGCTGGTAGACATTCTGAATAAGGCTACGGTACAAGCCCTGGAATCTGGTCAACGTACTGACCCTCTGGGTGTTTTTGTGCAGGTGAGTCTTGATGATGATATTCACCGAGGAGGTGTTGCTCCGGCGGAAATTCATCAGATCGCCGATCGAATTGAACAATCTCCAGAGCTAAGGCTGCTAGGCCTCATGGCGGTTCCGCCTTTGGGTGTGGCGCCTGAGGACGCTTTTGGGCAACTAGCAAAAATTCAGTCACGCTTTGTTGGTGAGTATCCTTCGGCTCGTGAGCTTTCGGCCGGAATGTCTTCAGATATGGAGACTGCAGTTAAATATGGTTCGACCTGTGTGCGTGTCGGTACCGCACTCTTGGGTTCAAGACCGATAACCTCTGTCTAGTCGATAAACAGTCACACCAGACTACTTGAATCACATTGGTACCAAACGAAGCGCCAAGAGAGGTAAATTGATGAGCACGTTGCATAAGTTCAAGGCCTACTTTGGCATGGTACCGATGGACGATTATGAAGACGAGTACTTGGATGGGCCGGAGCAGCCGCGCGCCGGAGCTCGAACGTTTGCTCGCAGATCCATTGCTGATTCTTATGGGGAGCGAGCAGATTACCGCGAAGAGTTTGATGTTGATTACCGCGAGGAAGTTGGTCGGCCGCCAGCTTACGCCTCGGCTTCCCGGCGTAGTGATTTTGAGGATCAAGCTCCCCGAGGCACTCGCCTTGAACCGCTGCATAGGGGGGCTGGACGCGGGGGTGCAGTCCCAGTGACTCGAGGCGCTTTAGCTGTTGACCTAAGGAAAAATTCGATGCTCGATGATGGTGGACCTTTGTCAAAAATTTCCACCCTGCGGCCACGCGACTATAGCGAGGCTCGCACTATCGGTGAGCGCTTCCGCGATGGCAGCCCAGTAATTATGGATCTGGTTGATATGAGTAATGCTGATGCAAAACGGGTTGTTGATTTTGCCGCCGGCCTTGCTTTTGCTTTGCGCGGCTCATTCGACAAGGTGGCTACAAAAGTTTTTTTACTTTCCCCATCGGATGTTGATGTATCTCCTGAGGAGCGTCGCCGCATTGCCGAGACCGGCTTCTACAGCCAATAATATTGGTGCTACATCTTTTTCGGATATTTCTCGAAAGCTAAAAGTCGGCTTAACCTGACATTGTCTGATTAGCGGTATGCTCGATATGTCTGGCAACAAGAAGTTGCTGCAGAAGTCTCTTCTGTCGTTATTAGTAAGGTTAACGCCGTGATTGTGCTGTATTACGTATTGCAATTTTTCTGGTTGCTGCTCATGGCCAGAATCATTATCGAATTGGTTACCTCTTTTGCCAGGCAATGGCGGCCGCAAGGCGTGTTGGTCGTGATCTTTGAGTTTGTTTTTACCGTCACAGATCCGCCGGTAAAACTTATCCGTCGTCTGGTTCCTCCGATTTCTTTGGGACAGGTTCGTCTTGATATTTCAATAATGATCTTGATGCTTTTGGTTTTCGTGGGGCTAAGTGTAACTGGAAGTTTTGCTAACTAGTGTCAAATTACGCTAGGTTTTGTGGGAAAACCTAGCCTATGAGAAAAATTCTCAGACTAATTCGGCCAGTTATGTGCAACCCACGGGTCGGATGTGACAGGATGGGCACCAGTTACAGTACGAAAATGAATCGGTTTATACTTAAGTACCAGCACTACTACGGAACATTCGCCTAAGGGGATTTTTATGCCGCTGACTCCAGCTGATGTGCACAACGTTGCGTTCAGCAAACCGCCTATTGGAAAGCGCGGCTATAACGAGGATGAGGTTGATGCCTTCCTTGATTTAGTCGAGCAAGAGCTTGCGCGCCTTATCGAGGAGAACTCTGATCTCCGTCAACGTGTTGGCGAGCTTGATACCGAACTCACTGAGGCAAAGAGTGCACCTCGTGCTTCTTCTGCCGCGCCGGTGGCCGCTGAGCCTGCTCCGGCCTCAGTGGTGACCCCAGTGGTAGCTGCTCCAGCGCCTTCGGCTGCTGCGGTTGAGGATCACAATGTACGTGCCGCCAAGATTCTTGGACTGGCGCAAGACACAGCAGATCGCCTCACCGGCAAGGCTAAGGAAGATTCTGAAAGATTATTGGCGGAATCTAAAACCAGCGCCGAGAAACAACTTGCTGAGGCTCGTCAGCGTTCGGAAACATTGCTTGCCGATGCCCAGACACGTTCGGAAGCTCAGCTGCGTCAGGCACAGGAGAAGGCTGACGCACTTCAGGCTGATGCAGAGCGTAAGCATACTGAGATCATGGGCACGATTAACCAGCAACGGACGGTCCTTGAGGGTCGGATCGAGCAACTTCGCACCTTTGAGCGTGAGTACCGTACTCGACTGAAGACTTACCTTGAGTCTCAGCTGGAGGAGCTAGGGCAGCGAGGTTCGGCTGCTCCAGCCGAAGGTGCGGCTACCTCAGAGGGGCTGGTGCAGGATGCAACTAAGTCAGGTTCCACTTCTCCTTTCTCTAAGGGCAACAGCTGAAACGCAAAGTGAAGGGTAGTCAAGCTCATCCGATGCGAGGCTGTCAGTGTTAGTTCTTGCATTAGCATTTGCTGGGGTGGCCTTTGCTTTGTTGGTATCTGCGTTGGTCACTGGTGACGTACTTTGGGCCTGGTCGTGTATTGCGGTGAGCCTTGTTGGTGTTGTTTTGTTGTTTGCCGACATACTTAGCGGCAGAACGCATGCATCGATATCGGAGCCTGCCCCGCAATGGTCTGCTGAACAGGAAAAACCTGGCTCTGAGGGTGTGTCCCAGCAACCACAGGAGCAATCAGATTCTGAACTGCCATCGGAGTCTGATCAGCAGCTGTGATGATCGGGGACTGTTTGTTTTTGGCGTTGGTTTAGTATTATGTGGCGCTGATCCGGCTATCACCGGGGAGTCTTTCGGAAGAACGGTGTGAAAACTCAGTAGAACCGAACGGAAGGGCCCGTTATCGCCCGTAGAGAGGCTCTGAGCTTTGCATGTTGCTAAGGCTCTTGGAGCAAGCGGGGTGGTACCGCGGTCTGGGCGCACCGGCGCCTTTGAATCGTCCCCGTGCCCGTTGAGCATCGTCAGATGTAGGCACAAGGAGCACCCAAGTGAGCGACACTTACCCGCGAGTTGATCTCACCGAAGGACGGTCGACCGGTTCACCCTCTTTTCCAGATCTTGAGACAAATGTCTTAGCCTTCTGGAAGGCGGATAAAACTTTCCAGGCCAGTCTTGACAGACGTGTGGATGCTCAAGAGTTTGTCTTCTACGATGGCCCTCCTTTTGCCAATGGTCTGCCGCACTATGGACATTTGCTTACCGGCTATGTCAAGGACATTGTTCCTCGGTATCAAACAATGCGCGGTAGAAAGGTTGAACGGCGTTTCGGGTGGGATACCCATGGCTTACCTGCGGAACTTGAGGCGGAACGCCAATTAGGTATTACGGATAAATCGCAGATTGACGCTATGGGTATTGCGGAATTTAATGCCGCTTGCCGATCATCGGTGATGAAATACTCAGGGCAGTGGCGGGAGTACGTGACCCGACAGGCGCGATGGGTTGATTTTGATAATGACTACAAAACTCTCGACCTGCCTTATATGGAATCAGTTATTTGGGCATTTAAGCAATTATGGGATAAAGGTCTGGCGTATGAAGGCTATCGAGTCTTGCCTTACTGCTGGCGCGATGAAACTCCGTTGTCCAACCATGAGTTGCGAATGGACGATGATGTTTATCGAAGTCGTCAAGACCCTGCGGTTACGGTTGGTTTTCAGATTGCTGGAAATGAGTCAGATCTTGACGGTGCATATCTTCTGATTTGGACCACCACACCATGGACCTTACCAGCGAACTTGGCAACTGCGGTTAATCCAGAGATTGATTATGTGCTGCTCTCCGATGGACACTCGCAGTTCTTGCTTGCCGAAGCTAGGGTTGAGTCCTACCTCAAGGAGTTAGGTGAAACACCGGAAGTTCTGCAGCGGCTTCGTGGTTCGGAACTAGTGGGGTTGAGGTACCTTCCGCCATTTCCGTATTTTTGTGAACAGGAGAGTGACTCTGCTGCTTTTACAGTTTTGCCTGCTACCTATGTGACCACCGGAGATGGTACGGGTATTGTACATATTGCCCCTGCTTATGGCGAGGAAGACAAGGCGGTTACCGATGCTGTTGGCATCATTCCGGTAACGCCGGTAGATGCCAAGGGTCGTTTCGACTCTTCTGTTCCAGACTATTTGGGGCAGCAGGTATTTGAAGCAAACTCACAGATTATCCGTGACTTAAAGAACGGTACTGGGGTAGTTGCAAAAAACGGTGCAAAACTTATTCGTCATGAAACCTACGAGCACTCTTACCCGCATTGCTGGCGTTGTGGCAATCCGCTCATCTATCGGGCGGTGTCTTCGTGGTTCGTTGATGTCAGCAGTTTCAAAGATCGAATGGTGGAGCTAAATAAAGATATCACCTGGTATCCAGAGCATGTTAAGGATGGTCAATTTGGAAAGTGGCTCGAAGGTGCCAGGGACTGGTCGATCTCTCGAAATCGCTATTGGGGAACTCCAATTCCAGTCTGGGTATCAGATAATCCAGATTTCCCTCGGACTGATGTTTACGGCAGTCTTGATGAATTAGAGCGTGACTTCGGAGTCCGTCCTACTGATTTGCACCGACCTTACATTGATAAGCTAACTCGGGCGAATCCAGATGACCCTAGTGGGCAATCGACAATGCGAAGAATCGAAGATGTCCTTGACGTTTGGTTTGATTCTGGTGCAATGCCGTTTGCTCAAGTGCATTACCCATTTAGCAATAAAGAATGGTTTGATGGATCATCTACCAATAATGGGGTACAGCAGGATTCGCACTTCCCAGGTGATTTTATTGTTGAATACATAGGCCAGACTCGAGGTTGGTTCTACACGCTTCATGTGCTTGCTACTGCAATTTTTAATCGTCCTGCCTTTAGAACTTGTGTGTCGCACGGAATCGTATTGGGGGACGACGGTCAAAAAATGAGTAAGTCCAAGCGCAATTATCCGGATGTAAACGAAGTTTTTAATCGGGATGGTTCAGATGCGATGCGTTGGTTTCTCATGTCTTCGCCTATTCTGCGCGGGGGAAATTTGGTTGTGACGGAACAGGGGATTAGGGAAGGTGTTCGACAAGCCCTACTCCCACTATGGAATTCGTGGAGTTTTTTGCAACTATACGCACCTTCAGCGGGTGTTTGGCGTACTGATTCAACCCATGTTCTTGATCAATACATTTTGGCCAAGCTTGCGCAGACCAGGGAAAGCGTTACCGAGTCGCTGGATAAAGCAGATATCGCTAAAGCTTGTGATGCCCTGCGCAGTTTCTGTGATGCATTGACCAATTGGTATGTACGAAGGTCGCGTTCGAGATTTTGGGATGAAGACAAAGATGCAATTGACACTTTGCATACCGTGCTTGAGATAACTACCCGTTTGGCCGCCCCCTTATTACCATTGACTAGTGAAGTTATTTGGCGGGGATTGACCGGAGGGCGTTCGGTGCATCTAACAGATTGGGTTGACGAACAGGAGATTCCAGCTAACTTAGAGCTAGTTGAGGCTATGGATGATGTGCGCGAGGTATGTTCAGTAGCTTTGTCGTTACGCAAAGCGCAAAAACTTCGGGTACGGTTGCCGCTGCCTGCACTCACCGTAGCATCTGCGGATGCACAGAGGCTTGCTCCTTTTGTCGATCTTATAGCCGATGAAGTCAATGTTAAATCAGTTCTGCTTTCTGCCGATGTTGAGATTCACGGAAAATTTGAGCTTGTAGTTAATTCTCGAATTGCTGGCCCGCGGTTAGGGAAAGAGGTTCAGAAGGTTATTAAAGCGGTGAAAATTGGTGAGTGGACCGAAGACTCTCAAGGGCGAATCACTGTGGCTGGACTTGAGCTTCAAGAGCAAGAATATAGCCGTAAGCTAGTTGCTGCTCAACCAGATTCGACTGCAGCTTTGGACGGTGGTGCTGGATTAGTAATTTTAGATTCGACTCTGACTGAAGAATTAGAAGCTGAAGGCTGGGCAAAGGATCGAATCCGAGAATTGCAGGATGTCCGTAAGTCGTTGGGTTTTGATGTTTCTGATCGAATTATGGTGACACTGTCGGTTCCTCAAGAAAATCTGAACTGGGCAGTGCAGCATCAAGAGCTTATAGCTGGTGAAATCTTGGCAGTTTCTCTTAATTTTAGTTCGATAGACAGCGGTCAGGATGCCATTGATATTGGTGGTGGAGTGCAGGTTCTAGTAAGACGGGTCTGATGATTATCCGAGCAGATGGTATGGGATCAGGAGATGAATACTGCTAGAGATCAGTCGCAGCCAGGGCATCGGTGGGTTCTCCATGTGGATATGGATGCCTTTTTTGCCTCGGTAGAACAGCTAACTAGGCCTACACTTGTGGGGCGCCCAGTGTTGGTCGGAGGCACTGGGGGGCGTGGGGTCGTTGCGGGGGCAAGTTATGAGGCTCGATTATTTGGGGCAAGATCAGCTATGCCAATGCATCAGGCGCGCAGGTTGGTTGGTTTAACAGCAGTTGTTCTCCCACCGCGGATTGCTTTATACAATTTTGCTAGTCGTCGAGTTTTTCACACTATTCGCCAAATGTTTCCGGTATTAGAGCAGCTCTCGTTCGATGAGGCATTTATTGAGCCAGTTGAGTTAGCCGGAGTCTCAGTACCAGTTGTGGAACAGTTTTGTCAGCTGCTACGAAAGCGAATATTGGACGAAACGGGGCTGATTGCATCGGTGGGGGCTGGCACTGGTAAGCAAATCGCTAAAATAGCTTCAGGACTTGCTAAACCTAATGGGATTTTTATTGTTTCACGAGATAACCAGGCGCAACTATTGGCTGATTTACCGGTACGAAAATTGTGGGGTATTGGACCGGTGGCAGGAGAAAAACTTCATAGATTGGGGGTTGATACCATTTCGGACTTTGCGCGAATGTCTTCGGTAGAAGTCAGTTCGGTGCTTGGCGGGGCACTAGGTCCTAGTCTTCATCGGCTTGCTCAAGGAGAAGATGATCGACCGGTGTTGGAACGTTCTCAAGCAAAGCAGATTAGCGCCGAGAGTACCTTTGTTGAGGATGTGAAAACTTTAGCAGAATTGCGGTTGGCCGTTGAGCGTAGCACGGAACAAGCATTTACTCGGCTATTACGTGATGGAAGGGGGGCTCGAACAGTGAGTGTGAAACTCAAAAAAACCGATATGAATGTGCTAAGCAGGTCAATGACTTTGCCTTATCCAACAATTGATAAACAACTTCTTAGTGCAACAGCTCAACGTTTGGTCGTTGATCCACAAGAAATTGGTCCTATTCGTCTGGTCGGAATTGGGTTTTCAGGGTTGGCAATTGTCCTGCAAGATTCTTTGTTCCCCGATCTTGATGCTCTTAGTTTTTCTAGCGACCTCGAAAACTCGGAGAATCTGGACTCGGATGCAGCGTTGGTGTTGGTTCGGGAAAAGCAAGAAAAAAATCGATGGTTTACAGGTCAAGATGTTGAGCATCCTGATCATGGTCATGGCTGGATTCAGGGGGTAGGGCATGGTGTGATGACGGTTCGATTTGAAACTCGTAGTACCGGAGTTGGATTTGTTAGATCTTTTAGTGCAGACGAACAGAAGTTACAATCAGCTGATCCGCTCCAAAGCATTGATTGGCCAGATTTTCTGATCGAAGGCTAGAGTTGCTAAGTCCAACCAAACTCGTTGACGCCTTCAGGTATGTCTGTGTCACTTGCTAGTAATGCAATTAGCAAAATACGAGCCTGATGAGATCGCAGTTGTGGTACAAAGATGGCTCCGGCTGAGTGTAGGTCTGCGCCACCTCCACCGCCTCCATAGGTCGGAAGTACTTCGCCGTAGGGAACTCTGGTAGAAACTAAAAATACTATCCCCTTGTCTGTGTATTCTTTAACAGCTTCCACTATCGAGTCATTAACATTACCAGATCCCATGGATTGCAATATAATTCCCTTAGTTCCGGCGGAGACATAAGAATCAATTGCAGTGCGATCGACCCCAGGGTAACAAGCGATTATATCCACACGATTTTCCGAAAAGGGTTTTTGTGGGGTAAGAGTTTTACGGATAAAAGTATTTGTTAAAACTGGATTCCGCTGAAAATTATCATCGTAAACGTGGCCAATTATTTGTGGATTGCTGAACCCTTGGATATGCGATAAGTGGACTTTGGTGGTGTTTCGAGCTGGAAAGACTGTAGTTGAGAAGCTAATTAAGACACCAAGATTGTGTGCACCAACTGAGCTGGCCACCGCAATGGCTGCGCGTAAATTTCCGGGACCATCGGTTTGTGGATCATCAGCGCTACGTTGGGCGCCAGTGAATACAATAGGGCGAGAATCTGAACAGGTCAGATCTATCAGGAAGGCCGTTTCCTCCATAGTGTCAGTGCCATGAGTAATAACAATTCCTTGGCAGTGAGGATCTGCGAGTGCAGTGCAAACAGAGTCTCTGATGAGATCGTAATCGGTTAAATTAAGACTGGCACTGTCTTTGCTTAGGATATTGCTGGTAACAATTGCTACTTCGCTTACTGTGCTGTTCTTAAGAGAAAAAGTGGTAAGCAAATCTTGTACGGCAGTGGTAGGGATTTTTGTGTTGCTAGGAGAGCTTGTGCTGGCGATGGTGCCGCCGGTTCCGATGATCACAACCGTCATCTAGAGGTCACAATCCTTTCCGAGATATTTTCTTGGAGAATTCTTATAAAGATATTCTGAACTGCAGTGATTGTCCCAAAAAAGTATTGCTACTACTAAAGTGAGACCAAAATGTGACCAAAACGACATAGTGTGATGCGATAGTGGAGTTGACCAGGTTGCGCTATCGCGACCTAACACAATGGTAAGAATATAAGAAAGGGATGATCTGTTGAATCTCCGTAAGTCAGTTATTGCTGGTGTGGCCCTTATTGCAGCTTTATCGATATCGGCCTGTGGTGATGAAGGGAAAAAAAGTGATTCCACTTCATCAAAAACTACAAGCGTTATGGTTTCTACTGAGGCAGCGCCAACCCCAACTGCTGAGCAGCTAAATGCTTACCTGGTCAAGGCTCTCGATCCAGCAGTTCCTGCAGCAGAGAAAACAGTGCTAGTGCAGGGTTCTGAAGCTGATCCTGCACTGTTTGATCAGCTGATTGCTGGAACTCAGAACAACAAAGTTACGGCTAAGGTAATCGACCCTGTGCTTGTTGACGGAACTACGGCAACAGCTGCCATAGAATTAACTCTTGACGGCCAGCTAAACCAGGCAAACGCAGAGTTTGTTTACGAGAATGGGACCTGGAAGCTGTCCAATGTCTGGGCGTGTAGCCTTCTGAAAACCTTGAGCGTTACCTCACCTGCTTGCCCTGTTTAGTTTCTAGATTTATCGTTTTGCTAGTAATGCCGATACCCATAAAAGCGGGTATCGGCATTACTAGCAAGATGGGTGGTCGCCGCAAACAGTGCAGTAAGGGATGATAGAGCTGTGAGTGATGAGCGATCAATGAGTGAAGTGACTACCAGTAAAGAAAAACCGGCTAAGGTTTCTCAGGAAACTGCAGGCAAACGCAGTTCTTCGGTTGGACGCAGACCACAGTTGGTAGGCCTTGCTCTGATTATTGTTTGCATGGATATATTGACTAAGTGTTTGGCGGTTGCTCGACTGGAAAACTCAAATAGCACCATTGATGTCATCGGTAATGTTGTGCGCTTCACAGTTGTAAGAAATCCAGGTGCCGCTTTTTCCATGGCAACTGGCATGACCTGGGTGCTCACCGTCGTTGCGATTGCTGTGGTAGTAGGAATTGTTATGTGGGGGCGTCGTCTGGTTTCGCTTTGGTGGGTGACCGGGTTGGCACTGGTTCTTGGCGGGGCGCTGGGAAACCTGATCGATAGATTTTTCCGCACCCCAGGACCATTGCAGGGGCATGTTGTTGATTTTATTTCGGTGGGTTGGTGGCCGGTCTTTAACATTGCTGATTCTTCGATAGTTTGTGGTGCCTTACTCATGGTAGGGCTATCGCTAAAAGGCGTGGAATTTGATGGTTCGCAACGTCAATCCATAATTGAGTCATCAATAGACAGTGAAAAAAACTAATGCGTGAGACACGTTCTATGCCCATTCCTGATGGTTTAGCAGGTCTGCGAGTAGATGCTGGATTGGCGAGATTGTTAGGGCTCTCTCGTACTGTTGCAGCACAACTTGCCGAAGAAGGGGCAGTACACATAGATGGTCAGGTTGCCGGAAAATCTGACCGACTGGCCGCAGGGCTGTGGCTCGAGGTTGAGCTGCCGGAGCCGGAGCGCCCTTTAACGATCGAAGCGGTTCCCGCTGAGGGAATGGAGATTCTGCATTCGGACGAGGATCTAGTTGTTGTCAATAAACCGGTGGGGGTTGCTGCTCACGCTTCAGTGGGGTGGACAGGTCCAACGGTTATTGGTGGTCTTGTGGCAGCAGGTTTCCGAATCTCTACCTCGGGAGCACATGAGCGCCAGGGTATTGTGCATCGACTTGATGTGGGAACTTCCGGAGTCATGGTAGTTGCCACGTCAGAGCGGGCTTACACGTTGCTAAAACGTGCTTTTAAACAAAGAACAGTGGAAAAACGCTATCACGCATTAGTCCAGGGACATCCTGATCCGAGTAGTGGCACTATTGATGCACCGATAGGGCGCCATAGAAGTAGTGATTGGAAGTTTGCCGTTACTTCTGACGGTAGGCCAAGTGTCACTCACTATGACACCATCGAGGCCTTTCAATCTGCGAGTTTGCTTGATGTGCATTTGGAGACTGGGAGAACGCATCAGATCCGTGTTCACTTTGCGGCACTTAGGCATCCATGTTGTGGCGATCCAACCTACGGTGCTGATCCAACATTAGCGGCCCGTTTGGGGTTGGAACGTCAATGGTTGCATGCACATTCGCTAGGATTTTCCCATCCTGCAGATGGTCGGTGGCTGGAAATTACAAGCGAGTATCCAGCTGATCTGCGATACGCATTAGAAGTATTACGTAATGCCTAACTCGTATTCTTCGTCGACATTTTTAGCTAAGCGTGTGGCAATTTGTGTAGCGATGTTTTTGGCGCTCTGCTTTTCATTGGGGACTGTTAATCCTGTTGTTTCCCAACCCAGTACCGCCGAAGTCCTTGGCCCAGTAGCGGGAGAATTGGTTTCTGAATACCAAGTGCGTTCCGCTGAGAGTTTTGCGAGCGGGCGACCAGAAGGTAAGCGTTGGGCCTTGGTGTCGTTGGCTGAGGAGCTGATGCCACAGGAGGCTATTGCCCTACTTTCTGGTCTTCGAGTATCGCAAATAGTAGTTAGAGTTCCGCTTGATCGGGTGCAGACTCCGTTGATAACGATTGCGGTACCTGGTTCGTCGGAGTCAATCCTGCAGGTACTTGCTGAGGCGGCTCGGTTTACTCCGATAACGGGATTTAGCCCAAGGTCGGTGGCGGTAAACAATGTGACTCGGAATCGACTTGAGGTTGGTTGCGCCTGTATTGCGGCGGTAGTGGTTCGAGCTAATTTTTCTGCTTTGCAGGCCTTGCGTATAGCGCCGCGGGTCCGGATAGTGGAGGTTTTACCCGAAGATGCTCTCGGTTCAAGAATTGGGGTATCGCCGCTGCTTAGCGAGCATAGAACAGTGGTACTTCCACAACCAGATGACGGGCTAGTGCCAGAAAATTAAGCAGAGCGGGATTGAGCTGGGGCGCAAGTGACAGCTGAGTCGGAGGTGTCACTCTGGTCGCCAGGAATATCCTCGACACACTTCTTGGTTATTCCGACATGCCCAAAGCTGTCGGTTTCTACCTCTAAACTAGCCCTTAGTGACTAAGTTGATCTGCTTGTAGATTGTGACTCACAATAGGTTTGAGAAAGGCTCGCGTGTCCGATAATTCTTCGTCCTTAACCGGATCGTTTGTGCATCTTCATAACCATACTGAATACTCAATGTTAGATGGCGCGGCAAAGATAGCACCGTTATTTGCTGAGGCGAATAGACTTGGCATGTCTGCAGTGGGCATGACAGACCACGGCAACATGTATGGGGCAAGCGAGTTTTACAATGAGGCAAAAAAAGCTGGTATCAAACCCATCATTGGTATCGAGGCTTATATTGCTCCAGAGTCACGCTTTAATACTAAAAGGGTTTTATGGGGGGACCGGAGTCAAAAATCTGATGATGTCTCTGGTTCTGGTTCGTATACCCATATGACGATGGTTGCGGAAAATGCAACAGGGCTGCGTAATCTTTTTAAGCTTTCTTCGCTTGCTTCTATTGAAGGTCAGCTGGGCAAATGGGCCCGGATGGATGAAGAAATAATTGCTGCGCATGCGCAGGGGATTATTGCCACGACAGGGTGCCCTTCCGGTGAGGTGCAGACTCGATTAAGGCTTGGTCAAGACCGTGAAGCCTTGGAAGCCGCAGCAAAATGGCGAGAGATTTGGGGAGCTGAGAACTTTTTCCTTGAGCTAATGGACCATGGGTTGTCCATCGAAACTCGGGTGAGGGCAGGACTACTGGAGATTGGAAGAAAGCTCAATATCGCTCCTTTAGCGACCAATGATTGTCATTATGTCACCAAAGATGCTTCGGTCAACCATGAGGCGTTGTTATGTATCCAAACTGGAAAGACCCTTAGCGATCCCACTCGTTTTAAATTTGATGGTGATGGTTATTACCTAAAGTCTGCTGCTGAGATGCGGGAGATCTGGGACAAGGAGGTTCCTGGTGCTTGTGATTCAACATTATTGATTGCTGAGCGGGTTCAGCCCTATGACCAGGTGTGGGAGCACCGGGATCGGATGCCAGTATTTCCGGTGCCGGAGGGTCATGATCAGGGTAGTTGGTTGCGTCACGAGGTAATGGCTGGTTTAGAGCGTCGGTTTCCTGCTGGAATAGCTCAGGAATATCTTTCCAGAGCTGAGTATGAAATTGGTGTTGTTCTGGAGATGGGTTTTCCTGCGTATTTTCTCATCGTTGCAGACTTGATTAATCATGCTCGTAATGTAGGTATTCGGGTTGGTCCTGGTCGTGGTTCGGCCGCTGGTTCCTTAGTCGCTTATGCGATGGGTATCACAAATATTGATCCGATTCCGCATGGGCTACTCTTTGAGAGATTCCTTAATCCTGAGCGGGTATCGATGCCCGATATCGATATCGACTTTGATGATCGTCGCCGCGGGGAGATGGTGCGGTACGCATCGGAAAAATGGGGCAATGATCGAGTCGCGCAAGTTATTACTTTTGGAACCATTAAAACCAAAGCAGCACTTAAAGATTCGGCACGTGTTCAGTTTGGTCAGCCCGGCTTTGCCATCGCTGATCGGATCACGAAGGCCTTGCCTCCGCCGATTATGGCCAAAGATATTTCCGTTGCTGGCATTACCGATCCCACTCATGAAAGGTATAAAGAAGCCGCCGAAGTTCGAGCGCTTATCGACACTGACCCCGATGTCCGTAAGATTTATGAGACGGCTCGAGGTCTTGAGGGGCTGATTCGCAATGCTGGAGTGCATGCTTGTGCGGTAATTATGTCCTCGGAGCCGCTTACCGATGCAATTCCAGTCTGGAAGAGAGCTCAGGACGGGGCAATTATCACCGGCTGGGATTATCCTTCTTGTGAAGCGATCGGTCTTCTGAAGATGGATTTTCTCGGGCTTCGCAATCTCACTGTGATTGGTGATGCGATAGAAAATATCAAGAGCAATAGAGGTATTGATCTTGATCTTGAAGCCCTTCCATTGGCCGATGATGCAACCTATGATCTGCTCGCTAGGGGGGA
>JBOFCS010000158.1:0-4973 GCA_051646185.1 Mycobacteriaceae bacterium | reverse complement strand
AGTTAACTACCCTTTCTCCACCCAAGATCTGGTAAGCCTTGACGACACTCTCACCTACAGTTCTCGAGCAGCTGGGGTTCGTTTTGCGGTGTATATCGGAGATTTGGGTGCTGATACCCATGCTGGAGCGAAGGCAGCGTTAGCAAGTATTTCTGATGCACACAATTCTGTTCTGATTGCCGTCTCGCCCAATCAAAAGACCATTGAGGTACTTTCGGGAAGCGATCTTGCTAAGCGGGTCAATGACAGAGTTGCTCAGCTAGGTGTTACCGCAGCGTTAGCCTCTTTTGCAGATGGTGATCTCATCGACGGTCTGATCAGTGCGGTTCGGGTTATCACCTCAGCGATAGTTTCGCCCTAACCAAATAAACGTGATAGCAGGAAGGGCCCGAGTGAGTACTCGGGCCCTTCCTGCTATCAACTAACTGGCATCAAAACGCTGAGCGATGAGTGAACGAACAATTCCGGCTCTGCCCTCGGAGACAAGCCGACGAAGCGCTGGAGGCAGATCCTGAGCTAGGAAGGCATCAGCAGCCTCTAGTGCCTTCTGGTTGATAGCCCAGGAAGGGTAAAGGCCAACGACAACGGCTTGGGCGACCTCGCTGCTGCGTCTATTCCAAAGATCTTGAATGATAGCAAAATAACGATCCACATAGGGAGCAAGGATGTCGCTTTGCCCAGGCCAGGCAATGCCGGCAATGATTGATCGACCTAAGGTATGAGAGAGCTCATCATCATTAATTACCTTCTCCCAAGCGGCTTCTTTAGCTAGTGCATGTGGTCGAGCAGCAGCAGCTTGAGCTCCTTGTCGAGCCCCGGTAGCGGTGGGATCACGTAAAATTTCTTGGTCAATTCTTGGGCAGGGCAATCCATCTGGATCAATAGCACCTGCGCCAGATAAAGCTTGGATAAGACGCCATCTTAGGTCAGTATCAACTTCTAACCCAGGCAACCCTTGTTCGGCGGTATCATCAGAATCCAGTAACGCCAATAGTACTGAGATATGTTGTTCGCTCAACACTGAAGTGGTCAAGGCATTGAGGAAAGCCAGCTGATGATCTGACCCGGCTTCTGCTGCTCTGGCCAAATCCACAAGGCGGTCGGCAAAAGTCGGCCAACCAACTGATTGCGCCCAAGTGGGTTCAGCATAGGAACCAAGGGCAGTCTGTGCTTGTAGCAGAAGCCTTTGCACCACACCGACTTCGGTTTCAGAACTAATTCCTTGCTGGACCAGAGCAGCAAAATCGCGAGCTTTCAGTTCTGCCTGCCGAGTCATCTCCCAAGCTGCTGACCAGGCCAAGGTGCGGGGGAGGGGCTCGGCTATATCCCCGATTCGATTAATGAGAGTGTGTAGCGAGGCTTCGTCAAGGCGGATGGAGCAGTAGGTGAGATCATCATCGTTAACCAGGATCAACTTACCCCGTGAGACACCTTGCAGTTCAGGAACTTCAGTGACTTCACCGGAAATATCCAGTTCCACTCGATGTGCTCTGACCAGCTTTCCGGTATCAGGGTCATCATCGTAAATACCAATGGCCAGTCGGTGAATTCGAGTCTCGCCGGCGCCAGGGTGGGCGCCATGTTGGTGAACAGTAAACCGAGTAAATGCACCTTTTTCGTCAAGTTCAAATTCAGGTTTGAGGATATTGAGACCAGTGGTTTTTAACCATTGATTACCCCAGTCGGAAAGGTCGCGGCCTGAAGATGTTTCCAGCGCAGCAAGCAAATCTGCAAAGGTGGCATTGCCATAAGCATGATCGGTAAAATAAGCTCTGAGCCCGGCGAGGAAATCCTCAAGCCCCACATACGCGACTAACTGTTTAAGTACGCTAGCTCCCTTAGCGTAGGTAATGCCATCAAAGTTTACTTCGACTGCGGCAATATCGGGAATATCGGCAGCGATGGGATGGGTTGACGGGAGCTGATCTTGGCGATAAGCCCAGGATTTTTCGACATTAGCGAAAGTGGTCCAGGCTTCGGTGTATTCGGTTGCTGCGGACTGGCAAAGCACGGAAGCGAAAGTGGCAAAAGATTCGTTAAGCCATAGATCATCCCACCACTTCATGGTGACAAGATCGCCAAACCACATGTGGGCCATCTCATGTAATACGGTTTCTGCTCTACGTTCATAAGAGTATTTTGTTACCTTGCTACGGAATACGTAGTCCTCCAGGAAGGTAACTGCACCAGCATTTTCCATGGCCCCGGCATTAAACTCGGGGACAAAAAGCTGATCATACTTCCCGAAAGGGTAGGCAACTCCAAAGTTTTTGTGGTAGAAGTCAAATCCCTGCTTTGTCTCGATGAAAAGACGATCAGCGTCCATGAACTCTGCTAACGAGGATCGGCAGTAAATCCCTAGAGGGATACTGCCGTGTTCATCGCTGTAACTATCGGTCCATTGGCTATAAGGACCGGCGATGAGTGCTACCAGATAAGTGCTCAATTTTTTTGTTCGCTCAAAAACAAATTTACCTGGAGTTGAAGGATTTTCGGATACTTGAGCCGAATTTGAAATCACTTTCCACTCTGACGGTGCCGTGACATGAACATCAAATGTTGCTTTGAGATCGGGTTGATCAAAGCAGGCGAACATCCTTTTAGCATCAGCGGTTTCAAACTGCGAATACAAGTACACTGCGTCATCAGTTGGGTCAACAAAACGATGTAACCCTTCTCCGGTGTGTGAGTAAAGGCAATCAGCCACCACAACTACGGTGTTCTGTTCCGCTAAATTCGGTAAAGAGATTCCTTCGGAATCTTTATAGGCGGACACATCTAGGGCTACACCGTTAAGGGTGGCGTTGCGAACTGTGGATGCCACAATATCGATGAAAGTGCTTGCGCCAGCCGTTGCCGAAAATGTCACGGTGGTGGTAGAGCTAAAAGTAGTTTTCCCGGGTTTACCCGCGCCGTCGGTGACATCAAGTTCGATGAGGTAATTGTCAACACTGAGCAGGGCAGCGCGAGTTGCAGCTTGATCGCGGGTGAGGTTTGGGGACGCCACAGCGGTACACCTTTACTGTTGTTGGTTAGTGCTTGTCCGTACTGAAATATTTATCTCGTCACCAAGCTTAGTGCGTGTCCGGGAACAGGAATGCGCTAAACCGGGTTGAATACTGATAGCTAGCTCACCAAGAACGGTTCATCTGAAGGGACATATCTCGCCGTGACATCATCTGAGGTAAAAATTGGGTCAGACTTGGCCACTGCAAAGGATCGGGCGGATTTTTGGTTTGACCCACTGTGTCCCTGGTGTTGGATCACCTCACGGTGGATACTGGAAGTCAAAAAAGTACGGGATATTGAGGTGAACTTCCATGTCATGAGCCTGGCGGTATTGAACGAAGGACGTGAGCTTCCAGAGAAATACCGAGAAAAAATAGCTAAGTCCTGGGGGCCAGTTCGGGTGGCAATCGCTGCTACACAGCTTCATGGCGAAGAAATCCTTCCCGCGCTCTATACCGCCATGGGTACCCGGATTCATAACCAAGGAATGGAAGATTTCACCGCTGTTATCGAACAGTCCTTAACCGAACTTGGGCTACCAGCTGAGCTAGCAGATGTTGCTGGCACTTCTGACTACGACGAGGTCTTGCGGGAAAGTCATCATGCAGGGATGGACAAGGTAGGGCCGGATGTGGGCACTCCAACAATCCACGTCAATGGGGTGGCGTTCTTTGGTCCGGTTCTCTCACGCATTCCCCGGGGCGAACAAGCCGGACAGCTCTGGGATGCTTCGGTGATTTTTGCTTCTTATCCGCATTTTTATGAACTTAAACGTTCTCGTAACGAGGACCCACAGTTCGACTAATGTGGTCCGTTGGTCACCCAGCCTGTGTTTCTTAGGCTGGTGTGGCCTGGCAGACTGAGCCCATGCGCGTTTACTTGGGTGCCGACCACGCCGGCTTTGAATTTAAGCAACAGATCATCGATCATCTCATCGCAACCGGGCATGAGCCCATTGACTGTGGTGCTTTTACTTATGATGCGGTGGACGATTACCCCGCATTTTGTATTGAGGCTGCTCGGAAAACAGTCGCAGATCCAGACAGTCTCGGGTTGGTTCTTGGCGGCTCGGGAAATGGTGAGCAGATTGCCGCTAATAAAGTGCCAGGTGCTCGTTGTGCACTTGCCTGGAGCGTAGAAACAGCCAAGCTGGCGCGCGAACACAATAAAGCCCAACTCATTGGCATCGGTGGTCGCATGCACTCATTACCTGAGGCCCTGGCCATCGTTGATGCTTTTTTGCAGACTCCGTGGTCCGCTGAAGAGCGGCATCAACGTCGCATTGACATTCTTGCTGAGTACGAGCGAACAGGTGTTGCTCCTGAAGTTCCGGGGAAGTAGCGCATCGCCAAAACGATTTTGAGGTGAAGAGCACTTATGCCTGAAGGGCATACCTTGCATCGAATTGCCCGATTGCATCATCGGCGTTTTGCCGGTTCTCCTGTAGTGGTGAGTAGCCCACAGGGGCGCTTTAGTGAGGGCGCTGCTGTGGTTCACGGTAGGGTTTTACAGCGTTCTGAAGCTTGGGGTAAGCATCTTTTGCATCGATACGGACCAGATCTAACGGTGCACGTGCATTTGGGTTTATACGGAACCTTTGCAGAGTTTCCACTTCCGGTACCGGCTCCGGTGGGGGCGGTGCGGATGCGGATGGTTGGTCCCCAAGGTGGTGCGGATCTGCGTGGGCCGACAGCTTGTGAAGTGCTCTCCGATGATGAAGTCATGGCTTTGGTGGCACGGTTGGGGCCAGATCCGTTGCGTAAGGATGCCAGGCCAGATCTAGCCTGGCAAAAAATATCGCAGTCGGATAGAGCTATCGGTGAGTTATTGATGGATCAAAAAGTCATGGCTGGGGTGGGTAATGTGTATCGAGCTGAGGTGCTTTTCCGTCATCACATTAACCCATATAGGTCAGGAAAGTCACTGTTAAACAGTGACTTTGATAATTTATGGCAAGATCTTGT
>JBOFCS010000119.1:0-10111 GCA_051646185.1 Mycobacteriaceae bacterium | reverse complement strand
CTATTTCTCAGCCTAAAAACAGCAGGGACATCCACTGCTCTATGCATTCTTCTTGGCTATCCTCTAGCCATGACACTTGCTCGGAACAAATTTCCAGGCCAATCTTTCTTAAGGTCAATACTTCTACTACCCCTGGTACTTCCCCCTATTGTCAGTGGAATAGCCTTGCTTTACACCTTCGGCAGAAAAGGCCTTCTCGGCAGTCATCTTGAGGCAGTTGGCATCAATATCGCATTTTCAACAGTTGCAGTAGTACTCGCTCAAACATTTGTCGCTCTACCATTTCTCGTGATAAGTCTCGAAGGTGCTCTTAGAACTACTGGTGATCACTATGAAATTGTTGCATCCACTCTTGGCGCTAATCCAACAACCGTGTTACGCCGCATTACCTTTCCGCTTATATTTCCAGCACTTATCTCCGGTACCATACTCGCTTTCGCACGCGCACTCGGAGAATTTGGGGCCACCTTGGCATTTGCCGGATCGGTAGAAGGTGTAACTCGCACCTTACCCTTGGAAATTTACCTTCAACGAGAAACAGATTCCCGTGCAGCGGTTGCGCTTTCATTACTTCTGATGATATTTTCGATAATTATATTTACCATCACCGGAACCCGATGGCTAGGCACTAGAAAATGAATGGCTTACAGGTTGACCTTCAGTACGCTGCGCGACACCTTGATCTTAAATTTAGCGTAGAAAAAGGAAAGACACTTGCCCTCTTTGGCCCAAATGGTGCTGGAAAATCTACTGTTCTATCCATAATTGCAGGCATCCTTAAGCCAGACAGTGGAATAATTTCGATCAACAGTAAAGTTCTCACGGATATCAGTAAAAATATCCATCACCAGGTACATCTTCGCTCGGTAACAACATTATCTCAAAATCCATTACTATTCCCCCACTTATCAGTACTGCACAATGTGGCCTTCGCCCCGAGAAGTAAAGGCGAAAGCCGTAAGAGCTCACTTGACTGCGCTTGGGAATGGCTACACAAGTTAGGTGTCGCAGAGCTTGCTGGGCGAGCCCCAGAAACTTTATCTGGCGGACAAGCGCAACGCATCGCAATCGCACGTGCACTAGCGGCTAAACCCAACCTGTTGCTACTTGATGAGCCACTATCAGCGCTTGATGTTGCCGCAAGCCAAGAACTTCGACAATTACTACAGAAAGTATTACAAGAAAATAACTGCACGACTCTATTGGTAACCCATGATCCCCTTGACGCTCTCGCTCTTTCCGATAGAGCTATAGTCGTAGAATCTGGGAGGTTAACTGAAAGTGGCCCCACTAGAACGTTACTAACGACTCCACAAAGCAGTTTTGCCGCAAAAATAGCCGATATCAACTTAGTTGAAGGTGACTTTTGCGCTCGGGGGGAACTTATAACCCCCTGGGGAACAAAGCTTTATGGACTACAAGCTAGCGACTATAGCGATAAAGGTTTGGCACTATTTAAGCCTAATGCAATCTCTGTCCATCCCTCAGCACCACCAGGAAACCTAAAAAATCAGGTACCCGTGATTATTTCCGAAATTTTATCGCACGCTGGCTGTATGAGAGTGCGAGGGAAAATTCACCCAGAAGGGACTGAACTTGCCGCAGATATCACACTAACTGCCGCAGCTGAATTAGCTTTGACGCTAGGGCAAAAAGTAGTTTTTGTGATTAAGGCTCAAGAAGTGTTACTGCAACCTCAGTTTAGTAGATAACCAACGTTGATTACAGCGAAAATAGGTCTCACAACTTAATAAGCAATATACTTTTTTACTTCCCCGGCACGATCGGTACCAACAAAGCGTGCAATCAGAGCCAAAGACATGTCAATACCCGCTGAAACCCCAGCTGAGGTTACGATATTTCCGCTATCAACAAATCTACTTTGGCGGTCAACTGTAATGCTGGGATCAAGTTCAGATAAGGCATCGTAGGACATCCAATGCGTAGTTGCGGTCCGGCCCTGCAACAGCCCAGCTGCTGCAAGAACTAAGGCCCCCGTGCACACACTCGCTAGCACAGCCGTGCACTCAGCCTGATTCACTAGCCAGTCACAATGATCTTGTCGTGTCAGCATCGTTCTGGTACCAATACCTCCCGGATAGATCAAAATATCTGCCTTGGGCGCATCCACTATTCTATGGTGCGGCACCAATGTAAGCCCCTTTGCTGCTACCACTGGCAAGCCTGACTCCGACATTGTTGAAACTGTCCAGCCATCTTCTGGATAGTTACTACACCAAGCCGAAAATACTTCCCACGGGCCTATTGCATCAAGCTCTTCCACCCCCTCAAAAAACAAGATGTTGATATGTCCCATCGCTATCCACCTTTGTCTTTTAATCAGCGTCCACGGTAGCGTTCCTTAGGTTCGAATCTACTGTAGTACTTATTGATGAAACGACGAGGAGGCCAATGCCCATCGGGACTAGCGGTAAAGTTACCCCAGCTCATCGGCCCTCTGTACCTGTCATCTGGACTGACAATGGCAACACGAGCGCACCCTTGCTACTTCTTTTTCCAGCTATGGGTGTCCCCGCCGGATACTACGCGCCGTTTGTTGACCAACTAGTTATACAAGGCTTTCACGTTGGGGTTCCAGAGCTTCGTGGCCAAGGAAGATACAGTCCACGACCGACTAAAGAAAGAGACCATGGCTTTATCCAGATCCTTACTGAAGATTTTCCTGCAGTAATCTCTGCTGCCAAAGATCGCCATCCCCAATCGCCTCTTGTCGTGGCAGGCCATAGCCTGGGTGGACAGTTAGCTGGGTTGTACTGCGCGAGCAACCCGCCGGTTCGGCTTAGCCCTGATGCCTTGGTACTTATCGCGACTGGAACCCCCTACTATCGAGCGTATGGTCGGCGTGCACTAACCATCGCCATCCAAACACGAATAGCTGGAATCATCGCAACAGCTCTTGGGTATTTCCCGGGGCATCGACTCGGATTCGGCGGAATCCAACCTAAAACTTTGATCAAGGAATGGTCTCAACTGGCTAAAACTGGTCACTATCACATCACCGGATTACCCAATATTGAACAAAATATGCGTAGCATCCGCACCCCTGTGCTGAGCTATGCCATACAACCTGACCCATACGCCCCACATGGGGCCATCGCCCACTACAACACAAAACTGCTCAGCGCGCCCATCACTGAACTTGCCTATACAAATTCTGAGGTTCCAAATTTTTCTCTTGATCACTTCAACTGGGTGAAACATTCAGGACCTATGTCAAAAAATATCGCTCAGTGGTGGCTAAAAAGCAACAATAATTCAGCAAACTAGAGACCCGAAAAGCTGACTCTCAACCATAAACCACCCCGCCAACACAACTTCCCAGCGACGGTTGACTACCGTATAGATATATTTCTATCAACATCAGAGGAGCACAGATGAGCATCCAGCCGGCACAGCCCACACGCCACCGCGTAGTGGTCATCGGCTCAGGCTTCGGTGGACTAAACGCAACTCAAAAGCTTAAACATGCTGACGTGGATGTCACCCTCATTGCGCGTACCACTCATCATCTCTTCCAACCGCTGCTATACCAAGTGGCTACAGGGATTCTCTCCGAAGGAGAAATTGCTCCAGCAACTAGAGTTGTACTGCGAAAACAGAAAAACTCACGGGTTCTACTTGGTGATGTTTTTAAGATTGACCTAGAGAAAAAAATTGTCACTTCTAAACTTTTAGAGCGGGTTACTGAGACGCCATTTGATAGTTTAATCATCGCAGCCGGAGCCGATCAATCGTATTTTGGCAATGACCACTTTGCTGAATTTGCCCCAGGAATGAAGACTATCGACGATGCTTTAGAACTTCGGGGTCGAATCCTAGGCGCCTTTGAACAGGCCGAACTTTCACACGACCCAGAAGAGCGGGCGAGACTACTGACCTTTGTCGTTATCGGAGCCGGACCAACCGGAGTAGAAATGGCTGGCCAAATCGCGGAGATGTCTGACCGAACACTTAAGGGAACATTCCGCCATATCGACCCCACTGAAGCTCGGGTAATTTTGCTTGACGCAGCACCTGCTGTACTCCCACCCATGGGAGAAAACCTTGGACGTAAGGCTGCCAAGCGCTTGGAGAAACTTGGCGTGGAAATTCAGCTTGGCGCCATGGTGACCGATCTTGACAACCATGGTCTAACTGTTAAAGAAAAAGACGGGACACTTCGCCGTATTGAATCGCAATGCAAAGTCTGGTCTGCCGGAGTGTCAGCCAGCCCTTTAGGCAAACAACTTGCAGAGCAATCAGGGGTAGAACTTGATCGCGCTGGCAGAGTGAAAGTTGGTTCTGACCTAGCAATTCCAGGAAACCCAAGCGTTTTTGTTATCGGCGACATGATGGCAGTCGAGGGAGTGCCAGGTATGGCACAAGGTGCCATCCAGGGAGCAACGTACGCAACAAATCAGATTAAAGCCGAACTCAAAGGTTCAAACCCAGCTGACCGCAAGCCTTTTAGATATTTTGATAAAGGCTCAATGGCAACGGTGTCTCGTTTTAGTGCTGTAGCAAAAATTGGCAAACTGGAATTTGGGGGCTTTATTGCCTGGGTAATGTGGCTAGCCTTGCACCTCATTTATATCGTTGGCTTTAAAAGCCGCCTGACCACAATGCTTTCCTGGTCTGTCACTTTCTTGACTCGTGGACGCGGACAACTCACCATCACTGAGCAACAGGTTTACGCTCGCACAGCTCTGGACCAATTACGTGAACTAGAATCAAAAGAGGTACCCGAGTCCGATCTCCAGGAATCGAAAACCGCTTCCTAATCACTACTGCGTGAATAGTGTTTGCCCCTGCCAAGACAGTAAAGACCCACCGCGAGCCAGTGTCATTGACACTGAGTTTACCGGTGGGTCTTTGTGTTCTGTGCCAGGATAAATAAGTTCACTAATACTAGCCCTTGGCGCGGCAATACTATCGCTACCTACCGCCGTTTGCCCTAGTTCAACCCGATGTCTCAGTAGGGGCCGATCCTCAATTGTGGCATCAATCTCGCCCGACCAGAATCCATTGCCTTCACCACAACGGCCAATCTGAACCTGTTCTCTAAGTAGTATCCGCGAGCTGGCTGCAGCATGAACAGTAGCCATAGATCTGTGGACTGAATGCGCTGCCACGATCATTGCCTGTGGGATTGCCCGCAAACTTGCCCCCTGTTCCACCTCATACGACCAGACTGAATACGAATCATCGCATTCAACACCTGGTAACACCACTGTTGCCGCAACCGTATGAATTGTTAATGCAGCAAGTTCTTCAACAATTACCCGAACAAAAATCTCATCCCCACCTAAAGGGGTAGCGGCTGTACTAATGATATGGACTACCCCATCGCTTGCCAATCGCGCCGACAGTCCCCCTGAAGCATGGATACGCGGGCTCCGAGATGGTGAAGCAACAATCGTGAGTTCAGTTCTCATTGCCACCAACATGGCTATCAGCATGGTTCACAACAGATATCTGATCGTGTACCCATGCCACCACCTCCGCGGCCGAAGGGTCTTCGGTGAGTGAAATCATCGCGGTAGGACGCCCTGCTCTCACTCGGGCAGCGTCCTCAGACATCACTTTCAGATCCGCTCCTACCAGAGAAGCAAGGTCAGTCTTATTGATAACCAACAGATCTGAAAAAGTTACCCCGGGACCACCCTTTCGTGGAACCTTGTCTCCGCCTGCAACATCAATAACAAATATTTGCACATCGATGAGACCGGAAGAAAAGGTTGCCGTCAAATTATCTCCGCCAGATTCCACCAAAATCAGATCCAAAGGCGGATTTGCGGCAATAAGATCGTCAATCGCATCTAAATTTGCCGTGATGTCGTCTCGAATTGCGGTATGTGGGCATCCACCGGTTTGCACAGCCGTTATCCGTGAATCAGGAAGGACTGCATGCCGACGAAGAAAATCGGCATCTTCAGTTGTGTAAATATCGTTTGTCAACACTGCTAGCGATAACTGCTCACGTAAAGATCTGCATAAGGCTGCTACCAGTGCGGTTTTCCCAGACCCCACCGGACCACCTATGCCAATTCGAACTGGCTCCCCCACATCCCGCTTACGTCGAGGTCGACCCAAGCCATGAGTATGAGGTTGCCCATCAATCAGATGTGGTGGCACGATACCTGCTCCAATTCTTTGGTAGGGATTCTGGGTAAAATTAAGAAACAAACAAGGGCTGTTCTCGCAAACAATGCCGCTCTGCAAGTACATCAAGCAATGGATCAGACAGCGCAGATAATGACTCCGTAGCCTCCGCAGCAGTTTTATCGCATAACTCACTAAGTCTGAAGGTCATAGCCGAAACTTCAGCAGGGTCCAATGCCAATAACCGTTGAGCGGCAACAGCAGTTCCCGTCATCGTGGTATACACCACTACCAGTGCACTCTCAAAAGGTGAAAGCCCGGCTACTTTGCCAACCAAACCGGCAATACTAGCAAAATGCGGATCCACAGGGAGGGTATCCCACTGCCCTTGGTCCCAAATATATCTGGCTAACCGCAGCATTCCCCTCCCCTGTTTACGCGAAGCAATACGCGCCGCGGGCGAGGGAGTACGCGAATCCACCTCATCCTCAGCAGCATTAAACTCAAGGTCGCCGCGGCACACTGCCGCTGAAATACCAGCACCAACCAAAGCTGACGTTAAAATTCGGCGACGTAAATATGCCTCAAGGCTAGCAATATCGACAACAAGTCCACTTGAAATCGCTTCCTCAACTCCGCCTGAATGAACATGTCCGCCTGTAGGCAATCGTGAATCAGCTAAGGATAGAACTATCGTCCACTGCGTCATTAGAAGAGGAAATATCTTTGTGCCATAGGAAGTTCCGACACCGGCGCTTCCTTCCATACTGCACCATCAATTTTCACTGTAAACGTATCTGGATCAACTTCAATATGCGGTTGCGCGTCATTATGTGGCATATCTACTTTAGTAACTGCCCGTACATTTTTTACTGGCACAAAACGTCGCGCGCAGTTTAACCGCTCCGGTAAACCATCGGCTATAGCTTGTTCAGAAACAAAATGCACAGAAGTTGCCGCAGCCGCTTTAGGCTCAGCCCCAAACATCGGTCTAGGCAATACTGGCTGCGGAGTAGGGATTGAAGCATTCGCATCACCCATAGCAGCCCAGGCGATCATTCCACCCTTGAGCACCGCATGCGGCCTTACCCCAAAAAATGCTGGTTCCCATAGCACTAAATCAGCTAGCTTACCTACCTCAATTGAGCCCACCTCAGCATCTAACCCGTGTGTAATAGCTGGACAAATAGTGTACTTAGCCACATACCGTTGCGCTCTAACATTATCGGCAGCGGTATCCCCAGCAAGTGAACCCCGCTTGCGTTTCATCACATGTGCACTCTGCCAAGTTCGTAGTACTACTTCGCCAATTCTGCCCATTGCTTGAGCATCACTGCCAATCATAGAAATTGCGCCCATATCATGGAGTAAATCTTCAGCAGCGATTGTTGACGGTCGAATACGGCTTTCAGCAAAAGCTAAATCTTCTGGCACACTTGGATTTAAATGATGACATACCATGAGCATATCTAAATGCTCATCAAGAGTATTGACAGTATGCGGGCGAGTAGGATTAGTCGAGCTAGGCAAAACATGACTCTGTGCAGCGACGGTAATAATATCTGGGGCATGGCCGCCACCAGCACCTTCGGTGTGATAGGCATGAATGCCTCGCCCCGCTATAGCGGCCAAAGTACTTTCAACAAAACCTGTTTCATTCAAAGTATCTGAATGTAAAGCAACTTGTACACCTGCATCTTGACTCACCCGCAAGCAGGCATCAATTACTGCCGGGGTCGATCCCCAATCCTCGTGGAGTTTAAATCCTGAAGCACCACCACGCAATTGCTCCCACATAGACTCGGTACTTACAGTATTACCTTTTCCCAATAAAGCGATATTCATCGGCCAAGCATCAAGAGCCTCAAGCATTGTCCCTAAATGCCAGGAGCCAGGGGTGACCGTAGTGGCTTTACTCCCCTCAGCAGGACCGGTTCCTCCGCCAATCAATGTGGTTATTCCACCCCCCAGTGCCTCATGCAAAATTTGTGGACAAATAAAGTGTACGTGGCAATCAATTCCACCTGCAGTAATAATCCGACCATTTCCAGCGATAATCTCTGTGGATGGCCCAACAACAAGCTGCGGATGCACCCCATCCATGGTGTCCGGATTCCCAGCCTTACCTAAAGCTGTGATTCTACCATCACGAATACCTATGTCGGTCTTAATAATACCCCAATAGTCAAGAACGATCACACCCGTAATCACGGTATCTGGAGCTCCTTCGGAGCGGGTTGCGCGCCCCTGGCCCATAGACTCACGCAACACTTTCCCCCCACCAAAGACAGCCTCTTCCCCGGCTCTCCCTGGACCACCACTTCGATCTTCAGTGATCTCAATCAAAAGATCGGTATCAGCTAGTCGTATGCGGTCACCAGTTGTTGGTCCAAATAATTCGGCATAACGTATCCGAGAAAGCTTAGTCATTGTTCATCTCGTTTTTCAGTCAGAGAATCTAAGGCACCAGGAGGATTCATCGTTAGCCCAAAGACTTTCCGACTTCCCGCAATAGGAACTAAAGACACCTGCTGTCGGATTCCTGGTTCAAATCTGATAGCAGTACCTGCGGCAATGTTTAATCGAAAGCCATACGTAGAGTCTCGATCGAAATCTAATGCCGTATTTGACTGCGGAAAATGCACATGACTACCCACTTGTATCGGCCTATCAGCAGTATTAAGGACACTCACAGTAATAGGTTTCGCACCTTCATTGAGAAGGATTTCACCAGCAACACATAATATTTCACCAGGTATCACTATTAGACCTTCCTCTGGCACGTGCAAATAATCGTTAGGAAATCGGGCGATGGACCGTGACCAACTTAGTACCGTCCGGAAAAGTTGCTTCCACTTGAACATCAGCTAGCATCTCGGGGACTCCCTCCATCACATCTGCACGACTGAGAACTTCTCGACCAGAAGCCATTAACTCTGCAACAGTGCGGCCATCTCGGGCACCCTCTAAAACATGATCCGTAATAAGGGCAACACTTTCGGGATGATTAAGTTTTAATCCACGCCCCTGCCTCCTTCGAGCCAACTCGGCAGCATAGGAAATTAAAAGTCGCTCCTGCTCATGGGGACTAAGCCGCATTCTCCGCCCTTCCCAACTTCGGCAATCTCATTTAAAGCTGTGTTGCAGCTTTGTCTAATCTGACCAATCCTGCCATGCCTTACACCATCTTGCAGTGGAGGATTCCTAGTGGTTATGCTGGAAGACTCATATTCTGAAGACGCACCTGCCCCCTAGCCACCAATATCCCGGCCGGATCAGTGATATTAACCTGCCATAGCTGCTGGGAACGTCCCCGATGGATAGGGATAGAACGGGCGAATAGTGTTCCAGATTTTGTTGCACGCAAAAAATCCGTGTTGTTGTTCACGCCAACAACATAGCCTCGATCGCCGAGCCAAACACTGCCAGACACACTAGCAACACTTTCCACGACAGAACAGTACACTCCACCATGCATAATTCCTGCTGGCTGTAGCAGTTTCGGCTCAACTTCCCAGGTTGCACTCACCCCATCGGAGGTAAGTTCGGTGTAGCTCAAGCCTAGAAGATTATCGAAACCCGTATTCAAAAAAGCGGCCTTAGACTCGGCACTCACACTGACTTTATCCATAAAATCTCCCTCATCTTTAGCCAAATGCTCTGTATGCATTAGAGCAGATGGGCCTCCTGCACAATGCACATGAGGCCCATCTAGAGAAAAGAGCTTCCACAGCCCTGGAAGCTCCCATGGATCTACTTAATCATAGGTCAGCCTTACCTAATTTTCAATAGGCTGCTCAATTCGTCAACAAATTACAGACAACCCACCAACTGCCAACACTACAAACTCCCCCTACCGGTAGAATAGGGTAATGACAGGCCTAGGAGAACTCGAACGAGCAGTAATGGAACACCTATGGTCCAGCCCCGAACCCCAAACCGTACGTCAGGTTCATAAAGCCCTTGCTACTCACCGCGAACTGGCCTACACCACAGTAATGACAGTTTT
>JBOFCS010000073.1:0-17665 GCA_051646185.1 Mycobacteriaceae bacterium | reverse complement strand
AAAAATCTGCTCCGCTGCACTAGCCATAACAATAGCAATATTCAGTGCCTTCTCACTCTTGGCTGGTGTTGGACTGGGATGGCTTAGTGCCCTTGCCGGATCAATTAAAATAATCAATTGGCTCACCCTTCCCACCGCAGCCGCCAATCTTATTACCGTATTCGGCAACTACTTTACAACCGTGCAATTCGCCGCAGTTGTCAAAGTCACGCGTGCAATCGGTGCCATTGCAATGGCTGTTCTACTGATCATTTTATGGTGGCGTCATCGCCGTAATGACCGCGATGCAATGACCGGAATTGTGCTTTCCATGCTAACTGTAGTGCTGTTGTCACCGGCAGCCCTGCCCTGGTATTACTCCTGGCCACTAGCTATTGGTGCCGGACTAATAACAAAAACCACACCTTTAGCCTGGCTGGTCTGGCTATCAGTATGGTTGATGGTAGTTTTCAAACCTGATGGTGCTCACGGACTTTACTCTTGGCCTCACGTCATTATTGCATCAGCAATTGCACTAGCTGCTACCAAATTATTCTATAGCTGTTCTTCACAACTTCATTACCAACCCGCCCAAAGAAATTCACACTGACCACAATGATCTACGACCCCATAGCTAACCCTGAACTGGCAGCAGGATACCAACAATGCAAGGCCTTGACAGCACAACATGGAAAATCTTATTACCTTGCCACTGCATTACTTAATGCTGCACAACGTCAAGCCGTATACGCTCTTTACGGCTTCGCCAGAACTGTTGATGATATTGTTGACCACGCTGTTGACACTGATCCTGAGATCACCCTTAGATCAATTGACAATATCGCCAATCAGGTAAAAGCTGGACTTTCCGGAAAATCGGTAGCAAACCCTATCTTTCTTGCCCTATGCGACACAGTAACCCAATACCGTATCCCCGTTGAGTACCTATGGGCATTTCTCCATTCAATGCAGATGGACATACCCGTTAGCGAATTTTTTCAGCCTGTCTACAAAACGATGACGGAACTAAAAAAATATATGTACGGGTCAGCCTCGGTAATTGGCCTACAACTGCTACCGGTCCTTGGTGTCGCTAAAACAATAAGCGATGCTGAGCCTTTCGCAGCAGCTCTTGGGGAAGCTTTCCAGCTGACAAACTTTCTTCGCGATATCGCTGAAGACCTTGCTAGGGGTAGAATTTACCTTCCTACCGATGATCTTAAAGCTTTTGGAGTGGAAGAAGATTTACTACACTACTTATGGCTACATCAGAGCACAGATCCTCGATTAAAACGCGCACTTGCACATTTCATTGCCCTGACTCGTGCGCTCTACCGCAAAGCTGAGCATGGCATCGCATTACTACATCCGACTGCCCAGCCATGCGTCAGGACAGCACTAAGAATATACGCAGAAATTCTTAGTGCCATTGAAGAACAGGATTACCGTGTTATGCAGAGTCGGGCAGTTGTTGCCCAACACAAAAAACTTGCACTAGCATTACCCGGGGTACTGCAAGCAACTACTAACGCTGCATTGTCAATCAGCAGAGTTAAAAAGCCATGGCCTGCGCACGCCTAATAACTTCACGTGCTTGATGTCCATGCAAAGCTTCTATCGGCATTGCTCCTGAACGTATTTGCTCTGCAGTCGACCCATCTCGCACAAGGGAAAGGGTCTCATCGGCTGTAAAAAGCCACCGTAAAATCTCACTTGAACCATAACCACCGTCATAAAGAACCGAAAGCACCCCTGGTAGAGGCTTAACTATATGGTCAGCTTCAAAAAATAAAGTGGGCACGACAATAACACCATCTCGGCGAATAGCTATTAAGTCCCGTTCACGTAAATGCTGATGCACCCGAGTCACCGGCACAAGCAGTATTTTTGCAACATCCGCTAATTGAAGAACGTCTACCGATTGGTCAAGCACATCATCTGTGTAGGGAATGGCACTCACATTACCCATCGTAACCAGCGGGATGTTGAGGTGCTAACCCACTGTCGATAGCATTTAGCTCATTGCGAGTTGCAATACACAGCCGCAGACATATTGTACAAAACTAAGATGAGGACAACGGTGGCTTTTAGCAGCGATCCCCGCGTAGGGCTAACCCTTGAACGTCGCTACCGCATTGATGTACCTATTGCTCGCGGAGGTATGTCCACGGTCTACCGTGGACATGATTTGCGACTTGATAGACCTGTTGCCATTAAGGTCATGGAGCCACAATTTGCCGCTGACCCCCAGTTTCTGACCCGATTTGAACGTGAAGCTAGAGCGGTTGCGCGACTAAAAAACTCAGCTCTGGTTGCTGTTTATGACCAAGGCATTGACCAATCACTTGGCTTCTTAATAATGGAATTAGTCGAAGGTGGCACATTACGCGAATTACTCAATGAACGTGGCCCGATGCCTCCACATGCTGTCACCGCAGTAATTTTACCGGTCCTCGATGCTTTGGCTGAAGCACACCAAGCCGGACTAGTTCACCGGGATATCAAGCCTGAAAATATCCTCATCTCAGACTCTGGTGAAGTCAAAGTTGCAGATTTTGGCTTAGTGCGAGCGATAGCCGCAGCCGGGATTACCTCAAGCAGCGTCATCCTTGGCACTGCCGGATATCTATCGCCCGAACAAGTCGCTACCGGCAACGCAGGAACAACAAGTGATATTTATTCGGTAGGCATAGTGCTCTTTGAGCTTCTTACTGGAAAACTCCCGTTCACAGGTGACACCACACTCTCGGTTGCTTATCAACGCATCCACAACGATGTTCCCCTTCCCAGCAAAGTTATTGAAGGTATTCCCCAACAATTTGATAATTTCGTCCTTCGTGCCACTAGTCGTGAACCTCAAGAACGATTTATTGACGCCCTTCACATGTTCCAAGAGCTCCACCGCATCGCAGAGGAGTTACGACTTCCGTCATTTCGAGTTCCCACCCCTAAAAATTCAGCGGAACATCAAAGCGCACAAGATCTCCGCACTGTCCACTTTCAGGCTGAACCAGTACGTACCAAAGTTGAATCGCAATCTGTATTTATCCACCAGACTAGAGTCGAGGGTAAAACAGAGGCGCAAAGCGAGTTTTCAGTATGTAAATCTGAACCGGACCAACCAGAAACTCACCACCAACATAATCACAACGAGCAATTCATTCTGCAACAACAAAAATCTCGTCGCCAACTTATTTTCTGGCTAAGTGCATTACTCATTCTTAGTGCACTAGTAACTGCAGCTGGATGGTGGCTAGGCTCCCAGCTGCTAAGCAACACCTTCATGTTGTCAGTATTAGCCTGTCCCAACTCTACGGTACATCTGAGGCTATCCCCTGAGCATTTCGGCAACAAGGAAAGATAACTCCAAAGACTGCTGAGTATTTAAACGCGGATCACAAGCCGTTTCATAACGCCCAGAAAGATCAACATCAGAGATATCTTGAGCTCCACCAAGACATTCAGTGACATTTTCACCGGTAAGCTCAATATGAATACCACCAGGATGAGTACCACGTTCGTGATGCACTTCAAAAAATCCTTGAACCTCATCAACAATACGATCAAAATGGCGAGTCTTATACCCTGTACTGGCTTCATGGGTATTGCCGTGCATGGGGTCACATTGCCAAATCACTTGACGGCCAGTGGCTTGCACTCTTTCAATAATAGGTGGAAGTAAATCGCGAACCTTCCCGTTTCCCATTCGAGCCACCAAAGTCAGGCGCCCAGCTTTGTTGTGAGGATCAAGTCGCTCAACGTATTCCGCTGCCATGTCCGGGGTGGTGCTCGGGCCAATTTTTAGACCAATGGGGTTACCAATCAATTCAGCAAAAGCGATATGCGCACCATCGAGCTGGCGGGTCCTATCTCCAATCCACAAAAAATGTGCAGACAAATCGTAGAGAATTGGATCGCCATCCAGATTGTCTGGATCGGGGGCAAGCCGCAACATAGCCCGCTCATAATCAAGGACTAACGCCTCATGGCTAGCAAAAATTTGGGCAGACTGCAGACTCGGATCAGTTACCCCACAGGCATTCATAAAGCGAAGACCACGGTCAATCTCTTCAGCTAAAGATTCATACCTAGCTCCAGCCGGAGAAGAAAGAACAAATTCGCGGTTCCAATCATGCACTTTGTGCAGATCGGCCATCCCAGCCCCAGTCAAGGCACGCACCAAATTCATCGCGGCACTTGCATTTGCGTAAGCCCGAACCAAACGTGAGGGGTCATGCGCCCGCAAAGTTGCCTCAGGAGCAAAACCATTGACCATATCCCCACGATAGGAAGGCAAACCTAGGGCGTCAGTGTCAGCTGAGCGCGGCTTTGCGTACTGACCAGCAATCCGGGCTACCTTCACCACAGGCATACTCGCCCCGTAGGTAAGTACCACAGCCATCTGAAGAAGTGTTCGGATATTGCCTTTAATATGCGGCTCAGTATTATCGGCAAAAGTTTCTGCACAGTCACCACCTTGCAACAAGAAGGCTTCCCCCCTGGCAACTTGGGCTAGCTTCTCCTGCAATAGTTGCACCTCTGAAGCCACGGTTATGGGGGGTACGCTCTCTAGAACCGTTCGCATTGCTGAGGCTTGATCCTCTGGCCAGCTAGGCTGCTGTGTCGCTGGCTTAGCCAAAGCGTCATCCAGCCGCGTTCGCAAGCCCATAGGAAGAGGCGGAAGCTCAGGGAGTCGGTCGATCGGTACGTCAACTGTCCAGTTCACTGGACCATCGTAAGCGCCCTGCCAATAGCGACTGCACACGGGATCACTAGCTCTTGGATGCTTCGATAGCTTTGAACTTTGCCAGGTTATGACGGGCATCAGCCAAGGCATCATGGGCATCACGCGGTGCTGCCGGGAGATCTGGGCGCCCAGCGGCTTCCCAATGCTGACGTAACTCATGGGTGAACCGTGGCAATGCTCGTGGCAACGAGGTCATCGGCCCCCATAATTGACATAGCACTACATGGTCATAAGCAGATACCCAAGCCCATAATTCAATATCAACAGGAAACCCTGCAACAATTGATTGTGTTGCACTAGTTGATGTTTCAGTAAGAAAGTTGAATAGATCTTGACGAATCTGGGCCCGACTTCGCCACAATCGCGAAGAAGGAGGCGGAAGTTTTGGTAGTACATTTGCCCGCACCCACTTACCCGCACGGTCAGGATCAAATTCGGTGGATACCGCATAAAACTCCCGGCCATCCTCTGCAACAACCGCAATGGAGATCAAATCGATAGTGCGACCATCTTCGATGAATTCGCAGTCGTAGAAATAGCGCACAGCAACAGCTTATGCCCAAACGAGAGAAGTGGACAATCACAACAACAAAGCACTTGGATTCTTTTATTCGGAAAATTATCAACCTGCGGATAGATCATCAAGAAACGGTTTGATATCCATTTTCCATTAACAGCACTACTGCAAGAATCGCTTTACTCGTGCCAACCGGGCGGCATTAACTATTCCGGTTGCCGCATTCCCATTATCCACTAATAATTTTTCTCAGCTTCCTTAACATATGTTCAGCTTGCTGCCGCCCTAGATAACTGATCACTGGGTTCAGCCACAACAGGCATGTCTTTCAGGCTTGCTGCATAAATATCAACGTATTCTTGTCCAGAAAGACGCATCAACTCATACATCACCTCATCAATAACCGCTCGCTCAATAAATCGATTTCCGCCTAGTCCATCAAAACGCGAAAAATCGAGTGGCTTACCTATTTTAATACATATTTTCCCCGGTTTAAGGAATTTCGAACCAATAGGATTTACCGCATCAGTACCGATCATCGCCACTGGAATAACCGGAACCCCGGTCTCTAATGCCAACCTGGCCAATCCTGTCTTGCCCTTAAATAGCCGACCGTCAGGGGACCTTGTACCTTCTGGATACATCCCCATCAATTTACCTTCACTCAAAATACGTTCAGCAGTCTTTAGTGCTTGTTGAGCCGCATCAGCACCACTTCTATCAATCGGCACCTGTCCCACCACCGTAAAAAACCAGCGCTGGAATGCGCCCTTAAATCCTTTACCAGTAAAATACTCGTTCTTTGCCAGAAAAGTGATTCGGCGATTAACCATCAGAGGCAAATAAAAAGAATCAACAACAGCTAGGTGATTACTTGCAAGAATCGCAGCACCACTGCGAGGCAAATGTTCTGCACCTTCAATGCTGGGACGCCCAAATAATTTGAGCAGCGGACCAATAAAGACAAACTTGAACAGCCAATACCACATGGCGCTCCCTTTCTGTCCCACGCTACAAGCCTCCATTGCAAGGCAACTCCCCGCAGCACTTCCGCTCGGCTTGTGCCAACTCTACTCAGCACTAGCGTTACCCACCACAGCTGGGACCACCCAGCTGGAATCACCTAAGCGATCGACCGATCCCACTAGCCTTACTAGTGCACTGCAGCACGGGCAAGATCGGCAGCACCAATCATTCCCGCCGCTTCGCCTAATTCCGCCCGCCTAATCCGAGCCTGACGCCGATATTGCGAACCCGTAACATGCCGCAAGTAGCTCTCACGCGCCTCATCAAGGAACAAAGGAGCAGAACTCGCCACTCCCCCTGCAATAACAATAAGGTCTGGATCGTAGATATCGCCTACCATCGCCAAGCCAAGTCCAAGCCATCGTGAAAACTCATTCACCGCGCGCTTAGCAAGAGGATCCCCTTCTCCGGCAGCGGCAGTTACTCTCTTCCCCGTGAGTGATCCTGGGTCTAGTTTTAAATCTCGTGCAAGGACGGATTGTTCAGTAAACGAAAGCGGTAAACTTGCAGCTAACTCGATTACCGTTTCTGCCAAACTAGTTCCACTGCAATATCTTTCCCAACAACCACTCTTCCCGCAGGAACAGCGACGACCATCTGGCACCACCTGAACATGCCCTAACTCCGGAGCAACACCGTATGCACCTCGGTAGAGCTGCCCATCAATAAGTAATGCTGCCCCAATTCCGGTCCCAATTGCTACCAGAACGACAGTTTGCCCGCCCACTGCCGCCCCAAACCTCAGCTCTGCCCAAGCCGCAGCATTTGCATCATGTTCCATCATCACCGGCAGTTTGAGCCGATTGCTCATCCTATGAACGACTGGAGTATCGCGCCAAGGCAAGTGTGGCGCAAATCTGACTACACGCCGATCCGCATCGATAAAACCCGCCACAGCCAGGCCAACCGCTTCAACCTGATACTTAGCAAGTAGCTCAAGCACCGACCGCTCCAAAGCATCTTCAAGTGCAGCACTGCTATGCGGCGTTGACACCCGATGCATATCAAGAATCTGCCCTTCAGCAGTGACTACCGCCGCCTTTAAACTGGTCCCACCGATATCAATCCCTATTGTCAGCGCCGAAGTTGTCAAAGACATAGCAACACCACCAACAATCGGTTTCTGTAAGCACTATCAGGGAAACCACTCATAAAATTGTCACATCGATCAACTGATAGTCAGATCTAAGCCCCGGCTCAGTTCCTTCCTTTGACGTTGCGGTCGATTGCGAAGGAGCAGCTAGATCCGAACCGCCATCAAGCATCGCTCGAACCAGAACAAGCAGACTCGCCCCGTAGGTAGCAACCACTGATAACAACTCATGCTGCTCCCCAGAAACCAATGCCGCTAGCGCACACACGGGGCACCACGAACACCCAACAGGGGAATCTCTGGCAGTACCATCAGTTTGAGTTGGAGCTTTAGCGGCAGCGTGCACGATAGGTTCTAAACGATCAATAACTGCCTGTGCTAGTAGACGCAATTCGACATCAAGCTCAGGAGGAACACCTGTCACTGTGGCCATACCTCCAAATTTGGCGTAAACCGTACCGTTAATTTACTACCATCAAGTTCGGCTCCTACTACATGGCAGCGGCGCAATACCGAAGCTAACCGAATACGGCGCCGCACCCCCTGTGCGCCAATAACTAAGTCATCTTCCACCCTTCCTAAACTTAGCGTGGATGGATCAATAAAAGGCAGGTCAAGCCGCAATACATATATCGAGGACGATCCCGTACCTGACTCCAGTGAAACCTCTGGAAGCGCAGTCAACCCAATAACTCCAGTCTCAGGCTGCCGCATAATTTCATTGTCCTCATCATCTCTCACATTATTCTCTCGAAAATTTTTTTTGTAACTATTTGTCCCATAACAACTTTCGGCAATAGATTTCAACGCTCCCAACCCCGTGGGTTCACTCGAGAGAAACTCGACAATCTGCAATGGGGTGCGCTCTAAAACATGAGCAAGGCTTCCTACTACCTGTCGCTGCTCTCGAAGGCGCTGCTCATACCAAAGAATTGCCGGATGCCCACCTAGCTGACTGTCCGGGATACCTACTGTCTCAGCAAGAGTGCGATTGACGATTACCGCATCTAATTGGATACCAAGTAGCGATAGCGCCGTAATCGTTCGAACAGCTTCTGCAACAACAACTTTTTCGGGAGTTAACACCAAAGTTGCGCCCACTAATTGACCGTTTCCAAGAACCTCACGCAACCGTTCAGCTGAGCTGCATACCCTTTCAATGAGACCCACCATAAGAGCTAAACGTGCATCCCCCGATACCGCCGCAACTAACCTCCGGTGGCGCGGCCACAATCTTTCCATATACGTCAGCAAAGCATCCGGCAGAGTCAACATCCGTAGCACTTCAGCGGTGGGCGCACAATCTACAACTATTTCATCCCACCTGCCACTAGCTGCAAGTTTCGATACATAATCGAGCCCCAGAAGTTCTTGCACCCCTGGTATAACCATCAGTTCCTCTGGGGCTAAACCACCGAACTCTAGACCATGTTGATGCCCGGCATTGGTAGCAAAAAATTGTAATCCTCGACTCCACTGCTGCTCGGCGAGAGCTAAAGTATCAAGAGCAAGGCCATCAAGATTATCGCTAAGCTCAACTAAAGAAGACTCCCCTGCACCACCAGCCATGGCAATAGCAAAGGCATCACCTAATGAATGCGCCTGGTCCATTGACACGATAAGCACTCGCTGACCTGAACAAGACCGAGCTAAAGCCGAAGCCGCAGCCAAGGTTGTTTTACCAACCCCACCTTTTCCTATAAAAAATCTGATAGAAGCACTCGACTTAGGCGACATCTCGGCTCCCTCTCCATCTCCCCGTGTAGAGGAGTCTGACGTTCAGCCCTCTACCCGCTTCTTAAGTTCCTTCAGCGCCGCATCAGTAATCATCTTTTCAGCCTTACGCTTTAAAAGACCAATCATCGGAATATCTACATCAACTGTAAGTTGATACGTCACCTTAGTTTTATCCCCGTCGGCAACCAATGTGTAGGAACCGGATTGGGATTTTTGTAAAGAACTCGATAACAACTCCCAGCTCACCGCAGAGCCATCGACTGACCAGGTGTACTCGAGCTCATAAGTATCTTTAAGCATACCGGCGTCTAGCAAGAATCGCGCCTGCTTGGCCTTACCATCCGGGCCAGTTTCAAGTATCTCGGCAGCTTTACACGTTGACACCCAATCCGGGTACGCAGGGATATCTGCAATTGCCGCCATTACCTTCTCGACCGGCGCTGCAATCACTATTGATTGCGTGGTCCTATCAGCCATACAACAAGGTTACCTTTCTTTCGATCCCCAAATACCGCACTGAGGACACATGTTCCCACTTATGCTCTAGAAGAGTTTCGAGCATCTCATACTCTTAAGCCCAATACGCCGGTAATAACCATGTTCATCCAAGACTATACTGCGACCAATCAATCAATCGGTACCATCGCCGGGTACCCGCCCCAACTCCAGAGTCGCCTTAACCTCAAAAGCCATCCGCTTGCCAGCTACCCTTGCTTGGCGATTAATGGCTACTAAGTCAAGTTTAGCGAGCTTATGTGGAGGGATTGCCGTAGGTTCAGCGTGGAAGAAATAATGGAGGCAGGTCCCATCCAGAGTTGGCTCCAACCAGAGCTCCATTGTACCGGTGTACGGTCCGCTGACGAGCCAACGAACACCCTGCTCACCTCTATCTTCCCGGACCGTAAGCACTAACTCTGGCCACCACTTACGCCAGTTACGCTCTGCCAAGCCATCCGGTGCCAACAAAGGTGAAACTAATCCACCTATTGCCTTTGACTGCGCGACGATGAAAGTCTGGTCGGCCACTTGGATACTACTCATGAAGACAGCTTCACATACGAATGCCGATAAGCGGTAAACCCACAGGCAGTGGGTGCTCCTCCGCTCTTTTCTATGGCCCAGCCCTTCAGATTTCCAACAACATTTTCGCTCCTTTGGGTGCATCAGCCATTGATGCGGTAGTTACCCATGCAAAACCGATCCACATCGCGCCGTTGCCTCAAAATTAATCTTGGCACAGTTTCACCACCCCAAAACGATGGACTTAATCTCATCGATGATGAAGCCTCAGTACGCGTAGCAGGCTTACCGCAACAGACTCTGCCACTGTTCATCTACACTTCAAACCACTAGACAATTTCAAGCACTGCCAGCCAATTGTACTAATCGTATGTATGAATCACTTTGAACAACAATAATTTTAAATATATCGTTACTAAAACCTTTATCCCCCAAGATCTGACTCCTACTGATTCCGATGGCCCTACCATCATTTCACCACAGTCGTACCGTACCCAACGATTGCAAAAAATCGCTAACGATGAAGCAGCCATTGCCAATTACGCATGACTTAGATCTTGCATACCAGGTAAACCTGCTACGACACATCTAAATAAACTATTTTACACACTAAAAACAGGAAAAAAATTTCGAATTGGACCAACTAATAGTATTTGCACCTAGATCGCGACCACCCTTAACTAAGCAACTGTTCAAGACGCGCACCAAGAATATCCCAACGCCAATTTTTTGCTACCCAGTCACGGCCAACCCTTCCCATATCTGCCGCTCTATCTCGATCAGATAAAATTTCAGTTAACGTACGAGCGATCTCATCTACCGACTCCCCATCCACAATTCGCCCTGTAACATTATCGATTACTGTTTCAGGGGCACCGCCAGATTTCCCAGCAACTACCGGAACTCCTGTAGCTGAGGCCTCAAGATAAACAATACCCAAACCTTCTACATCCAACCCCCCACCACGAGTCCTACACGGCATAGCAAAAACATCGGCAATGGTGTGGTGTGCAGCTAATTCCTCAGCCGGCACACTGCCAGTGAAGATTACATGTCGCTCAACTCCGCACTCTACTGCTAGCGCCTGCAACCGACCAGCATATGGCCCACCTCCAACAATCACCAGCGTTGCATCATCAATAGTTGCCCGTATCTGCTTAAGCGCCTTAATGAGCATATCTTGACCTTTTCGCGGAACTAGCCGAGACAAGCAAAGAATTACTGCTCTGTCTTCCAATTTATATTTAGCTCTTAATGTTTCGCGGGCAGCCTGATCAGGATGAAAAATTGTTGTATCCACTCCGGAGGGAAGATGCTCTAATGCGGCAGTCGCGCCAAAGGCTGAAGAAAATCTTCCCCGAGTGTACTTACTGACAAAAGTAATAACATCACTGGTTTCGCCAATCCGTGTCAGAGCCTGTCGCGCCAACGGCAACATAGACCAACCCACCTCATGCCCATGAGTACTCGCGATCACCCGAGACATCCCGCTTCTTCGGAGAGCCGGAGCCATTAATGCCAACGGTGCTGCAGCACCAAACCATACTGCTTCACAACCATGCGTGGCAGCGATTTCCTGAGCTCGCTTAGTTACCGCCGGTGTAGGCAACATCAAGGTAGTCGAATGCCTGATAACTTCATAAGGTTGTGCAGCATCAAATTTCCGATGAGAATCATCACGCCACCGTGGTGCGTACACCACAATCTCAGAAACAGGTAGGTGATTAACGAAAGACTCTAAATAAGATTGTATTCCGCCCGGTCTAGGTGGAAAATCATTGGTTACCAATAGGGTCCGACGCATTCTACTACCGTAGCTGGACGCTCAACCACGCCCTCCATTGGTCAGAAAAACTGCTATAGCCAACACCAAGTATCGCCCTTAGCGCACGGTCTATGTCAGTCTCATTTTTAGGACCAGTACATAACTGACGATATAGCTTCAGCACACTGGCTTCCCCATATTTCTCAGCAATATATTGGGTGATAGTCCACCCTAATTCGTAGGCAAGAACCGGATTCTCTGCACCAACAGAGTACTCAGCATCAGTTGGGATTTCCAGAACTGCTGTAGCACTGGACATAGCTGCGGCTAAGGTAGGCACTCTCTGCCGAACTGATCGAGTAAAACCACGCCCACCTGCGTAATCAGCAAACCCTTCCAGCATCCACATAGGCGAACCATCAACAGTTACTGAACGAGCAGCTAGATGAGTGAGTTCATGGCGTAGCACTTCAGTCCGCTGCGCAGGTGTTAGTCGCTGCGCTGCATCAGGACTAAAAATAATCCGTTGACCAGTGACGGTTCCCCCGCCAGGTGTAATTTTATCTGAAATAGTGACGGCAGCTATCTCTGTTGAGGCAGGGTTCGCTCCAGATAAGGCAACAAACTCAGCGGAACTTGCCGCAGCAATAACCACAGTGCGAATGGTCCACTGAGGCCCCCAAAAATCTAAAATGGCTGGCACTGCAGTTTTCATCTCTTCTGCCAAAGCTTCAACTTCTGACGCAGTCTCCGGATGTCCCAACACAACTGCCGAACGCCCACCAGCAATACTCACTTCTCTCATTACCACTGGCCCATAATCCCAAGGGCCCTGCACAGTTGAAGGTGAACCTGAGGCTCCTTCAAGGGAAGAATAACCAACAAGAGAATCACTGAGAATTAACCAATCATCACCATGTCTGGTAAAAATCACCGTCATTTCTTTCGCCGTTGGCCGCTCATCACCACCTGCTATTGCATAACGCAAAAAAATTTGCGTGGCCCAAACATCTGTAGCCGATAGCAACTTTTGTGCATCCCAAGAAATAGGTATCTCCAAAGTATCTGAATCAGCAAACCCAAAAGACCAATCGGCAAACTTCACTGCTCGCCGATTGTGCATACGCGTGATCTCACGATCAACAAAATCTTTATTTGCCTGTGGATCGAACAGGCTCCTTAGCAGTTCTTCATCACCAGAAAGAACTGCTAAACTCCACTTTTCAAGCAACGACTGCACGTGAGTACGACGAGTGGAATGATAAGGATTTCCGCTACTAGATACTGCCGTACCTGTAGATAAATCCTTATCTACAGGTGAACGAAAAAATACAACCACACCTACAAGCAGCAGCGCCAGTAACAAGATAAGCGCAATAAGTAACTGTTGCCACGACTTTATTAAACGCGCACCGTAATCAGAAACGTCGCGCATCATTAACAGGCCCGGCTCCAGCTATGGGCACTACCTTAACGGGGACACCAAAAGTGGGAGCATGAACGACGTACCCGTCACCAATGTACAACGCAACATGCGATGCATCTTCATAGTATGTAATGACGTCACCTGGCTGTAAATCTGATAGAGAAACTTTCGTCCCTGCTTGAGCTTGCGCCTGACTCGATCGAGGAAGGGTCTGTCCTGCCTGACGGTATGACCACACTACAAGCCCAGAGCAGTCAAAGGAGTTTGGCCCGGTTCCACCCCAAACGTAAGGGGAACCAACCCGTGATAAAGCAGCCTGCACAGCGATCTTCGCAGCCCCAGTCCCTGGGGGGAGTGCTGCGAGATCGAAATTTACCGATGGACCCGCAAAAGCGGCCATCTGGCTATCTGTAAGGCTGGCAAATACCGCTTTAACTTGAGCTATCTGCACTTGCAACTCGCTTTGCTTATTCTGCAAATCTGCACGCAGCGACTGCGCCTGTTCAGCCGCTATCCGTGCAGCATCAGCAGAAAGTCTGGAACTCCGTTGTGCAGCTTCGGCATTGGCTCGCGCCGATCGGTACGCTTCTACTCGAAGCTTCGTATCATTGTTAATGATATCAAGAGCAGACATCTGATCTAGCAGTTGCTGCGGTGAATCACTGATCAACACTGCGTACAGACGGTTAGTCCGGGCGCCCTTATAATTTGCAAGAACAAGTTGATCTACGGTGCCTTGAAACTGCGTCAGCTGAGCTTGCGCCTGAGCTAAGGCCGCATTGTCAGATTCCTGCTTTGCTTGGGAAACCTGCTGCGCAACAATTTTTGCATCAAGATCTATCTGAGCATTATGCAGAGCCTCATTAGTCTGCTCTGACTGATGAGAGAGCTCACGAAGTTTCGCTAATGTGTCCGTCGGATTTGCCGGTTCAGCATTAGCTATATAAGCAAGACCAGCTGAACTACATACCATAACCACTGCCGCGGTCACCGAAGCTACTAGCAGTTTAATCCGCTGAAACACCACTTAGGTGATACCCCATTTCATTCACTAACTTAATTTAAATCGACGCATGCACCGAACTGAACTAGACAACCAGGCTTCTCTTAGGCTTTCCACTCATTCTTACCCATAGTGTTCACCTAGGTCTCATTTAGGTTACGGAACGATGTAGGCAAGTGTCCAGCTCTGCGTTAAATTCCAAAAATCTTGCAAAAAACTGTGCACAACACCAAGGCTTAGTTGAAGTCAATCACAAGCACATCAACCGACCCCAACTAAGAATCACGAAGAGTGCTCACGCACCAAATAGCCTGACTTATCGTCGCTGAATCAGTACCGCCGAGCATTGTAGTAAGGCATAGAATCTAACGGGGCAACCTGAACAGGGGTACCATAGGTTGAAGCATGAACTACCTTCCCGTCACCAAGGTAGATACCAACATGTGATGCCCCTGAGTAAAAGGCAACAACATCTCCAACCCGAAGGTCTTGCTTAGCCACCGGAGCTCCACCAGATGCCTGGTCATAGCTAGTACGCGGAAGTGTTACCCCTGCCTGCTGAAAGGCCCAGTAGACAAGCCCAGAACAATCAAAGGCGCTAGGACCTGCTGCGCCACTTGAATACGGCGAACCAATTTTTGACATAGCTGCATCCACAGCAATTTGCTGAATATCCTTAGCAGGAGCCACATCTACAACTACAGGAAGTTCCGGGGGAACCGGTAACCATGGAATATCAAAGGTACCGAAACCAGGGATCGTAACTGGCGCCGCAGAAGCTGGTGCTGCTGTAACCGCAACAAAACCAAAAGTAATTGCACCAGCAACTAAAACATTGCGAGCAGTGCTTGAGCCGCGAACTGGCTCTTTAAGTCGATGTTTAGCCACGAACAAAGTTCTCCATTCTTCCTTTTCCACCGACCGAGTTAGCTGACGGGTTCGGGCTGGGAAGATGTAGCCCTACACGGTTGTGCTCGTTGCCGACCACTACCACGATTCACCCCAATAAAACTTGGGTCCCCGGTACAACTTCCTTACGGAAGTTGATTAGGTGGTGACCAGCAGTACCACTTCGGTTGAAACGATAAAACTCCGCAAGGTCACAGAAAGGTTACGAAATTGCAGTCAGGTCTGTCCACCGCATCAAGATTTTGTCGCTACGTGTCGCAAAGTCCGCTAACCCGCCTGTTGCACCTTTATTTCACCTTCAACCAATAAAGGATCGCTGTTCACCGTTGGTAACAACCGCAACCTAGGCACCAATCCGGCGTCAGCGAGCACTTCTAATGCGCGATGCTCCTCATCCTGCAGTATTAAATCATATTTATTGCTAACATTTTCCGAATCTTCGCAGGTAGAACCAGGCGCAGCGTCCAATAGCGCGGAAATAACACATTCTCGACATGCTAAATTTTGCATCGCACATTCGTCACAATTAATGATCACTGTGATCCTCATCTCATTGCTTCGTTATTCGTTTGTTATCGCTTTGTTATCAAGATTTTTGCGACAACAAAACAGTACCGACGAAGTCCGACAATTCGGAAGCACAGCGCAAACGTCCAATAAAACCGGCCTAACCTGACCACAGTTCACAGCAGGCGAGGGGATGCCCTTGATCCCAGCTTTCAAGACACTAAGATCGCCTGAGCGAACTGGCTATGGTGAGTTTTCTCTTACCATAAATCCGGTTACAGCCCCGGAGAACACCTACCTCAAAACACTAAAGGCGTCCTTTATTCAGCTAAGACTAGCTCCGTTCAATCACGAGCCTGCGTAAAACTAGCCCAGCGCATCAACATTCTCTCAGCAGCACCTGAATCGATTGCCTGGGCAGCCACCGCCAATCCAGCGCTCAGGGATTCGTAGATATCCGACCGTACGCCTTGATACGCCGCGATGGCTCCCGCCGAATTAAGTAATACGGCATCACGAATCGGCCCTCGTTCACCTCGAAAAACTGCATGGGCAATAGCAGCGTTATCCTGGGCATCACCGCCACGCAGGTCCGCAATCGATGCTCTTGATATCCCCAGTTCCAAAGGATCTACCGTCAGCGTGCGCACTGAACCATCCGCCACAATCCATACCGCCGATGGAGAAGTTGTTGTGAGTTCATCGAGACCGTCCTCGCCGCGGACAACCAGCACGCTGCTTCCTCGATCAGCAAAAACACCAGCCATAGCCTCAGCAAGATCAGCAAAAGCGCATCCCACCAATGCAGCCTTAGGTTGTGCCGGATTTGTTAGCGGGCCAAGAACATTAAAGATCGTGGGTATTCCAATTTCTTTTCGAGCAGCGGCAGCAAAACGCAGCGCAGGATGAAATACCGGCGCAAAACAAAAACCAATCCCGACTTCGGCAACCGATCTAGCTACATCCTGTGATCCAAGATTTATCTTTACCCCAAGTGCCTCAAGAACATCCGCTCCCCCACTTTTAGACGAAGCTGCGCGATTACCATGCTTAACTACGCGAACTCCGCTGGCAGCCACAACAATTGCGGCCATGGTGGAAATATTGACAGTATTCAGGCGATCGCCGCCGGTACCAACAATGTCAACAGAATCCGCACTGTCCAAAACCCGCTGCGAATGCCCAAGCCTTCCATCGGCCAGCCCACGGAGCTCCTGCGACGTTGGTCCTTTCATTTTCATAGCAACCCCGAAGGCAGCAATCTGCGCCGCGGTGGCACTCCCAGTCATAATGTGATCCATAACCCAAAGCACCTCCCGACCAGATAAGCTTTGACCGTGCGTCAGACTGTCAAGCAGTTGGGGCCAAGAAGGCACTGGCAACTCCCCCATGTTTGCAGCATTCTCAGCACCACTGTCCGAGCCGAAGCCACGCTGCATCACTCTCACCTCAAATATCCTGTACCGAAAACTCTGGAATTACACTCGCCCCGAACCTGACATTACCGCACAGATCACAACAGTTGTTATGTGCACGTTCATGCGAATGTGCACATAACAACACTGACTTCAGGGCAACACTAAGACATCGCCGCGGAACAAATCTTGTCTTTCCAACGTTCAATCCAGTGGCATCACCAAAGAAGAAGAACGCAACACCAGACCCGAGTGGCTGATTGAAACTACGAAGCGTCATACTTCCTATGTGACGAGCGCAGTAGGAACCCAAGGAACCGCGATCACACAACGCGTCCACTCGCTAAACAGACCGAATATGGTCAGTGTTGGCACGATTGTGTGGCTCTCAAGTGAGCTGATGTTTTTCGCAGGGCTTTTTGCGATGTACTTTGTTGCACGCGCACAAGCCCAGGGAGTCTGGCCACCTGAACCTACCGAGCTGAACCTGTGGCTCGCAGTCCCAGTAACCCTTGTCCTTG
>JBOFCS010000067.1:0-9857 GCA_051646185.1 Mycobacteriaceae bacterium | reverse complement strand
CCATCTTGAGTAACTAGTGGACAAATGGGGGTGTGAACGATTCTTTTTGTGTTTTAGGTCACTGTAAATGCAGCTGCAAATTAGATCTTTCTTTGGATGACGGCCGCAAAATCAAGACTCAGAGGGTGCTCTCGACTATGATCTGTGTCTTGATCGATGAGAGTATGACTTATTACCGCAAAAGCATCCGGTAGCTCATGAGCTACCTCTGTTACCGAAAACACTACGGGACCTTGGGTGTGTGGCCGCTGCTGGTGTGCATTGATAAAAAACGATCCTTTAGCTGATAAAGCAGCACAAGATTTTTGAATAACTAGTTGTCGCTCTTTGGCAGGTAATTGCACAAAAGCCATCACGATAAGATCAAATGGTCCACCGTAATCGTTGTGGTAATCGGCAGTTACAATGTCAGATACCTCCCACCGCAGCCTAGAGCGGATGTTCGAGGGTGACTTAGCGGCAATCTGAGCGGCCTTATCAAGAGCTACCTGTGAATAATCTGCTCCAGTTACCTGCCAACCTCGGGTGGCTAACCACAAGGCATTACGCCCCTGCCCGCAAGCTAGATCGAGAGCGCGTCCCCTAGGTAGTGCCGTCGCGATATCCACCAAGGCGGCACATGGTGGAGCGCCCCACACAAGTTCTTGTGAGCTGTAGCGCTGGTCCCAAGCTTGAGCATCCATATGTTAACGGTAGCTCAAAGCCTAGTTGTCCTTGTTAGTGCCAATTATTACTGAAAGGTTCGCGGAAGAAAGCGCGGAAGTTCTTTATTTAACGCAGCTTTTCGGGAGATAGCAGAGTTTTTTCCACGGAGCAACGTGAACTGGGTACGGCGTTCTATAGCGAAAGAGCGCCGCGGAGTTTTCCCCCAGGTTTTATTGAATAGTGTTTTTGTCGCGGCGACAGCATCGGGAGAGCGGTGTTGTAATTTCGCAATGAGTTGGTGGGCGCTGTCCATGGGGTCGCTGCAGACTGCAGTGACGAGGCCAAGAGATTCAGCGTAGATTCCATCAAATTCTTCCCCGGTCATCGCTAAAATTTTTGCTTTGTCTATTCCAATGAGCTCGCTTAACGTAGCTGTTCCAGACATATCAGGAATCAAGCCCCATTTGCTTTCCATAATGGAAAATTTAGTTTCTGCAGTGGTATATCGAATATCGGCGGCAAGCGCGAGCTGTAGGGCTCCGCCATAACAGTGTCCGGTAATAACCGCAATGACAGGGACCGGGACTCGACGCCACGCCCAGCAGGCTTCTTGGAATCCGTTTGTACCACGCCAAAATTTGCTTATGAAATATCGGACAACCTTACCAGGGGTTTTAGTCGTCGATCTAAAATCAAGTCCACTACTGAAGGTTTCACCGGCTCCGCTCAGGATGACCGCACGCACGGATTTATTTGCGGCGATGATTCTTGCTGTTCTTTTTAATGAACCAAGCATATCCAGGGTGAGGCTATTAAGTTTTTCTTCCCGGTTAAGGGTTACGTAGGCTATGTCGTCTGCAACTTGAAGTGTGATGTTCCCAGTCATGGAGCTAGGGTAGTAGGTGATACTTGTTTGGCATCAACAAGTGGCACCCAACTGCAAACCTTGATCGGATATCTATGTCAGGCACCTATGAAACTTTGGATCAGATAAGTTTGCGCGAAGCATTCGGACATTTTCCCAGTGGGCTGATTGCTATTTGTGCTCAAGTGCGGGGCCATCGGGTTGGCTTAGTGGCAAGTACCTTTGTTCCGGTGTCTTTGGATCCCCCGTTGGTTGCATTCTGCGTCCAAAATACCTCAGAAACTTGGCCAAAATTAGCGGGTATGCCACATCTGGGAATCAGCTCACTTGGTGAAGCTCATGATGAGGCGGCAAAGTTACTTGCCGCGAAAACCGGAGATCGATTTGCCGGGTTATCTACAACAACACATTCCGGTGGTGCAGTATTTATTGATGGAACTTCGGTATGGCTAGATACCACGGTTTCGCAGCAGATCAGGGCGGGCGATCATACGATTATTGTGTTAGAGATTAATTCGGTGAAAGTTGATCCGACCATCGACCCCATAGTTTTTCATCGCAGTGGGTTTCGCAAACTTGAATCTTAAAAATTGAGTGAGGCTACTGTTTTGCTTGTGATTATTATCAAGAGATGATGGGCTGGGCCCAGACAATATCATTATTTTGGTAGCCAAGCGCTCCGCCTAAAAATGCGCCACCGCAGGTAACTAATGCGAGGGACTCAGGTCCTTCGATTCTGTTTAGTTCGTCAATGGGAAGCTGATGCCGTTTGTCGTAGCTATGTACTGACGTTACCCGGTAGGTCCATTGTCGTTTAGTCCCATCATTAATGACAATCTCTGATCCAGGCTTGAGATGAGCGAAACGTGCTGCTACTCCTCTTCCCTGCGCAATATCGTCAACATGTCCAGTGATAACAATTGTGCCTGAACCTGATCCGGGAATCGAAGAGTCAACCCACCAACCTAGGTGCGAAACATTAGTGGGAGGAATTAATTCGCCTACTTGTGTTGTCTTGATTGGAATAATCGGCGCTTGTATTCCATCAAAATTTAGTATCTCCGGAGATCCAGCTGGTCTTTCTGCGGGAGTGGCAGAAGGTAGATTGCTCTGACCAAAAGGAAGGGGTTCCTTGCTTGAAGCTCCCGGCGAAGGGGTGCATCCTGTGAGAAAACAGTGTGCAATAAGTATGGCCAGTATAACTTTTGGTGAGGACTTAATTGCGAACAAGATCAATCCTCGACCATCGATCACTGTCAGCTAGACTCGGTGAACCGGCTGGGATTGAGCTTATTGGAGTTCGATGTGAAATATCACGGGTGGGAAGAACGGTGCTTGGATTTCCGGTATTGGAACCTTCTGTTCCAGAAACAGATCCGGGTGGAACCCCTGGAGGGTTAACGGGTTGCGTAATTGTTCCGTCATCAACAACCTTAACCAAAATTTTCCCAAGGTCTATTGCCTGTAGTTGCCCAAAATCCCCTGTTGCTAATGAGTCAAAAGTGATACGTACGTTCAGAGCTATGGGCTTATCTGAATCTTGTTCGGTGACTGTGATTTCTGGTTGACCGTTGAGCAGAGTTTCTACCCGAACAGCACTGCTTAGGTCATTTGTACCGGCAAGATCTGCCACGCTTACACTTAATCGACCAGAAACAGGACTTCCAGTCGCGTGCAGGACTACCTTCGCCTTCAACTCAATGGAGTCACCTGGAACTATTCGAAAGGTATTGGGGTCAATGATGATAGGGTCACCCCCGGAGGGGTTAGGTCCAAACCACTGCCCAGAAATAGGTTCAGAAAAATACATCCGATTACTGGAAATAGAGGTCTCAGAAACTGCAGGTGCAGCGGTAATCAAGGCTGTTGACAGGAGTACCACTGTTGATGTCAATACCGTGAAAAACTTATTAACACGTATGTTCATGGTGTGCCTGTGGTGGTTGTACTTGTTGCTGCTTTTGTAGTACTGCTCGGCAGGGTCGTTGGTGGCACAGTTGTTGGTGGCACAGTTGTAGTACTGCTGGGCAGGGTCGTTGGTGGCACAGTCGTAGTTGAGCTGGTGCTAGCGGTATCAGGTGTGGCAAGAGTTCTTGCTTGCAGCGGAGCAGCGGTAGCTGTGCCCCCAGGGCCTGGAGTTCCGCAGTAGTACCAACTAAATCCCCAGCCAACAAGGTTGTAAGACAGGAAACTGGTAGAAACTAGGCCGTTAATAACCGAGTAGAGCTCCACTGTAACTGCTGAACCAAAAAATCCAGGGGTGATCAGCGAGGCGGTATTAGCAAAATTAACCGTCGCTCCTGTCGCGACTGTTGTTGTTACTGTTGTGGTTACGGGCGTGGCAGTACCGCTTCGGTAGACTAAACGGTAAGAGTAACCAGGTCCAACATGAGGCCAGGAGAGATCCACACTTGTGAAAATTCCAAGAAATCCACTAGTCGTACAGGTAAAAGATGGGGGTAAGGTTACAAAGGCATTGGAAGCGCTAAAGTTGCTTACCCCGCTTGCGGTATCAGTGAAAGCAGCTTTGGTTCCTTGAATTTGAGAGCCTCCCAAGGCAATAGTGACCGCTATTGCCAGAGTGACTGGGGCGGCTTTAACGAGTACAGGAGCGCCACGACCACCTTTTGAATGTCTCGAGCGCGAAGAACGTGAGACGTCCCCAGGGCGGATGATAGTGAAAATTGCAAAGGCACAGAGCAGTCCGCCAGTGAAAAGTGCGATAGGGGTATTGAGCCAGGAAGCGACATAGCCAAGTTTTGGTGCACTAAAAAATACTCGATCAGCTTCACTGACAAAGTAGGGTTCAGCATCTGCGGTGTTGTTTGCATCCCCTTTGAGAATCAGGGCAGTAGTGTTTCCTTGGGTATTCCCAATGCTACTTATACGGTGAGTAATTCGAGTTCCTAAGGAGTCTTCTACGCTCACCACGTCACCAAGGGATAGATCTGAGGCAGGGACAGATTTAGCTAGCGCCAGAGAGCCAGTGCTGATCGTTGGGCTCATAGAGCCTGATCTAAAGATGAGCGGTTTGACATCAAAAGCAAGAGCGGCAATCGCGGAGATTACGCATATTACACCGGCAATAGCACCAACTGAAAGAATAAGTTCTCGAGTGAAGGACCTACTGCGTCCTTGAGTAGCCGGTGCGGGGGTGATTTCGGGAGTAGTCATCATCAGCTCGCCGTCGCATTAAATATAAAAGTAGCTGTGGCAGTTGCACTTTGTTGTGATATAGGGGTTGAGGTGTCCAATGTAACTAGGAAACAGAGGTTATCCAGTCCTGTTGTTGCAGCTAAAGTACGAGCGGCGGTGGACACCCCTGCCAAGGTGCCATCATAAAGATTTGTAGTGGTTACTGAGCAGGTACCAGTTGTGGCCGTATTTGTCGCAGCTCCACCGGCATAAATTTTCACTTTGAGATTGGTGGCGAGTGCTCCGGAAACCGAACTGGTTGTGGTGTAGGTGAAAGGTAAGGTGCCTTTGTTTCGCACCGCTAGCATAGCGGCTTTGCTGTTTCCGGGAAGCATCCCAGTCATTCCCAGTGCGGTAAATCCGTAGGCAGTGGGTTTGCCTTCATTGTTATCTATGGTGATATCAACAGTGCCGGTGGAAAAAATTCCAGAGGTAGCTGTTGCGGTATCACTCCATATAGCCAGGGTTCCGACAGTCCCTAGTCCGAAAACAAGACCTAAAGTTAGTACAGCTCGAGCTCGTTGGCTGGTTATTATCCGGGATGCTGAGCGCATCAGCGACTGGGCTGAGCTTTGAGCTTTGTGAGTGGAGTGTGCAGGTGCGTTCATTGCAGACTCTCCGCTCGTTCTGATGGGGGGCGATCAAGGTTGATCTGTGGTTGGTCAGTTTTTTTCTTATCGCGGCGGTTTTCTCGAATTCCGCTGGCAAACATATAGCTGGCGTAAATTATTAATAACGCTATGGCTCCTGCAAGCAACAAGGTATGTTGCTTACCGGTGATCCAGGTATTTAAATGGCCAATGTAAGGCACGCTGTACCATACTTTTCCGCGTATTTGCACCGGACGGACTGGGCGAGTATCTGGCCCGCTGTTGTTATCGCCTTGGGTAATAAAAGTTTTTTCTCCCCTGGCATTTTGTTCAACTGCAATGATCCGGTGAGTGACTACCTCAGGTTTCCCCGATTCCAGTTGATAGGTAATGGGATCGCTGATGGAAAGGTCGTCTGGGTCGGTCTCACGAACGATAATTAAGGTGCCTGGGGGGTAGGTAGGCTCCATAGAGGAGGTGAGAACTGTGTAAGGGGTAGAACCTGTTACCCGGGGAACAATTACTGCTGCAGTAAGGATCAGTAGCATAACAAACAGGATTAGCCATCCAGCGATCTGTCGAATCCATCCGAATACGCTGGTGCCATTACCCAAAGGCTGATGTTTGCTCATCGTGACTCGGCTCTAAAGGTGAAAGTGGCTGTGGATGAAGCATTTTGTGCTGTTGCCGCAGCATCGAGTGTTGCGCGTAGGCACCAAACTTCGCTGGCGCCAACGGCCATTACTCGCCAAGCCCCACCGCTAGGGGCTTGGGCTCCCACCATGGTTCCATTGTACAGTGAAGTACCAGTAGGGTTTCCAGTTGTTGGACACTGAGCTTCTGCAGAAACGAGGGTAGCGGTCAAACTAAGTGGAACGGTTGTCGAGGATTGAGTGACTCCCTGTAGCCGATAGTTCATCTCTACGTTTCCAGCATTGCGTAGCACAAGTGGTGCTTGGGCAAAATCTCCTGGTTTGAGGTTTGTCTTAGCTAGTGCGCTAAAGGCAAAACTATTCTGCTGTACACCATTTGAGCCAACTGTCAGATCAAGTATCCCTGAGGTGATTTTCTGTCCGCTAATGGTGGACTGACTGCGCCATAGCGCGCCGGTTTGTTGTGTTGATATCAGCGCTATCAACACAACAACCGACGCCGCTATGGCGGCCCACACCCGCTGTGCTTTCACCGGATCTACTCTTCCGACTCAGTTTCTACCGTAACCAATAATTCTTATGGACGAACCTGCTGCAAGGTGAGTTTGAAGCCCGAAAGATCAATCTTCTGATTCTGTGCCACCTGGTCAGGAGTGGTCTTGTCAAAGGTAATCTTTACAACAACTTTGATGGTTTTCCCGCCGTCAGCTGAAGTGAGATTGTAGGTTCCAGGACCGCCACTACCGGCCCCAGTCATGGTCAGCTCTGTGGTGATTTTACCCTTGAGGTCAGTATCGCCGGTGATTGCTGCCGAATCTGCGGTGAGAGTTGCCTTTAGGTTGTCGCCGGTTGCGGCAATCTTGTAATCAGCTGTGTAAGTAAGAATGTCACCGGGGACAATCTTGAATGTGCTGATATCAGCAATTGCGCCAGGTGTGATATCGGAAACGTCTGCCCAAGCGGGTGTTCCTGAGGGGGCGATGGTGAGTTCACCGGAGGCAATGGTGCCGCCGCCGATTACTTCACTGTCGCTCCACAGGGCCAGCGTGCCAGCACCGCCCATAAGGAGGATTCCGGCGGCGCCGGCTGCTATTGCACCTTTGGTCTGTTTTTTCATGTGACTGCACTTTCTCTTATGACGCCGGTGTGGTGTCAGTATTTCGGGTGGGGCTTACGGGTGCTTCGGGTAATACTGCAGACCCTGTGGCAAATTCTTTTGGCGGGTCTGTTTCCTGCTTTTCGTTGTCGGTCTTGGTTATGTTACAACGCCGGATACGCTTTCGAATATTATGATCTTGTTGTTGCTGAATCGAAGGGGCTATTTTCTAGATCAGATGTGCTCTATGTAGTTATATCCGGTTTGGTATTTGGTGGATGATTCCTAGTTTTACATAGAATAAGCTGCAAAACCCTATCTTCCTGATAAACTTTCTATCAATTTTTGGGCAAGTTAACCATCCTTTCCGGATATTAGTGAAGTGATTAGTATCACAGCTAACTTTATGATAGAGCTAAATTAATTGAACCGTCAAGTAGCTGAGTCTGTTTGTTTGAACTTTTTGGTCGCATTATCGGAAAGGCTGAGTAAAAGTTTTGGGATACTTCGAGCAGCAAATAAATATTCTGAGTGGAAATCAGATAAGTACTGAGCAACAAAGACAGCAAGGAAAGGCCGGGCAAGTACTGGCCGGTTAAGGTACTTAATGGAATGGAGTCATAAAGAACTGGAGCCGGTGAGGGGAATCGAACCCCCGCCTCGACCTTGGGAAGGTCACGCGCTGCCATTACGCCACACCGGCTTGTCGGCCGTAGTAGCCGCAGAAAACAGGTTAGCAGCTGGCAGGAAATAGCAGGGGCGGCACCACCGACTACCCTGCATACTTGTGTTGCTCTCAGATCGTGATATCCGTGCCGAACTTTCCTCCCAGCGGTTAGGCCTAGAACCGCTTGACCAGTCGATGGTGCAGCCATCGAGTGTTGATGTGCGCTTGGATAGCCTTTTCCGGGTATTCAATAACACGAGGTATACCCATATCGACCCCGCTGTTCGCCAAGATGAGCTGACTACTCTGGTTGAGCCCGCAGAGGGCGAGCCCTTTGTCTTGCATCCGGGTGAGTTTGTCCTGGGATCAACCTTGGAGGTAGTCAGCCTCCCGGATGATCTGGCTGGCAGGCTTGAGGGTAAGTCTTCCCTTGGGCGATTGGGACTTCTAACCCATTCCACAGCTGGGTTTATTGATCCCGGGTTTAGCGGCCATATCACTTTGGAGCTTTCTAATGTTGCCAATCTCCCCATTGTGTTGTGGCCGGGTATGAAAATTGGACAGCTTTGTTTGATTCGGCTCTCAAGCCCTGCTGAGCATCCATATGGCAGTGCGGTGACTGGATCAAAGTATCAGGGCCAGCGCGGACCGACACCGTCTAAGGCATACCTGAATTTTACCCAAATGGACACTAACTAACTTTTCATGTTGATGTGATGGGAACAGCTATGACAGCATCTGGGGTATTGCTAGCAATAGCGGTAACCCCGGATGCAGTTAACACCGTTGCTGTTCTTGATCGATATCCTCCAGAAGCGCCATTGGCCGCTGAGGAAATAGCGTTAACCGCAGAGTTGGGTGGAAGAAAATCCCAAGAAGAGATCACTGAAGCGCTTCGTAAGATGCTTCAGTTGATCTCTGAACGACAGTCAGTTGCCGCTGAGGTTGGTGTTTGTGTAGATCCTATATTTGATGTTGCCGTGTCAAATTGGGTACAAGAAATTGTTTATCGAACCTGTCAGGAAAAGGGCATTAGCCCAGAAGTGGTAGTTATCCCTGCGCTAAGGGCGATGAGTTCGTTTTCCCAGTCTGTTAGTGGAGCCCAAGGATACGGAGTGGCTGTTATTGCAGCAGTAGAAGCACAAACATCAGTTTTGGCGGTCGTTGACGCGGTAGACGGCAGGCTGCTCGATCACCGATTAATGCATTTTGCGAACGAGCCAGATGCTGACAAGCTTATTATGCTGATCAATGAGTTAGTTGTCAGCGGTGCTGATCATGAATTTGCTAGGCCACAAGAGCTGGTTATTGTTGGTGGATATTCAAATTTGCCCCAGGTTGTCGATAAAGCAAAAACCGTTGTGTCAGTGCCATTGCGTGTTGTTCAACAACCGGAGAGCGCTATTGCATATGGGGTAGCGCTGGCAATGAGACAAGCTGCAGGACCAACCGCAGGGGTATCTTATTCAGAGGTAAAAGCTGCTTTACGTACTGCCTCCCAAGCAGCGAGACCACGCAGTGTTGCTGATGTGAGTAGGAAAATTGGTGCTATAGCGGCAGTTTCTGCAGTAGCGTTCGGGGTAACTGCAGGGTATCTTTCAAGTCATCACGGGGGCTCGAAATTATCAAAAAAGATGTCGACAAAGATGCTATCACCAGCTCGGTACAGCGAACGGATATCTCGGAAAGCGTTGCCACTGAACTTTCTGTATCACGTTATGAACAGGCAAGCACCGAGGAAGCAAGATCCCCTGCCGCCAACGACCTAACGGATACTTGGATATCTGAGTTACTGCCTTATGAAACGTTGGAATCATCGGAAGTGGTGCCAAGGCCCTCTGTGCGAAAGCCAACTACCACTCCCGTATTGGTTAACACAACCGAATCGGCTCTGGAGCCGGAGCCAACGGTGACTTCTAGTTTTTCGACAAGTGAATCTTCGACAGTAATTTCTTCTGTAGCTACCGATAGCGCGGTAATTAGCTCGACAGATCCCTAACTCGACAGATCCCTAGGGGGATTAAGTCAGGTCCGGTTGGATGAGCATGTCGTTCTCGATGTACACCTATTGTTGTACTTTTAGTGAGTTTCTGTACTCATGCTGATAATCCTGATGCGGTACTAATAAGTATGCGTTGCACAGTTT
>JBOFCS010000006.1:0-4697 GCA_051646185.1 Mycobacteriaceae bacterium | reverse complement strand
CATTAGAGCTTCCCCTACCCAGGTGTCTCGGCGGTTGAACCTAACGCCAGTTCCAGCCAACGGCTAGCACTACGCTCAAGTAACTCACGCTTATTTGTACAAAGCTCAGCTAAAACTTCTCTAGATTTTTCTGAACTACGCTGTTCAGCAATTGATTCTATGATATTACTCGCTGTCACTGAATCAAAATCATATACGTAATCACCCAGTCCAACATCTTGCATAACACCCACCGTCTTATGCGAAAAATATGAGATAGCAAGAATTGGAGTGCCTAATAGCATAGCAAGGATAGCGGCGTGTAATCGCACCGCGATCATGCACGCACATTGACCATATAACCAAGATAATTCCGCTGCAGATAAGTCTTCTTCAAGGTAATAAACTTCAGACCTGGGAGTTATGTCCCTTAGTTGGCTAAATAATTCAAGTGAAATGTCACGATCATCTTCAATTTTTGTTGGCCCCAGGGTGTGCGCAATAACAATAACGCCATCAATATCATCACAATTGAGCATCTCTACCAAGGCAATACGAACTTGTTCGACAAGCCGTAAGTTTGACTCATTACTCAGTGATGGATGTTTACGAATAGCTACTACCGCCATTCGGTGTGGTTCGACAGTAAACCCACTTAATACCTCACTCACTTTTTTAGTTTTTAGTGGAACTGTGGCATACGCCATGTCTGGTGCCACTTCTACCGATTCAATTCCTAGTATTTCTGCCGTTTTTAGCGAGGCTTTATCGCGCAGCACTGCAAGATTTACTTTACCGAGCATCTTTTGGGCTAATCTTAATGTCTTTTTCCGTTTAGCAGGAAAGGGGCCCAAGGTATGTCCAAGTAGAAGTACAGGTAATTCAGTTTGTAAAGCCGCGTACACCGGAGTAGCCAGGGTAAAAAATCGCGTTGAACTTACAATTGCACTGACCGATTCATCCGAGTAAAGATTTGAACCACCAACTGCAACAACTAGATCCGATGATCTTAGCAGACGATCAAATCTTGATTTTGAGGATCCTAATCTGAACCTAAGATAAGAAGGCAATAACCGAATCAACCATACCGGCACATCAACCAATGGATGCGAGTGGCTACCAGTTCGTAATTCCGTTGGCATTGGATTAGATAACACCCGAAGTTCTGGGCTAATCTGCTTAATATGACGTAATGCAGTACTTGCTAAGATTCCGTCTTCAACTAATCCAACAATAGTTATAGAAGATTGTGGTGCAGCTAATGTGAGTAGGCGAATAATCCCAGCTGTAATCGCTGAGTCACCCTTATTATCATCATGCCAGGCATTGACTACCAGAATATTAAGTGCGTTATCCATGTTGTGTCCGACCTGTAATCATTGCATATGCACCGATGCCACCAAGGATTATTCCACCCGCGGTCAGCCCTGCAGCAGCTCCAACTGCCTGCCAGCGTTGTGTCAGATAAAGAATAGTTGGAACCGCAACTGAAGCAGCAACTACGTTAGTACACAATAATACTGAGGTTCTTTGTTGGGATCTCATTATGGAAGCCCACATTACAAAAGAAACGCGGGCTACTGATCCTAAGACTAGAATAGCAAGAATAATTACAAGACGACCTCTGTCGTACTGGTGCCCAAAACCTAAAAACAGTATAGGCGAAATTCCAACCAATCCAATAGCAGAAACAAGAACTAAACTAAAAGTTAATGCCCAGGAACGTAAGATAAGTCGGTGTGCAACTCCTTGTACTCGAGAGAGCTCGGTCGTTAATGCTGCACCGACTCCTGATGACACAAAATCAACTAGTTGTGATACAGCCAAAGCTAAAGCCAAAGTGGCACCTTCCACTGGACCTGCTAACCAATTTGTTATGAAAGGCAGCAATTGTAGAAGACCCATAGAAAGTGCACTAGCGCTTCCGTCTCTTATTCCAAATCTAATAAGATTTGACCTTGTTGGTCCATCGTATTTTTGTGAATCAGTCAACTCAAGATTTTTCTGATATACCCGAATTGCCTTGGGCACAAGGATGAATAGTACAACGCCCACTGCAATAACTGCAGGAACTAAAGTAGCGAAAACTGCTGAATAGGCGACAATAGTCACTGATAAAGGAAGTATAGAAAGCTTTAATAGACTTACCAATAGATTTTGTATAGGCAATCGCCTTGCTTGCCCTAATCCGGTTAGAACAGCATCTTTCAGCGCAAAAAGAGCCATCGTACAGCTGCCCATTGCAACAAACGCAATCATTGCAGCTTTATCTGTCTCAGGTATAGAAAAGGCTGCTGCGCATCCTCCAATAAGACCCAAGGCTACTGCAACAATTGCAACAAAAACTGTTCCTTCTTTTATTCTTTCACTACGATCACAACTAGGCATGGGAAGCAGGGCTGTAAATGAATTTGCAAAGCCTGCAGACGAAACCGCGCCCACGGTTGCCATAATTGATAGTAAAGCTGTCTGAATACCAAGCTCCTGTGGTGAAATCATCCTTGCGGCAAACGCCCAAAAGACAAGTCCTGTACCCGCGGTAAGCAGTGATGTACTAATTAAGGCAACTGAATCAGTGGCTACATTTGACGGGATCGATTTTCGGATAAGTCGCAGCCACCGAACCCTATCTCTATCTGTTAATCGCATACTCATGGCAACTTCTTATTTTTGAATTGCAAAACAGTATCTCGAATAATTTTTGCGTTAAGGTCAGACTGTTTTTTTATTGAATGATGTTCCAAAACATGGTTACTACCATATTTTCCCATTTTTTTTCGTTTTTCTGGATCGCGAATTAACCTTTGCAAACCAGCACCTAGCCCCTGCACATCACCAGGAGCTACGAGAATCCCTGATTCTCCATCAATAACAGATTCAGCTACACCTGCCGCAGAGTAAGCAACTAATGGGAGTCCACAAGCCTGCGCTTCCAATAGTCCTAATGGCATGCCCTCAACCATTCCAGCATGTATCAATATATCTGCTGCATGCATAAATCGCGAAACATCATCTCGGTGTCCACAGAAAATTATTCTACCTTGATCAACCTCTTCTGCTAAGGTCTTTACTTCATCCTGATAATCTTCATAATCACTTGTGGAACCTACAATTACAAGAACAGCATCGTGCTCTTCATTAACAGATTGATATGCCAAAATTATATCTTCAATTTTTTTACTTGGATCAATTCGTGTTACCGCTAGGACCAGAATTGATTCCGAAGAAATTCCCATTTCCTTACGCAACAACATTGACTCATCATCAGAACTAGAATCGTTAAGAAAAGTAGCAGCATCTATTCCGTTAGGTATTACTGACACTCTAGAATTTATCGGTCTAGAATAGTTTTGAACTATAGCATTACTCACTGAAACTGTATGCTTGGCAATAAGTATTGCAAGCTGTCTTAGTAAACTGCCAAATCCCTTGATGGACTCTTCATGAAGATGCAGTATCGTAGGCACCCCGGATAATCTTCCGGCTATTGCAGCATCGAGATGAATCCAATGCGAGTTTGCCATTATTGCATCAAACTTACCCAGCTGGGCAACTAAGGCGATTTCTTGGGAACTTTTTTGAATACCCAGAGCCATCTTTATGGTTTTTATCAGACTTATTCGACCATTACTACGGATTGAACGTTGAACTGGTAAATCTACCTGTGTCGCAAACCAACCTGAGTCTTTCCACGCTTGATGGAAGCTAAGGCTAACCGGACTGCCCAATGATAAAAAAATATTTTGCTGTGCCAACAGCGGTGCCAACCGAAGCAGATAACGCTGAGCGCCCCACACTCCTTGGCCTTGGTCCAGAACTAAAACATCGATACGGTCATTGTTCATCGCGACTTCCAACTCCCCAGCTGTACTTAGAAAAGTACGATAGTGTGATCGCATATCCGTAACCTGATGCGGTAGCCATAAGTCCAATCAGGATCGCTGCTGCCCTTTGAAAACCTGATAAAGTTTTCTCAGATTTTTTTTGCCTTAAGAAGCTACTTAATTCTCGAATAATACCGCGCGGCAATATCTTACGTACATAAGCACGCTCGGACTCCAATGCTGAATGTGCGCCCACCATCAGCGCCACCTGACGTTTGGAGATACCCTCGCTAAAACAACGATCAAGAAAATACTTGAGTGTGGTCCTATTTGAGGTTACCGAATGTTTGACGCGTATTTTAGGGTCAAACAAGAGTGCCAATTCTGGATACCATGCGGTGATTCTAATACACACCTCCGTTTCCTCACAGCCAAGCGGTTTGGTACCTACCCGACCTATTTCAGTACTAAAACCTCCAACGGAAGAAAGTATTTCGCGACGAAATGACATATTGCAACCAATAAAGTTACGAACCTGTGTCAATCCAGTAGGTAAACCTCGATGACTGCATCCCACAACCCAATCAAACTCTTCAGGTATCCACATTGGCCGATCCACAGGCCATACTGGCTCAGCATATCCACCAACCCCTGCCACCAACTGATTACTATAATGAGCTCTTAGCAATTCAACCCAGTCTTTATCAATGACGGCATCATCATCGACAAAGGCTACTATTTCCTTAGTAGCACAATTAATTCCAGTATTTCTTGCCCCTGATAGTCCCTGCTTGTGCACATTCTTAACAACGGAAACTGAGCCTTGATCTAAGTATTGAAATTGCTCAACACAACGACTAAAAAGTTCTTGATTGTAATCAATGACCATCACAA
>JBOFCS010000243.1:0-4620 GCA_051646185.1 Mycobacteriaceae bacterium | reverse complement strand
CATTAGATGAGTGTTCGAACTCGGGGGTCACGCAAGTACATGCTGATCCATAAAACAATGCCAAAATAGACCGGGAATAGGGTCTGATCGAAAATCCCAGACTCATGAATGAGGTGAACGGTCACTGCGCCACCAAAGTATGCCGTGATGAGTACTGCACCTAGAACTGCAGTTCGAGGGATGAGGTATAGAACAAGGCTGACCAGTAGCACGACGCCCATGATGGGGGACATGTTTTCTGGAAAGCCGAGATCTTGGGAAGCTTCCTTCACGGCGTCAACATTAGCGATATGAATGACTGCATCAAAAAGCAAGAACAGTGCGAGTAGTCCAGTAAGAACTAGACCGACGATTCGCATCTTGGGTGTCACGGATATGAGGGGGGTAGCTGGTGTTGAACTTGATTGATCTGACATTGGAGACTCCGATCTTAATTAGGTGGTACAGGGAGTGTAATTGTCATTAGATAGGCAAGGACCCCAAACAGCTCACTCACCTGTTTGGGGCCCTTCCCTATGCTTTTACTCTTCTTCGGGTGAAGAACCCTTGATATTTTCTTCTTGAACTTTACGTAGAGTTTCGCGTGCTTGCAGCTCTGCCTTATGCTCATCGTCAAGCAGAGCTTGTCGTTCTTCCTCGGGATCCGGTTGGAGTAGACCGCCGGTACCAGGTTTACCTGCAGAACCAAGTTGATTCATTTTCTTAGGTATCGCAGCGCCTTGGTAGTCCAACGGGATTGGGTGACCATGATCATCAACAGGGCCAAGTGGTTGATGAATTTCAATATATTCACCATGTGGCAATCGCTTGATGATGCCCGTCTCAATCCCATGTTCTAGAACTTCACGATCGCTGCGCTGCAATCCGATACAAAAACGGTAGGTGATGAAATAGGCCAAAGGTGGCAAGATCACCATGCCAATTCGGCCAATCCAGGTCATTGCATTAAGTGAAATTTCAAATTGTAATGCGATGATGTCGTTGACGCAGGAGAGGGTAAGGACTGCATAGAAGGCAATTGACATGGCTCCGATAGCAGTACGTACGGGAACATCGCGTGGTCGTTGCAGAATGTTGTGGTGTGCATCATCCTTGGTGAGCTTTTTCTCAATGAAGGGGTAAGCAATCAGGAGAGTGAATACCAGGCCCATAATAAGTGCCACAGCAAACACTGCAGGGACCATATAGTTGCCGATGTGCAACTCCCAGGCCGGCCAGAGCCTAGCTAGCCCGTCAGTCCACATCATATAGATATCTGGTTGTGAACCGGCGGAAACCTGGGAGGGGTTATATGGTCCGATCTGCCAAATTGGGTTGATCTGTAATAAACCACCGATGAGAGCGAGTACACCAAAAGTAATTGCAAAAAAGGCACCGGATTTCACCGCAAAAACAGGAAGAATGCGGACACCTACAACATTTTGTTCGGTGCGACCTGGACCTGGGAACTGAGTATGTTTTTGGTACCAAACTAGGGCTAAGTGAGCCCCTATCAAGGCCAAAATAATTCCAGGAAGTAACAAGACATGCAGTACGTACATTCGAGGAATGATGATTTCACCAGGGAAATCGCCGCCGAAAAGTAACCAGTGCATCCAGGTGCCGACAACTGGAATACTCAGTGTGATACCAGAGAAGGCAGCTCGAACACCCGTGCCAGACAGCAGATCATCAGGTAATGAGTAGCCGAAGAAGCCCTCAAACATTGCTAGAATCAAAAGTCCACAACCAATAACCCAGTTTGCTTCACGTGGTCTGCGGAAAGCTCCTGTAAAGAAGACTCGGGCCAAATGGACAATGATTGACGCAGCAAAAAGCAGTGCAGCCCAGTGGTGTATTTGACGAACAAATAAGCCGCCACGAACCTCAAATGAGAGATTCAAGGAGGTCTCATAAGCGCGCGACATCTCTACTCCGCGCAGTGGCTGGTAGGCGCCGTTATAGGTTACCTCTGCCATTGATGGATCAAAGAAAAAAGTGAGGTATACCCCGGAGACCAAAAGGATGACAAAGCTGTATAGGGCGATTTCACCAAGCAGGAAAGACCAGTGTGTGGGGAATACCTTATTGATTTGTCGCCGCATTCCGGCCGCCAAATGGTACCGAGAGTCAATCTCTTGGGCTTGCTTGGCAACTCGTGACTGTAGATCAGGACTCATTGTTCACGCTCCCTGAATGAACACCGCTAGGGCGCTCCCAAAAGGCTGGACCGACGGGCTCAATAAAGTCGCCTGCAGCAACTAGGAACCCTTCTTCATTGACTGTAATAGGCAGTTGAGCTAGTGAGCGGGCGGCCGGACCAAAGACCGGTTTTCCGTATTCTAGGGCATCAAACTGTGACTGATGGCAAGGGCAAAGGATGCGGTTAGTCTGCTGTTCATACAGTGAAGTTGGGCAACCCAAATGGGAACAGACCTTCGTGTATGCGTAGTAGTCGCCGTAGTTAAAGCTTTCCTGGCCTTTTCGTTTAATAGCTTTTGCGGAATCTTCAGGGCGTAATCTAATGAGCATTACTGGATTACGGATTCCTTTAATAGCTTTGGCTAGTAAATGTTCAGATTCTCCGGTGCTGCCGTCGCCTTCGCTGCGCCGATAAGGGAATACAGTCTCCATTGCTCCGGCATCAAGATCGTCCGGCTTAACCAAGACAAGATCATGAGGTCTTCCGGTGTATCGTCGTAGGTAGATAGTTTCACCGGGGTAGTTGGGGGTCCATCCTGAGGTCCAAAGTTCAGAATCATCACCCTTAGCCCATGGGTTTTTTATCAGGCCACCTAATGGCATGACAGCCATAACTCCGGCTGCTGCCGCACCAAAGCCGATGCTGCCTTTAATCAACTTCCGGCGTGGCAATGTAGAGGTCTGAAGAGAGTCGTTGAGCTCGGCGACGATGGTCTTCTGGTCCACCTCTGATGACCCACCATCATGGCGGTCTTGGATAGAAATCTCTTCTGGAATGAACTTTTTGGTGAAAAGGACAGCGGCAATGCCAATGCTTAAGATGGATAGACCCATAGTTAAGCCATAAAGTGGCGTTGTCAGAGTATAAAGGAAGTTTCCTTCTTCACCATTACCTTTATATTGCCATGGCCAGAAAAGATAGATGCCAACAAAAGCTAGTGCGGAGAGGCCAGCTAGAACAAACCAAAAAGCGACTAAACGTTCAGCACGCTTCTCGGCTTTAGTGCCTTCAACTCCCCACCGGTTATGGCGAAAAGCCACATTAACACCATCAAGATTAGTGCCGAGAGTGACAAGTTCTTCAGGACTCATCGCCGCTAATTCCTCGGAGGTGTAATCCTTTTTGAGGGGGTCTTTACCCTCGGTCATGAGCGTGCTCCGATCCACAAGGCTGCGCCAACAATGGCAACAATTCCGATAACCCACATAGCCATGCCTTCAGAGGCAGGCCCAAATCCACCAAGACCATACCCGCCGGGTTGAGCTGTTTCTGACGACATCTTGACGTAGGCGATGATGTCTTTTTTCTGTTCAGGGGTGAGCTGGCGGTCTGAAAACTTGGGCATATTTTGTGGCCCGGTGAGCATTGCAGTATAAATTTGCTGTTCATTCGCTGGGTCAAGTGGTGGGGCAAATTTTCCGGAGGAAAGCGCACCACCACGGCCAGTGAAATTATGGCATGACGCGCAGTTAAGGCGGAAGAGTTCACTACCACGGGCGACATCACCACCACGAAGCGATTCTTGAGCGATGTTTCCCTCAGCATCACGTACTACTTCAGGGCCACCACCATTAGCCTGTATGTAGGCGCCAAGTGCGTCGGTTTGCTCAGCATCAAACTTGGTTTTTTTACGCTCGATTTGCGCGCCATTACTGACTGCAGGCATACGACCAGAAGAAACCTGGAAGTACACAGCGGCCTCGCCTACACCTATAAGGCTGGGTCCACGGTCAGCTTCACCCTGGAGGTTTGCGCCATGGCACGTGATACAAGAGGTTTCGTATAGCTGCTTACCTTCACGAATGAGCGCTGCAGAGTCTTCGTGCGCAGTAGCAACTTGTGGAGTGGGGGTTAAAGCAGTAGCCAAGAAGCCTGCCGAGACGAGTCCAAGCATGAGCAGTAAAGCTCCGCTGGCGCGACGACGCAGCTTACGACGGGTGCGGTCTCTTGCCGCATTGGGCGGTGCAGATGATCTCATCGATATCCCCTTAATTCGCGGGACGAACTAAACACGAGCTTTGGTGTGCGGGTTTGCTTATCGAACAAAGTAAATCGTGGCAAAAAGTGCGATCCAAACAATGTCAACAAAATGCCAGTAGTACGAGACAACAATTGCTGCTGTCGCCTGGGCTGGGGTGAACTTACTTAGGTAGGTACGTGCTATCAGGAAAATGAATGCAATCAGACCGCCAACAACATGCATACCGTGGAACCCGGTTGCCATGTAAAAGACGGAACCGTAGGTGCTGCTCGACAGTGTTGTTCCATGTTCCACCAGGTGGACATACTCGTAGGCCTGGCCGCCAACAAAAAATGCACCCATCATGAAGGTTAGGAAGTACCAACGGCGAAGGCCAAAGACATCGCCTCGCTCGGCGGCAAAAACGCCCATCTGACAGGTAAAGGATGAAGCAACAAGGACAAGGGTTACTGGGACT
>JBOFCS010000221.1:0-4347 GCA_051646185.1 Mycobacteriaceae bacterium | reverse complement strand
GACCCATCCGGGCAGGGGTGGTCGCTAGGTGCTTACCAATTATTGCTGGATAACTCTTCCGGTACTGGTCCTGCTCATCGGCTACCAGAGGCATTTTTCACTTCATTAACAACTGCCACAGATGCAAGTATCCTTGCTATGGTTATGGGATTGCTTGCAGCAATTGTTCTTTCCCGTTCACGTGAGCGGTGGTTAAAAATTATTGACACCATTATGATGTTGCCTTTAGGGATAAGTGCGGTGACCGTAGGATTTGGTTTTCTACTCACTCTTTCGGTATTTCCGGTAGAGCTACGCACCTCTTCCTTGCTTGTTCCAATAGTGCAAGCCTTGGTTGCAACCCCGTTAGTGATACGTATTGTATTACCAACTCTGCAAGCGATAAATCCTCGATTACGTGAATCTGCAAGAACTTTAGGTGCTTCGCCAGTTCGGGTATGGCTTGCCGTTGATCTTCCTATGGCGCTGCGATCGTTTGTTACTGCGGCAGGATTTGCGTATGTTGTTGCCTTGGGAGAGTTTGGGGCAACATCTTTCCTCACTCGTCCGGATAGTCCAACACTTCCGGTTCTTATCGGACAGCTGATCGCTCGTCCGGGCGCAGAAAATGTCAGTGCAGCAATGGCAGGAGCGACAATTCTTTTAGTCCTCACCATTGCTGTTGTTTTTGTGGTAGAGACAGCTCGTACTGGTGAATGGGGAGAGTTCTAATGCTGGAGCTTGACGAAGTCACAGTACAGTATGGTCAGGTGTTGGCAGTAGATTCTGCTTCGTTAAAAATGGATGATAAAAAATCAACCATCCTGGCCCTCTTGGGTCCTTCTGGGTGTGGGAAGTCTACTTTACTTAGAGCAATAGCTGGTTTAGAACATCTTGAGTCAGGAAGAGTGAGTTTTGCCGATCAAGACCTTTCCCCAGTGCCTGCACATCGAAGAAATTTTGGTCTGATGTTTCAAGATGGACAACTTTTTCCACATCTTACCGTTGCCGGAAATATAGCTTTTGGGTTGAGAATGGCTAAGTGGGGGAAAACAAAGACGAAGGCCAGAGTTGATGAATTGTTAGATCTGGTTGATCTAGCGGGGATCGGGTCTCGAAGAACCACTGAATTATCTGGAGGGCAAGCTCAGCGGGTGGCGTTGGCTAGAGCCCTAGCCCCACGTCCGAAGCTGCTCTTGCTCGATGAGCCACTTTCGGCATTGGACCGACAGCTCAGAGATAAGTTGGCGGAAGATATTCGGATGATTGTGAAAGCAACTCAAACCCCAGCTTTAGTGGTCACGCATGATCACAATGAAGCTATTGCTATGGCGGATAGTTTTGCTGTTATGGAATCGGGAGCTATTAAGCAACAGGGTAGTGCGTTATCTCTTTGGCGTAGGCCCGCCGATTCTGATATTGCTCAATTTTTAGGGTTCACAATTCAATTCGATTCAATTGTGCAGTCGAGATATGCACAAACTCCATTCGGGGTACTGCCGATTGATCTCAAAGATGGACCGGTTCGTATAGGGATACGACCTGAAGCGATTGAAGTTTATAGATTAACTGATGGGTCTAGGGAAGTATCCGAATCACTGATCGTTACTCGTGAAGTTATGGTAGGGCCTACCCGAATGAAAGTGAGAATTACCGTAGCAGACATTGGTGAAGTTGAGGCGAGCCTTCTATCCTCCGACGCACATAGTGACTTCCGGATAAGTGAGCGACTGCCGGAGCCCGGTGAACTACTACGAGCAATTGTGCGCCCCTGGGGTATTGCCGCTATTGGAGTGCAATAAGTGAAAAGCTTCGATATTACTTGGGAAATCCATGCCAGATTAGGTTCGGCCCTGGCGGTTTTATTTGCTCAAAACCAGGTAATAGACCTTGACTATCATGCTGGTGAGTTGATGATTAGCAGTATGTATGAGCAGGGGGATGTTTTGTTTACCGTGACTTCTCGGATCAATCAAGCCTGGCCGGTTCGGGTGACTGATGTGGTGCAAGTACAGAAATTATCCGACCTGGATTTAGTGAAAGTTTTAGTGCAGCAGCGTATTAAGTATTTGCGAACAGAGATTGATAGCTTGACTGCCGCCAAGGAGGTTGCTGCTGGGGCGTTGATTGTTGATCGATGTTTATTGATGGCGCAGCGCAGCTACCCTTCGGAACTTGCCGGATTATGGGAGCTACCGGGAGGTAAAGTCGAGCAAGGGGAGAGTCCTAGTCAGGCGTTGGTTCGAGAATGGCAGGAAGAACTAGGGGTGACCGTTGCTGTTGGTTCGCAAATAGGCGTCGATGTGCAACTAAAGACAGGCCGGGTGCTACGAGCCTATGAGGTTCGAATGATGTCTGGACAACTACATCCTACCGAGCATCAGGGTATTCGCTGGGTGGACGGCAATAGCTTGAAACAGCTCAACATTGTTGAGGCAGATCGAGTGTGGATTCCTGATCTTCTGCAGCGGTTAATAGATTGATAACTTGGGCGAAGATTATGTCGAGCGGGCTTTTTTTAAGGCCTTTTTGAGCTCCTTACCAGAGAGTCCAGCATCTTCTAGTTTTTTCATGCGCTTGATCACGAGTGGACATTTGATGCAGCGCTTAGCGCTCTGGCAACATTTTTTCTTTGGCGTGAGATTGCTCACTTTTTTTGCCTTGACCTTAGACATGATGTGAGGCCTTCCAGCGTTAGTAGTACCTCCATGGTAGCGGGGGTATTTGTTGCATCGGGCAGTTGTCAAAACAAAAGTTACACCAGAGTCAAACATAATTTTATGAGCGCGAACCCAATACGTTGTCCATATTGCAGATGCTGCTGTTATCTGCCAATAGCAAGTTTTCTGCGGTCAGCGGGTATTCTCAACCCGGGGTTGCCGCTGCCTGTCCAATTCGGTGACAATCTCACTGCCAGTGCTGAGTCGTGCAAGGTGTAACAGGGGCGTTGGGTAAGTGGTCAAAGACCGTAGACCCGATTGCCCATAATGCCGCGAACTGCGATTATGCAGCCAGACCAGCAAGCCCGTAAGAACGTCACGCGAAGACCCCTCGTGTGACGCATAAGCCAGGAGAATCTTTCGCGTGACCGCAGCAACGGCTCAGTCCACTACTTTCCGCAACGTCGCAATTGTTGCCCACGTTGACCATGGCAAGACCACTCTTGTTGATGCCATGCTTCGGCAGTCTGGTGCCTTTGAAGAGCGGGCCGAACTTGTAGATCGGGTGATGGACTCAGGGGACTTGGAGCGGGAAAAAGGCATTACCATTCTTGCTAAGAACACCGCGGTGCATAAGCACAATGCTGACGGCAGCATCACGGTCATCAACGTTATTGACACCCCCGGCCACGCTGATTTTGGTGGTGAGGTCGAGCGTGGACTTTCTATGGTTGATGGGGTGGTACTGCTTGTAGACGCCTCCGAGGGGCCGCTCCCGCAGACCCGATTCGTTTTGCGTAAGGCACTGGCTGCTTCATTGCCGGTGATTCTAGTGGTCAATAAGACTGACCGTCCTGATGCGCGTATTGAAGAAGTTGTAGCGGAAAGCCACGACTTACTTTTGGACCTCGCTTCCGATTTGGATGATGAAGCAGCTCAAGCGGCTGAGTTGGCCTTGGATCTGCCGGTTCTTTACGCCTCAGGTCGCGAAGGGAAGGCATCGAAGGAACAGCCGGAGAACGGGCATGCACCAGATGCTGAAAACTTGGATGCGCTTTTTGAGGTTTTGATGAGTTACGTGCCAGCCCCTAAAGGCAATGTAGATGCTCCGCTGCAGGCTCATGTCACCAACCTTGATGCCTCGGCTTTTTTGGGCCGATTGGCATTGGTCCGTATTCACAATGGTGAACTTCGCAAAGGTCAGACTGTCTCTTGGTGTCGTGAAGTTGATGGTGAACCGGTAGTGACAAAGACGAAAATTACTGAACTTCTAACAACTATTGGTGTGGATAGGGTCCCAGGTGAGCGAGCTGTTGCCGGAGATATTGTGGCGGTGGCAGGATTCCCCGATATTATGATTGGCGATACACTTGCCGATTTGGATAACCCAGTTGCCTTGCCGCGCATCACTGTTGATCAACCTGCTATCTCGGTCACCATTGGCACTAATACCTCACCACTGGTTGGTCGGGTCAGTGGGCATAAGTTAACTGCTCGAATGGTTAAGTCGCGCTTAGATTCTGAGCTTGTTGGTAACGTATCTTTGAAGGTCCTTGATATTGGGCGACCTGATGCCTGGGAGGTGCAAGGCCGTGGTGAGCTTGCCTTGGCTATTCTCGTTGAACAGATGCGACGCGAAGGTTTTGAGCTGACTGTCGGTAAGCCGCAAGTGGTTACCAAGCAAGTTGATGGCAAGTTACACGAACCT
>JBOFCS010000218.1:0-2699 GCA_051646185.1 Mycobacteriaceae bacterium | reverse complement strand
GGTTAAGAGACTTGCAGGCTGTGGACTCTTTACGCCCTATCCTCCATGCCGTCCTTGACAGTGTCGACAAACCAGTATTGGTAAAAATTGCCCCAGATCTCTCCGATGCAGATATTGATGCTGTGGCAGATCTAGCTGTAGAACTTGATCTAGCCGGAATTGTTGCCACCAATACCACTATCGGCCGATCGGATCTGCAGACCACTCCCACCGATCTAGCAACAATTGGAGCGGGCGGGCTGTCTGGTCCACCAGTGGCAGAGCGATCTTTGCAAATCTTGCGTCGCTTATATGCACGGGTAGGTAATTCACTCACTCTAATATCTGTTGGCGGAATAGAAAATGCTGACCAAGCCTGGGAGCGGATAGTTGCTGGCGCTTCTTTAATACAGGGGTACACCGGGTTCATCTACGGGGGAGCGTTTTGGACCAAAAAGATCCATAAGGAAATTGCCCGCAGATTGCGTACTCAAGGATTCAGCTCTCTCACCGAAGCTGTTGGTTCTGAAACCAGAAAATCCTGAACTATTGCTCGTACGTTGCCACAGTAACCGCACGGGCAATGGCATGAGTGAATAGTAAAAATCCCAGATACGCTGGAGTAGAATTTTCGGCCAGCTCGAGGTTTTCTACATCCACAGCATGGACTGCCACGTAGTATCGATGAGGGCCATGTCCAGCTGGTGGAGCTGCCCCAATATAACGTTTTAGTCCAGCATCATTGACTAAAGTGACTGCCTTAGCGCCTAAAGCAGTCGAGTGTCCTGGTTCAGCACTGCCAGCCCCGGACTCAAGCGAGGTTGTAGTAACCGCAATATTTGCTACTGCCCAATGCCAAAAACCCGAGCCAGTCGGAGCATCAGGATCGTAGATACTAACAGCAAAGCTTTTTGTTTCTTCAGGGAAACCAGACCAGGATAATTGTGGTGAAATGTCTTGGCCGCCAGCACCCATCATTCCACTTACTTGTGGCAGCCCCATTTTTTCGCCTTCAGTAAAATCAGTTGATTTCACAATAAAAGTTGGAAGTTTCGGCAAAACATCATAGGGACTTGGCTTATCGGTTTTTGTCATAAGAAACCCTTCTCAGCTGTGTAATAAGAAATGTTCAAGAACTCTCGTACCAAATTTTAGGGCATCAATGGGCACTCTTTCGTCTACACCGTGGAATAGTGCAGCAAAATCAAGCTCAGGCGGAAGCAAGAGCGGAGCAAATCCAAAACATCGAATCCCTAGTTTCGCAAAAGCTTTAGCATCGGTACCACCAGAAAGCATATACGGGACGGTGCGGCCACCAGGATCAAAAGCAAGCACCGCAGCGTTCATCGCATCAACCAAATCCCCATTAAATGTTGTTTCATAAGCATCAAGCTTGGTAATCCATTCTCGTTGCACGTGGGGTCCTAAAAGCGCATCAACTTCTTTTTCAAAAGCTGCCTGACGACCGGGAAGCACTCGACAATCCACCACTGCTTCTGCCGTTTGTGGAATAACATTGGCTTTATATCCGGCTTTTAACATTGTCGGGTTGGCGGTATCGCGCAAGGTTGCACCAATAATCCGGGCAACACTGCCAATTTTTGCCAATGCCCCGTCAATATCCGGTGATTGCGGATCAAAAGTGAGTCCAGTTTCCTCACTGACTGCGCTAAGAAATTCCACAACAGAGTCAGAGAGCACAAGCGGAAATTCATGTCGCCCAAGGCGTGCAACAGCCTCTGCAAGAATAGTCACAGCATTGTCATCATGCAAAAAAGAACCATGCCCAGCAGTTGCTTTGGCCGTAAGCCGCATCCACGCGATCCCTTTTTCTGCCGTCTCAAGAAGATACAGCCGACGATCAGTGCCATCGGGTCGAGGAACTGTGATCGAAAATCCGCCTACCTCTCCCACTGCTTCGGTCACACCAGCAAATAAATCGGGTCTATTCTCCACCAACCAGTGCGAACCATACTTCCCGCCGGCTTCTTCATCAGCAATGAAAGCAAAAACAAGGTCTCGAGGTGGCACAACACCGTGCAGCTTAAATTGCCGAGCCAAAGCGAGCATCATGCCGACCATGTCTTTCATATCAATAGCTCCCCGACCCCAGACGTAGCCATCGGCAATGGCACCAGAGAAAGGGTGCACACTCCAATCGGCAGGTTCAGCAGGCACTACATCCAGATGCCCATGGATCAGCAGTGCACCTCTTTCGGAGTTGGCCCCAGTGAGTCGGGCAAAAACATTCCCCCGACCTGGGGCGCCGGATTCAACATATTCGGTTGTATAACCCACTTCGGTCAGCTTCTCCTGTACCCACAGGGCACATTCTCTTTCTCCTTTAGTTGTGGCGAGCTCACCAGTATTAGAAGTATCAAAACGAATCAACGAACTCACGAGTTCAACTACTTCCAACTCGGCCGGGCCGGGCTGGACATCATGTGAAGTAGGCACCCCTCTTTACTACCATTGATTGCCCACTTTTTCCGCTAAGGCACCGGAAAGTACTTGGTGTTATCACCCACTATGACAAGCGGATTTGGGGCTGGCCCTGGGTATCAGTTAGCCTTAATCAGCGCTGTCCTGCCCTGGCAGGACCACCACCTTGTCCGAGTGGCGGAATGGCAGACGCGCTAGCTTGAGGTGCTAGTGTCCTATTAACGGACGTGGGGGTTCAAGTCCCCCCTCGGACACCATGTTTCGGCCCTGGTCTAACG
>JBOFCS010000216.1:0-2059 GCA_051646185.1 Mycobacteriaceae bacterium | reverse complement strand
TTGTTCTAATCTTTTACTAGCATCAGATAATAAAGAATTTTGAGCGTTATTGTCATTGAGCATTGCTATCTCTGGTTTAAATAGAGGTCTAATCTTAATGTACGATGCGATCGGCACCCATTTTCACCAGAAGTTAAATCGCGATGATCGTTTAATCATTTAATTTACTCCGTGCCAAGCTGAGAAATGCGCTTAGTACTGGTGAAATATCATGCTGCCGCCAAGCCAAATAAAGTCCAGTCTTGGGTATCTGCTCTTGTAAGGGTCTGTAAATGACTCCGCTTCTGTGAAAGTTTTGCAAGGAGGCGGGAACGATCGCAATGCCCAGTCCTGCTGCAACTAAGCCGACGATCGTTTGCATCTGAACTGCCTCTTGAGCAACTTTCGGACGAAATCCAGCTTGTTGACAAATGGTAATAATCTGATCGTAAAAGACGGGCCCCATTTTGGCAGGAAAGAGAATAAATAATTCATCTGCCAATGTGGAGAGCGACACTTGAGTCTGGGCAGACAACGGATGGTTTTCTGGCAACGCCAAGACCAATGATTCTGGCAAAAAACATTCCACACTCAAACCTGGTTCACTGATGGCAGAACGAACAATACCGATATCAACCTGTTTGTGATGCAGCGCTTGAATCTGTTGAGCAGTCGTCAGTTCATACAATCGCAGTTCCACCGCTGGAAACTGTTCTCGAAACACCCTTACAATCTCTGGTAGTAACGTATACATTGCAGAGTCAACAAAGCCGATCGCTAACCGTCCCACCTCACCCCGCCCTATCTGTTGAGTCACTGCGATCGCCTGTTCGAGTTGCGCTAACACCAGATAGGAGCGCTCTAAAAATACTTTGCCTGCTTCAGTCAGTCGCACAGTGCGTTTAGTTCGATGAAACAATGTCACCTGAATTTCTAGCTCTAAGTCACGAATCTGGCGACTCAGAGGTTGTTGGGTCATATTTAGACGTTGTGCAGCGCGTCCAAAGTGTAATTCTTCGGCAACGGTGATGAAATAACGAAGATGACGTAATTCCATTTGAACTTTAAAGGTGTTAATAAGTAAATTAATAAGTGTTGGACAGTTTCTAACTCTCTTTTTAGCATGAATAAAAGAGATGTAAAAATTCAGTATTTAAGCCAGGAGAAAGTTAAATGATTCGACTTGATGATCGAGTAGCGATTATTACTGGAAGCGGGCGAGGTTTGGGGGCAGCCTATGCACGCCTGCTTGCGGAAAGAGGAGCAAAAGTGATTATACATGACATAGGCGTTAATCAAGATGGAACTGGATTCGATCCAAATGTGGCGGTTGATGCTGCAAATACGATTCGGGAAACAGGTGGAGGTGCATTTCCAAGTGACATAATTCTTGATAGCAGAGATAGCTGTCGAAGCTTAGTGGAAACTGCGCTGGAGAAGTTTGGTCGCCTCGACATCTTGATCCACAATGCGGGATGGGTTGCCTATCAGTCGGTGCAAGAACTGACACCTGATTTTCTACACCGCGCCATTAACATCAACATAGAAGCACCAACATGGCTGGCTCAAGCTGCCTTTCCAATTATGAAACAGCAACACTACGGACGGATTGTGCTGACAACTTCCGATAGAGCTATTTATCAGCAATATGCACTCAGTGGTCTTGCTCCTTATGCGATGGGGAAAATGGCGCAGATAGGTCTGATGAACGTGCTTGCGGTTGAAGGCAGAGAGCATGGCATTCTCGTTAATGCGATTTCGCCAGTAGCCAAAACGCGGATGTGGAACGTACAAGATGAGCCAGAGGATTTGCGACCCGATCAAGTAGCCCCTGGAGTGTTATATCTCGCTTCTCCAAAATGCCAAGAGTCTGGATTTATATTAAGGGCAAGCAATGGTCAATTTACAGCCGTGCGCTGGATCGAGAGAGATAACGTGGACTATCCATTAAACCTTGCTGCTGTTGAGATTTCTACTGCGGAAGATTTGGCTACTGGCTGGAAACAAATTGCTTCGGATATTGCGTTTTAATTCCTTCTGTACTGGCGTTTTTCTTGGCTTCATTGGCAACGGCAGTATT
>JBOFCS010000154.1:0-9333 GCA_051646185.1 Mycobacteriaceae bacterium | reverse complement strand
ATGAAAGCTATAATTGGGGTTTAAACTGGCAAGCTGGCCGTAAATAGTTAACTATTCCATCTGATGCGCTAGGGCTCTAAGATATCGAGTACATGAGATATATGGAGAGCTTACTTTGTCACTACAGTGGCCGACTTTCGCACAAGGACTAGGGCAGATTTCTTATGCGGCAACTCAATTCCAGAGATGCTCGGTGGATTCATGCTGAGAATCCCAAAAAGCCAGAGGGCTATCTGCTTGCTTACCTTTTTGCAGATACGGCATCGAATGCAGGTCATCTTAACGAGAAAATACTGTGCGACTGGGTCGAGCAGCGGGTAGCTGAACTTCCCTATCTTCGACAAAAATTACTACGAGTACCTTGTTCTTTGGACCATCCATACTGGGTTAATTTTCCTGAGATCAATATTAAAAATCAGATCCAGATCCATGACCTAGAGGCGCAGTCCATTTCTATGGAAGATATGCTCAGCAGCATTTCCACCCGCCCAATGGATTTATCGATAGCCCCTTGGGAATTGCATTTTCTTAAGAACGTGAGTCCGCTAGCGGCAGGATTCCCCGAACGCTCGGTGCTGGTTGCTTTAAAGCTGCACCATGCTTTTGCCGATGGGCTCAAAGCCCGAGAAATTGCTGAACGGCTTTTTGGTCCAAGTGGTCAACCGCATATTGAGTATCAATCTCTACCCGGACCGCCTAACAGACGGCTTTATTTGTTGTTAGGCGGTGCTATTAAAATTTTTTGGCAAATTTCTAAGGTGGGATTATTAGTAACAAAATTTTTGATAAAAAAATTGAAACCTACTTCTGAACAGTCATATTTGATAAATCCTTGCCCAGAATCTGTTGTCAGTTCAGTTTCTGGAGAATTTCGAACTGTAGGTTTTGCATTTTTTGATCGCAAAGAATTAGAACAAGTAAAAAATTCAGTTGGGGAGGTATCGGTTAATGATGTTGCTATCACAATCATTTCGATGGCACTGAGTGCGTATCTTCACAATGAGGAGATGTTGCCGCAAGAATCATTACTTGCTGCCGTCCCGATGTCTACCCGTGATCTTAGTAACCAAAATGTGGGCAATAGCTTTGTAAACCTTACTGTGAGATTATTTACCACAGAGCAGGACCCAATTCAGCGCTTACGTTTGATCCATTCAGATCTCCTTGCCGCTAGAAAAGCAGCAAGGGCGCAAGCTGTGCAGCAATTAGAAAAAATAGTAGATGCAACTCCCGCGGTTATCATAAGAGCATTTGCTGCAGCAGTACGTTTCCTGGAGGCAAAGCAGTATGGGAAAGCAAAAGTTAACACTCTAATAACTAGCGTCCCGCGTAGTCCAGTGAACTTAGAATTTTTTGCAAAGCCAGCCATTGCCTGCCTAGGGGTACCGCGTAGGTATAGCTATGATCGGCTTAGTCATCAAATCAATGGCTATGGAACTAGCCTTGTTATTTCCTTTAGCGCTGACACGAGGCTAATGGCCTCGCCCTCTGATTATATTCAGATGCTCACGGGTGCCCTTACCCGGTTAAAAAACTCTCAAGCGTCTAGTTTTGGCGAAGTAGTTTCTTTGCCCGGTGAAAACCAAGAGTGACCGTTAAGCCAAAAAGTGAGTACAAACCCAGAGCTAGCAAGGGTTGAGTAAGACCAACCCCATTGAAGTACACGATAGAGCGAACTGCCTCGGTTCCAGCTCCCGGGGTTATCCACGGGCCTATCGTAGCAAAAAATGTCGGTAAGACCTGAGCCCCAAAACCCCCACCAGCACTAGGATTTCCGAATACAACAAATAATAAAATGGCAAAAGGCACTGAAGCTAAGCCGAATAGGACCCGCAACCCGATAGTGAATGCCCCGGTTGCAAATACTACGGCAACACCAAGTAACCCCAGCTGCATGAGATATCCGTCGAAGGCATGCAACCATGAGGTGGTAATTATTGCGCCAAGTATTCCAGAAAGTGTTGAGTACCCGGCTAGCAATAGTAATTGCCCACCTGATTGTCTGAATGTTGTGGGGCTGCCAATGACAAGCCCGATTGCTGAGGCGAATAAGTACCCGCCTACTACCCAGCCTACCGAAAGATAAAACCCAGATAGGCCACGGTTATCTTGCTTGCCTACGGGTACTTGATCAGTGGTGGTGAACTTTCGTTGCTGAGTTGTTTCGATTTTTGTGAAAATAGTTTCCAAAGAGGTAGCGATTGACGAACCAGCACCGCTGGCAACAATAAGTTGATCATCAGTATTTGTATGAATAATAAAAGCGCCCTGCACTTCTCGATTTTTAATGAGTGACCGAGCTTCTTCTTCAGTGGCCACAGCCCGAGCATCGAGCGGTTTATTGTCGATGTGGTTAAGTCGGGTAACAGTCTGTTCGGCGACATTGCCAGCAAGGCTAGGTACGTCAGGGCCAGCGACCACCGCAATTTTAATCTCATGTGGGGTGGGCTCATGGAATGCTGAGACGTAGCTGGCAATGAAGGATAAATGTAGAATAAGCGCCCCGAAGGCAACTGCTATCGCCACCTGCGCACGTGAGTACTTCTCAGTGTTAGTTGCTGAGGAGGAATCAAGTGAATCTTGCAATTCATTTGCGCTTGCCTCGGGTTGCTCATTGCTGCTATTGGGCATGCTTAACCCTTCACCTCGATACCGTTGGTATTCGATACTATAGGTATCGTTGCAGTTTGGAGTCAAGCGGAAGCAAAAGTTAGCAACAATCGCGGCAATAGTAGGAGTAGGGACATGCTCAGTGGAATACCTAACAACAAAGCGCAAGACACTGCGGAGCAGTCGCGCCCCAGCCGCAGTGAAGTACGCGAGCGGTTGCTCCTTGCAGCTGCAGAAGAGTTTGGCCAGAACGGCTACGCCGCTGCCCGACTACATCAAATTGCTCGGCAAGCGGGCTTCACTAAAGGTGCCGTATATTCCAATTTTAATTCCAAACAAACTCTCTTTTCCGAGCTTCTCGCCGAGAAATCGGCTGAATTAATTGAGACAGTCACCAGTGAAGTGCAAAATCTTAACCCCGGTGCGGCAACAGCTAAAGCAGGTAAATCCATAGCAACCTGGCTTACTGATCAAGCGCAATGGTCCTACCTTTCTTTAGAGTTTGGGGTCCAGGCTGGACGGGATGATGCAATTGCTCAGGAATATCGGCGGGAACGTCGTCAACTCCGCTCTCGATTAGAGCTATTGATTTCTGAGCACGCCCAAGAATGGGAGTTACCAACAAACTTTGATGCCCGCATTGTTGCTATTCAATTGATGGCAACTATTTCTGGATTGATACTTGACCATGCGGTAGACCCTGAGGAAATTGATCACAAAACAATAGCTACGGTTATCGCCCAAGTTTTAGATAGTGCACTGTAAATTGCCTACAGTGCGGCTAGTAACAACAAATTACGTTGTGCTACATCATATTTACCAATTATAGTAGCCATCTTTAGGCCCAAGCATTCGTCCGAGTCTAATCCGATTTATTTTAGCTATTTCATTACGAAGCACTTTGCGTTCGGTATCTTGATCATGGTTCAAACGACTATCAATTGTGGAGATAAGATCCTGGACACTCATGCCGCAAGGGCAGACAATAAAGCGGTAACCAAACCGGGCCTCATAGCAAAAAATTGCTTCATATAATTTATCCATGGTCAAGGGATCAGAATCCCAGACCGCACACTGCTCTAATTGTGAGGCACTAGTTGTTGGGCGACGGCCAACAACTAAGTGACCTTGAACAATGACGTCAATAGCGGACTCAGAGAGTGCAAAAAGCTCATCGTCGGCACAGGTAAATAACACATTATGATCGGCAAAAGCGCGAGAATCGGCAACATGAGTAGCCCAGGTCACGCTATTGCAGCACTCATACAGTGCATGGACGGCCTTGTAGCGTGGCTCCTCATTAAATTTCTCCAGCCCGATGTCCTGGTGTAATAACATCCGAACCTCCGTTCCAACGTCTATTACTCACTATCTCCACTGTGCCGCGAAAACCACCATTTGACCAGAGGTAGTAGCCGGAATTAGCACGTCTTTAACGCGCCGTAACCTTCATGTCAACGGTATTGGCAATTGGACCCACACATTGCCCTGCTACAGCTATTAACTTTTGACACAGGGAAGGCCACTATGAGCACATATAACGCATTTACAGTCGAGATATCCGAACATGTTGCCCAGGTCACACTGATCGGCCCAGGTAAAGGCAATGCCATGGGGGCAGACTTTTGGCAAGAATTACCTGAGGTTATGACAACACTAGAGGCAGATCCACACGTTCGAGCAATTGTTTTGGCTGCGGCTGGAAATAACTTTTCCTACGGACTTGATCTCGCTGGAATGGGCGGTTTACTCACTAGCTTGGTGGGGGAACAGAACATGCTTGCTGGGCCGCGCACAGAATTTCATAAAGAAATTAAGCGTCTCCAATCCGCTATTACTTCAGTCGCAGATTGCCGCACCCCGGTCATCGCAGCAGTGCAGGGTTGGTGCATCGGCGGAGCGTTAGATCTCATCTCCGCAGTTGATATCCGGTATGCCAGCGCGGATGCAAAATTTTCCATTCGCGAAGTTAAGGTGGCAATGGTCGCCGACGTTGGTAGCTTTGCCCGACTACCGGGCATTCTTAGTGAAGGTCATCTGCGTGAATTGGCACTTACAGGTAAGGACATCGATGCTGCACGGGCCGAAAAAATTGGGCTAGTCAATGATGTTTTTGCTGATGCAACGCAGACATTGGCAGCTGCGCATGCTACTGCCCAAGAGATTGCGGCAAATCCTCCACTAGTGGTTTCCGGCATTAAAGATGTTCTGGATTATTCTCGATCGGCAGCAGTTGCAGATAGTTTGCGCTATGTAGCGGCCTGGAACTCTGCCTTTCTGCCATCAAAAGATATCACCGAGGCTATCACTGCCGTATTTTCGAAGCGTCCTCCAGTTTTCAAAGGGGAATAGATTGTTTGTGCCCGAGGCTGTGAAAGCAATGCTGAAAAGTATGATGGTGAAGGAAAACTAGATGGCGCAAGAGGATTTAGCCACAAGTTCAACCACTGTGTCGACTGCACAGACTGCGGTGGGATTTACCCACCGCCAGATTTTAGTGATTTTAAGCGGTTTGATGCTGGGGATGTTTTTAGCTGCCTTGGACCAAACAATTGTTTCCACCTCCATTCGCACCATTGCCGATGATTTACAAGGGTATTCCTTGCAAGCTTGGGTTACTACCGCATATTTAATTACCTCAACCCTGGCAACTCCGCTCTATGGAAAACTTTCAGATCTATATGGGCGTAAACCCTTTTTTATGTTAGCGATCAGTTTATTCGTGGCGGGATCACTGCTGTGCAGTTTCGCCGATTCTATGTATATGTTAGCGATATTTCGGGCAGTTCAAGGGGTGGGAGCCGGAGGACTATTTTCTTTGGCACTGACTATCATTGGTGACATTGTCGCCCCTCGGGAGCGATCGAAATACCAGGGTTATTTTCTTGCAGTCTTTGGTACGTCAAGTGTGCTTGGCCCAGTGCTTGGTGGAGTATTGGCGGGGCAAGAATCGATTTTAACTATTACCGGATGGAGGTGGGTATTTTTGGTTAACGTCCCCATCGGATTATTTGCCTTGGTAGTGGTTTCCAAAGTCTTAAAACTACCTAAGCGAGAATCCCAGGCTGATAAGAGAATTGACTGGTGGGGTGCGGCAGTATTGGCGTTGGGGTTGGTGCCACTGCTGGTTGTCGCTGAACAGGGACGTGAGTGGGGTTGGTTATCTGGATACTCGCTAACCTGTTACATTATTGGGATCGCTGGTGTATGCGGATTTATTTTTGTGGAAATAAAAATGGGGGAGGGTGCGCTCATTCCGATGAGGTTCTTCCGCAACTCAACTTTTGCTCTGGGAGTAGCGATTTCTCTTGTGGTTGGTGCGGTAATGTTTGGTGGGATCTCATTGATTCCACAGTATTTGCAAGTGGTACGCGGTTCTAGCCCAACTGTTGCTGGGTTACAGACATTGCCATTAGTGCTCGGTCTCATGTTGGGTTCAATAGTTTCCGGTCGCGTTATTTCAAAAACGGGTCACTATAGAGTTTTTCCGATTATCGGCGCGATATTAATCACGCTCGGATCATTTTTGTGGCATTATATCCGCTTTGACTCTGCAGCAATCTTAGTGGTGCTCTTTATGTTCATCCTGGGATCTGGCCTTGGGAACCTTATGCAGCCAATGACTTTGGCAATACAAAACTCATTGCCAGCTAAGGACATGGGGGTTTCTACGGCATCGGCGACATTTTTTCGGCAAATCGGCGGTACTGCCGGGGTAGCAATCTTCTTGTCTGTTCTATTTTCTCAAGTATCACCTAATATCACCGATCAATTACATTCTGCATCAACAGATCCAGCTTTTGTTCAAGCCGTTAAGGCTGGAGCGAGCAGTGTGAACCCCTATGAACAAACACTGGCAACTGGCTTGATTGCTAGGGATACTTCTGCGGCACAAGACGTACTTTCTGATAGTTCAGTCATTCAGCAGCTAAATCCGGTCTTAGCTAAGCCATTTCAAGTGGGGTTTGCAGATGCTATCGATACAGTTTTTTTACTGGTAGCAGTTCTATCGTTACTTGCGCTGGTATTAGTGCTGCTATGGAAGGAAGTTCCACTGCGTACCGCAGCTGGCTTAGATTCCGCTGCGACAGACCCAGTGCTTTAAGTTGCACATGACACTACGAGCCGCAGTGTCATGTGCAACTTAAAGATCAGTGACCAGAAGCGGCAAGACGAGCAACCGAAGCTGTGTACTCGGCCTCGGCCTCGGCCCGGCCAACCCAGTCAGCAGCTGATACATGTTTATTAGGCTCAAGGTCTTTGTAGTGAACAAAAAAATGTTTAATCGCATCTAGTTCATACTGTGGGACATCCGCGATATCTTGAATGTGATCCCAGCGAGGGTCTCCGGCAGGGACACATAGAACCTTGTCATCGCCGCCAGCTTCGTCAACCATTTTGAACATGCCCACAGGCCGGGCTTCAACGATTACACCTGGGAAGACTGATTCAGGCAGTAGAACGAGAGCATCAAGGGGATCGCCGTCTTCACCGAGGGTATTCTCGATGTAGCCGTAATCTGCGGGATAGCCGAAGGCAGTGTAAAGGTAGCGATCAAGTCGGACTCGGCCCGAAACGTGATCAACTTCGTACTTGTTTCGTTGACCCTTAGGGATCTCGATCGTAACGTCGAATTGCACGCTTGTTGTCCTCTTCTCGTAACGGTATTTAGGTGGTAGTTCAGTGGTCATTCAGCAGCAGTTATCCATCGGTATTGTGTGTACAACTGACGCTGAGTCCACTCCAGGATAGTGTGAGCATAAGAATGGACGCGCACAGTCCGGAGTAATCCGGCACAATAAAGCAGTTTGGTTGGTCGTTAAGCCGAAATTTTGGTGGTTATAGCAACTGCTAACACCTAACTTATAAAGGACCGGAGGATCGTTGGGGACCAGTAGCTGGCGACCGTCGCGCTGGCGACGATCAACTCGAATATTTGGCTTAGGTGTGGCGGTAATAAGTGTTTTTCTGCTTGTTGTTTTTGCTGCTTTGGTCACGAGGGTGGGTAGCGGTCAGGGCAAAGAAGCGGCTGTCAGTCAGCCGGTCGCGGGCATTGCGGAGCCGACTCTAGTCACTATCAACCCCAGTATCGCTCCGGTGCCGACCGATGCGCCGATGCCAGTACCCGAGGTGTTATCCGCGAGGCTGTCGGTCTTGGCGGCAAACCCGGCTTTGGGCGCCTTTACAGGGCAGGTAGCCGATGCTAAAACTGGTACGGTCTTGTGGGAGTTGGGCGCGCAGCTTCCGAGGACTCCAGCGTCCACAGCAAAAATTCTTACCGCCGCAGCCGCATTGCTCTCCTTACCTTCGGATCATAGAGTGACTACTAGAGTCCTACAAGGAGCCGCATCGGGGGAAGTGGTACTGGTGGGTACAGGGGACCCCACGATGACTGCGCAACCTGCAGGACAGCCAAGTTTCTATGCCAACGCAGCTCGACTAGATGATCTTGTGGGTCAGCTGAGGTCCAATTCCACTCCGGTTACCCGAGTGCTTGTAGACACCAGTGCGTATGTTGGGAATACAATGGCAGCAGGGTGGAATGATGCTGATATTGCTGGGGGTTATATCGCGCCTTGTGAGCCAGTAATGCTTGACGGCGGACGTGTCCAGCCGCTCAGTGATGAATCGCCACGATCTGCAAGTCCAGCGTTAGATGCTGGGCGGGAGCTTGCTAGAAGGCTGGGTACCGATGTAACTCAAGTGCAATTAGGCTCAGCAGCTAGCAATGCCAAAGAACTGGCAGTGGTGCATTCGGCGCCACTGTTGGAACGGTTGCAGCAGCTTATGACAGTTTCTGACAATGTACTTGCTGAATCAGTTGGTCGAGAGATTGCAGCTGCAACCGGGCAGGAACCAAGCTTTGCGGGAGCGGTTCGGGCTGTTACTTTAGCGCTAAGTTCGGCTGGATTCCGGCTCGATGGCGTGGATTTACAGGACGTCAGTGGACTCTCGCTTGCTGATCTATTGCCTGCGCGAGTGCTCAGTGATGTTCTTGCAACCGCAGCTGCTGACACTAAGGTTGGGGTAAAGCTAAGGCCGTTATTGGATATGCTGCCGGTGGCCGGGGCGACCGGGACTTTATCTAGTCGTTACCTGAATGGAGATCGAAACGGTGCAGGGTGGGTTCGAGCAAAAACTGGAACTCTTTCTACTGCAAGTTCTTTAGCTGGTGTTGTTGTAGATATGAGCAATCGAGTTCTCACTTTTTCCTTTATATCAAATGGGGTTCCTCCCAACGGCAGTAGGCCAGCATTAGATGAGTTGGCCGGAACTTTGAGGTTGTGCGGGTGTATATGAGTACTGAAAAAACTGATAGCACAAAGTCTTTAACACTAGGTGCAGGTATCGACTGGGAGTTCGCTGAAAAGGTTGGTACTCGGTTGGTTCGATCAGGCCCGACAATCAGTCGTTATACTGATCAACAGGCCCGTACCGAATTGGCAGAACTATCTGTGCAAGCGGAGGGACCGGTTCGTGAAGTGACCGGTCTTGCTGATGGTTTGATAGTGCCACAGGCTCAGATTGTGGATCGAATTGGCTGGTTGCAGGCGGCGGCCAAATCAATGGAGTTGCTTTCAGGGTCTGACGATACGAGTAAGGGATTTTTATTTGGAAAACTTGGGGGCGCACAGGCTGGAGCTGTACTTTCCTATCTTTCCACTGCCATTCTGGGTCAGTACGACCCCTTCGCTGAACCTGACGGCATGTTGTTATTGGTAG
>JBOFCS010000132.1:0-8113 GCA_051646185.1 Mycobacteriaceae bacterium | reverse complement strand
GAGGCCATTGATGTGCTGCTTGACGGGGTGGTAACAGCACGAGGTCGAGTGTGGTTAGCGACACAGCCGGATGAAGCACTGTGGATTGAATCAGCTGGGGGAGGTCTGCGAGTAGCGAGTGCTGGGCGGTGGCTGGCAGCGATGGCAGATTCAGAAAAACAAGAGCAGTCTCCCGAACGGCTTGCTAGTGCAGCACTTCGATGGGATGACGACTGTGGTGATCGAGATACTTCAATGGTGGTGCTAGTTCATGATGCTAGGCCACAATCCATTATTCAGGAATTACACAACGCATTGGTAACTGATGAGGAACTGGCTCAGCAGTGGCAATGGCAGTTTTGGGTAGACCCATTTGGGCATTGGCATGAAGACCCCTGCGCAGACCTTCCCCTCAGCGACCAGCCCAGCAACAGGAAAAACACGGAAAGTGAGAGCAGAAATGAAAGCTAATATCCATCCCGATTACCACCCGGTGTTGTTCCAAGATGCCAGCACAGGCGCAACATTCTTGACCCGCTCAACGATTACCTCGGACCGCACTTTGGAATGGGAGGATGGTAACCGCTATCCTTTAGTCATCGTTGACGTTACTTCTGAGTCGCATCCGTTTTGGACTGGCGCTCAGCGAGTGATGGACACAGCCGGACGCGTCGAAAAATTTCAGCGCCGTTATGGCGCTCGCGTACGTAAAGCTGATGGGCCGCAAGGCTCCAAGTAAGAAGAGAAGGGCTAGATCATGGCAGTTCCAAAGCGGAGAATGTCGCGCTCGAACACACGCAGCCGACGCTCGCAGTGGAAAGCGCACAACCCAGAGCTCGTTGAGGTTACTCAGGGTGGCGAAACTCACAAGGTTCCACGTCGGTTGGTGCGCGCAGTAAAAGAAGGCATTCTCGACCTTTCGCGTCGCTGATTTTCATCCTCGAAGTACACCGCTAATGCTCGGCATTAGCGGTGTACTTCTGCGTTCATAGTGGGGTGCGAGATCAGGGGGTACCGTCAGCTTGATGCACATTGGTACCAGCGCGACTAGGGCGCTCTCAGTAAGTTCTCAGGCAAGCGCGTAAAACTACATGCATGCGAATACTGGTAGTTGACGATGATCGAGCGGTCCGTGAGTCGTTAAGGCGGTCGCTGTCTTTCAATGGGTACGCCGTTGATGTTGCTGTTGATGGCGTAGAGGCCCTGCAAGCGATAAGTTCAGCTCGTCCTGATGTAGTAGTGCTTGATGTGATGATGCCCCGTTTGGATGGTCTTGAGGTGTGCCGAAGACTGCGTAGCACCGGTGATGACCTACCTATTCTTGTTCTTACTGCCCGCGACTCGGTATCGGAACGAGTCGCTGGGCTTGATGCTGGAGCTGATGACTATCTTCCTAAGCCTTTTGCTTTGGAAGAGTTATTGGCTAGGCTGCGCGCCTTGATGCGTAGAACTTTCACTGAGGTTGACAGCAATGCCGAAGCAATGATTTTTGAAGATTTACGGATGGACCCGGTGACGCGAGAGGTGACCCGTGGATCTAGGTCAATTAGTTTGACGCGTACCGAGTTTTCCCTTCTGGAAATGTTGATGATAAATCCTCGTAGGGTACTGACTCGAGGTCGTATCTTAGAAGAGGTATGGGGCTACGATTTTCCTACTTCGGGCAATGCCTTGGAAGTATATGTTGGCTATTTACGTCGAAAAACTGAGTCTGAGGGCGAGCCTCGGCTTATTCACACGGTTCGAGGCATCGGCTATGTTTTGAGAGAGACCCCACCGTGATTAATATTGCTCGGCTGAATGGAATGTGTTCAGTATGGAGGCTGAGGTGTCGGTAAGTAAGGAAAATCAGATGCGTCCGCCTACTCCGCTAACTCGATCAGTATCACTGCGTTGGCGGGTAACATTGCTAGCAGCAAGTGTTGTAGCAGTAGTCGTTGCTATCATGGCTTTTTCAGCCTATGCTGTTGTATCCCAAGCGCTTTACCGTGATATTGACAGTCAACTTCGATCCCGTTCTGATGCGCTTATTAGCAGTGGGGTGCTGGGTCGCGATCCGCGTCAGGTTATTCAGGGCACGGCTTACTCTTCGGATATCAGTGTATTGCTGATTATTCCTAGTGTGGTTCGCTTTTCGGCAGGTACTTCAGTGCCCTATGGAGAAGCGGAGAAACAAGTGGTTGATGGTGTTGCTGAAACCTCGCTGCGGACAACCGAAGGTCAGCGGGTGTTGGCGCAGCGAATGGGCAACGGTAGCACCCTTATTATTGCCAAGCAACTCAAACCGACTGGCGATGTCTTGACTCGACTTGCCTGGGTTTTATTGGTAGTGGGCAGCTGTGGGATAGTACTTGCCGGTGTTGCCGGTACTATCGTTGCGCGCACCGGGCTTCGTCCTGTCGCCCGTCTCACTGCTGCAGCAGAGCGAATTGCCCGCACGGATGATCTTGACCCAATACCGGTGACAGGTAGTGATGAGCTAGCTCGGTTAGCTGAGGGTTTTAACACCATGCTTAGGGCGCTTGCAGAGTCGAGGGACAGGCAGAGTCGTCTGGTTGCTGATGCTGGTCATGAATTACGAACTCCGCTAACCTCGTTGCGTACTAATATGGAGCTTCTTATTGCCTCTAGCGCCCCAGGCTCCCCGGCGATTCCCGAGTCTGATATGGCTGAATTGCGTCAGGATGTTATTGCACAAATTGAGGAAATGTCCACCCTGGTAGGTGATTTAGTCGATTTAGCACGTGAAGATGGTTCTGAAACTATCTATGAGCAGGCGGATCTTTCTGACATTGTTGAACGTAGCATCGAGCGGGTTCGTCGCCGCCGCAACGATATTGACATTACTGCACAACTGGTTCCTTGGTGGGTGTTTGGTGACTCAGCCGGATTGTCTAGGGCGGTTCTGAATGTTTTAGATAATGCCGCCAAATGGAGTCCGACTGGTGGTCAAGTATTGGTGAATCTTGTTCCAATAGACCCTTATTATGCAGAGTTGACTGTAGTCGATGCTGGCCCGGGCATTCCCTTGCATGAACGAAATCTGGTCTTTGATCGGTTCTATCGCTCTACAGCATCACGCTCTATGCCTGGTTCAGGGTTAGGTTTGGCGATAGTGAAGCAGGTGGTTATTAAACATGGAGGCACCATCGAAGCTCGTGACGCGCATTTGGTGAGTAAGAATCCATCAGGCACCTGCATGCGAATCGTGCTTCCCGGTAAGCCTAATCCGGCAAGGGCGAGTAGGTTAGAAGGTTAACGGCAAACCCTTAGTGAGATCTCAGCGTCTTCTCAGCTCTGGGGTGCAGGATAAGGGTAGAAACGTAAATATCACCCAGGATCAGGTCAAGGTAGGTGGCAGTAGTGCAGATGTCAGATGATGAGAGTGTCTTGAGAAACCCAGTACAAGAGCCGAGGGTTTACCCTTATCCGCAGGATGGTCTAGGGGGTGCGGCGCAGAATCAACAGCATTGGCAGCAGTACCCAGGTTTTGCTGCACATTATCCAACGCCCCCAGGGGAGAATACACTTCAAGCTGTTGATCCGATTTCCAATCCAGTAACGCTGGAGCCCAGAGCTAAACGTACTGGGCTTGCGATTGGGGCAGTGGCGTTAGTGTTATTGGGCGGGGCCGCCGGTGGTGGTGTTGCAACTATTGTTGCTGATCGTTCGGATTCTGCTGCACCAGTAATAAGTTCATTAACTGGCTCTGGAAATGTTGCTTCGGTATCAGAAGTGGCACCAGGATCTGTGGAAGCCGTTGCGGCGAAGGTGTTGCCAAGCGTAGTTCAGATTCGGGTAAGTTCAGGTGTCCAGGGTGGTACTGGTTCTGGAGTGGTCCTCTCCGACGACGGCTTTATCTTGACTAATAATCACGTTGTGCGAGCTGCAACTGGGGATTCACAAATTTCTGTTTCTTTCTCCGATGGTTCAGTTTCCTCTGCGAAGATGGTTGGCGCCGATCCTTCTTCAGATCTTGCGGTAATCAAAGCTGAAGGGCAAAGTTCTTTGCGCCCCATAACTATTGGTTCATCTTCTGCCCTAAAAGTTGGCCAATCAGTAGTTGCAGTGGGTTCCCCTTTAGGGTTAGCTGGCACTGTGACAACTGGGATTGTTAGTGCTCTGAATAGGCCAGTTTCGGCCAGTGGTGAAGTAAGTAACCAGAGTACCGTCCTAGATGCTATTCAGACTGACGCAGCTATCAACCCAGGTAATTCCGGTGGTGCTTTGGTGGATGCCGCAGGGAACCTGATTGGTATTAATTCGGCAATTGCAACCCTTGGCGGACTCTCGCAGGGGGAGTCGGGGGGGTCTATCGGCTTAGGTTTTGCGATTCCGGTGGATCAGGCCAAAAGGATTGCCAATGAGCTGATACAAACAGGTAAAGCTACGCGCGCTGCTTTGGGCGTATCGATATCAGCGCAAGCAAAAGCTCGGGGCGCACAAATTCTGGATGTTACCCCTGAAGGGGCAGCTGCGGCTGCTGGTATCCCCAAAGATGCACTTGTGACAAAGGTAGATGACAGAATTATCGACACAGGTGATGCTTTAGTGGCCGCGATCCGGTCTCATGTCCCTGGTGACAAAGTGACTATTGTTTATCAAGATACTCAGGGCAGAGAAAAGAGTGTTGAAGTCACTCTTGGTTCGGCTACTTCATGATGATTTCACTCAAAAATGGCAGTCGCGGCTATTCAATGTGTCGGGTACCCACTACGGTAAGTCTCATGGACCTCAGTATGCGTGCAGAAACTCCGTTGGCTGGCCGGGCTCTTGTGGTTATTATTGACGATCGGGCAGCTCATGGTGAAGATATTGATTTACTTGGTCCGCTAGTGGCGGAATTGCTCACTGAAGCCAACTTTCTTGTCGATGCCTCTGTTGTGGTGTCAGCCGACGCTGTGGAGATTCGTAATGCTCTGCATACTGCAGTTATCGGTGGGGTTGACCTCGTGGTTTCGGTGGGTGGTACCGGGGTATCTCCTCGTGATGTCACACCTGAAGTTACGGATGAAATTTTAGATAGAGAGGTTCTGGGCATTTCAGAGGCTATACGTTCGTCAGGTTTGGCTGCTGGAGCGCTTGATGCCGGGCTTTCGCGGGGAGTTGCGGGTATCTCGGGGAGCACATTGGTGGTGAATTTGGCTTCTTCTCGTGCGGCGGTCAGAGATGGGATGGCAACGTTAAACCCGTTGGCGCAGCAGGTAATTGCACAGCTTTCGAGCTTGCAGGCTTAGTGGTTAGGTATTATTCCGGGGGAAGGGAAGGGTGTGCGGGGAAGTGGAAGTTGGATCAGCTGGTGAGTCGGTAAGTAAGCGTCGTTTGAACGAGGTTTTTGGTGAGGTTCTGCCGGAATTGACGAAGGATGAAGTCGGCGACTCTGATTATTTAGCGACTTCTTCTAACGATGCTTGGCTGCGTGACAACGTTCCTCCTCATCACTGATAAGTGATTGCTTATATTTATATTTGTGCATGTCGCCCTAATCGGTAACAATGATTATTGCTCCCTAACTAGTAGGGGTATTGCCAAGATGGGAATGCTTAGTTAGGGTCGGTCTCGAGTTGAAGCGACCAAATAAAGTTAGCTGAGGTAATGTGTGACTTGTGTCACGTTATCCTTTTGCCATCTTTGGTTAACTTTCTGGACATTTTTGCTTGAGACTGTATGACCTGTAACAACCGCTTAAGGCTGGCGAGAGCAAGCTCTTAAGTCCCGACGACCACATTTGGGGTAGACAATGACTAACATTTCGACAATGCGCCGCCGAGGCTTCAAGTTTGCTCGTTCGATTGCTGTCACCGGAGCCGTAGTAACCGCCGTTCTTGCTTCCACGGGCACTGCATCCGCTGCTCTTGACAGTGAATACAGCATCGTAGATTCTTCCGGAAACGACGTGGCAGTACAGCTATCAGATACTTCGCTTTATGGTGTTTTCCCGCTAGATGGCAATTTGCTTACCCATGAGTGGTTCCACAGCGGGAAAGCTGGCTTTGAAATCACCGGCCCCTCTGCTGACGGTTTCACTGGGACCATCGAGATTGGTTACCAAGTTGGGTATGCAATGGCTGTCAGTGGTTCACTAGGCTTTTCGTACAGTTCGCCAAGTTTGTCAGCTTCGGGTTCGATCGGTATTACCCCTGAAGAGGTTGCGGGCGCCGTGACTGTGCCTTTCCCAACTTTAAGTGCTGGAATTTCTGGATCGGTAGCGCTGCTTCCAACTATTAGCACTTCGCTCACTGTCGCCCCTGGCCCTGGAATTGTTGAGGTTGTGACCGCTGAAGGCGATATTTCCGGTGCCTCAGGTTACATCAATATCGGCAATATTAACGGAACGGTGACAGGCGCGCTAGGCGGAGTTAACCTGCGTCCATTTGTCCGTCTCACCACCAGTGCAGGAATCATGATGACGTACGGCAAGGTTGTTAGCGTCTAATAGTCCGCATCACGCTCTGTTTCCTATGCAGTGAGACCCCCGAATATTCGGGGGTCTCACTGCATAGAGGGGCATAAGCACCTGCATTATGTGCTAATTGTTTTCGAGGGGGATTGCAAAACTGTGTTTTAGTTGCCATTTATGGCAGTTGCTACCAATGGATAACGTTAAGGGAGGTATGAGCAGATGCTCATACCTCCCTTAACGATTCGCTCGTTCTTGATTAGCCCTTGTCGAGTCCCGAGTGACGTCCTGTATTTGCTTGAGCAGCAAGCAGATCACGAATATCAGCAAGTAGTTCAGTCTCGGTAGGGTCGGCTGCCGCTTCGCCGCTGGCGGCGCGGCGTTCTTGCATCTTAGTGACAGGAACAACCACGAGGAAGTACACCACGGCAGCAATGATGACAAAGTTGATGCCTGCAGTGACCACGGTTCCTAGGTTGATGAAGGTTTTCTCATTACCCTCTACGCCCAGCTGGAACCCAAAACCAAGCGCGGTATCCCCGCCGAGCCGAGCAATCAACGGGTTAATAACAGCGGTGGTGAAAGCAGTGACCACTGCGGTGAAGGCAGCGCCGATGACTACAGCAACAGCCAGATCAACAATATTTCCGCGCAAGAGAAAATCTTTAAAGCCTTTAAGCATCGGATGAACTCCATTCGTGAGAGGTGGTAGTACGGCCGCAGCAAATCCTAGTGGAAGGTGACAGTTATTGCGTGGATTAACGCTGTGGTTGCCACAATATTTGCCTGTTCCAGGGGAAGTGCAAGCATGACCACCCGCTCACCACCAGCTCGTATGGTGGTTTTTGGTGAGACGAGAATCACGGTCGCTTTGGTTGCTAAGACAAGGGGTGGTGCGTTTGACGCTGCAGTTTCATCTTGGGAAACGGCAAGGACATCAACTATGTCCCCTTCATGAACTAAGTCGGTAAGAGCGGGATCGGAAAGATGGATCGGTACAATCCGTGCCTCAGGTGCGGAGATGGCTGCTGAAGCTAGTCGTGGACCAATGATCCTGACGTCAGTGAGAATTTCTCCCGCACGGATTGGGCTGGCTATTGTCCGGCCGTCAAGCTGGTCTACCGAGGTGAGTGTGGCTTTAGGGATTGTGGAGGCGGTCCGCTGGGTAGTCTGCACATCGGAGGCTTTTAGTATTTCTCCTGGACGTAGGTCACGCGAGGCGATAAGTACTGTGGCTGTGTGGCTTTGTGGGTTCCCGCGAATAGCGAGTGCCGCTGCCAATATAACCAGCGCAGCTGCGGTAATTTGCCGAACAATAGGCTTACGACTCCAACCGGAATGCAGCGCAGCGCTTACTCTACCGGGCAGTGTGAGGTTGAGACTCTGATTGCGTGCCTTATTGCTGGCGATTGTTGGTCGAGTGTTCTTGCTGCTGTTGGTAGTTCGTTCTTTCCACACAATTGTCCTTTAGTGGTTATCGTCTCGATAGTACGAAGATAACCACTCACAGATGTCCTCAGCGCGGTAAGTGCCTTCATTGGCCGCCTCTTGTGCAGCAATCGTAAGGTGTGGAATTTGTTGCAGGGCACCTAACTTGCTGGTGATGGGGAAGGGCTAGCTGAGGTGCTAGTGGATGGCTTGTTGCTGGTTTTGCTTTCCGAGGTGCTGCCCGTTGCAGCGGAGCTTAAGGAGTCGTTACCGGAGTTAGGGCTGGAAGTGGTTGTAGAGTCTTTT
>JBOFCS010000104.1:0-4514 GCA_051646185.1 Mycobacteriaceae bacterium | reverse complement strand
TAATTTTGTACTCCCGAGTTGTCATCCCGTGACGTGCAAGATGCCCATAAGTAAGTTGACGAAACCTAAGCCCGCATTCATGGCACAGTACCTTTTCTCCGTCATCCTCAAGTACCCCAAAAATCCCAAAACCTGATTTCACCTGCACATCAGAGGTAGTCGATGTTGTTCGTTCCCGTAACTCGTATTTAGCATGCATAGTGCATTTGCCCATTGCCCAAACATGCCGATGGCACCCTATAACGTCACATTTTCTAATGGATCGCTGTGCGATAGAAGCAAATCTACCCACGTACTTGTCCAGCTTTTTACGCGCCGACTTATCGCCTTGCGCATTCCGCAAAGCCAAATTAATCAACTGATAAGTGTGCTCGCGCACCTGAGAGACAGCTAAAAGTTGATTCCATCTATCAAACAGAATCGTCCCAGCAAGAGTGTTATGTTCTACACCCACTCGCATGAGCAGCTCAGCCAAAAATTGACGTACATCTAACTTTTTGTAACTAAAGCGAGCAACAGCATCAGCGGTCATAGTGGCTAACACGTCAGTGCTCATCCCCTTGCCTGCAGCAAGGAGTAACGCACCAACAATGTAACTGTTCTCTGGCGGAGCAGGTTTGCGCATCAATAGATCCACAAGGCTACGCGGTACCGAGACCACAGGTAAGCCATCAATAAGATCAACATCCGCCCATTCTGGCTGATTACGAGTCTCAATCCGCCTGACTGCATTATGCATAAAGGTTTGCCCATACGGCATAGTGATTTCCGGAAGCTTTCCTAATTGCTTGGCAACTCCCTGAATATGCAATGCAGTGGAATGCGAAATCACCGCATCTGGGCGAACCATTTTTCGACGCTCATATGCCCAACGATCTTTTCCTAAAACCAACCATGCAGCACAAGCTATTTGATGTTCCACTGGGTTAATAGCAGTAATTTGATACACCCCACGAATAACCACGGTAAGCAGCCCCGCCCTCTTCAAATTCATGATATTGGACCTATTAACACCAAGTCGATAGCACTGCTGCATTGTCACCAACCCCCACTGTTGGCGTGCGGACTCCTCTAAAGCTGGCCATTTACGTGGTACTGACACAACTCGAATCATATATGCATGACATGTCTAGTAAGATGTTTGCGCCTAGCTAACCCAATGCCCGGGCCATCACTGCTTTAGGGGCAGGTAAGCCAGTGAACTGCTCCACCTGCCCATAAGCCTGATGAAGTAACATTGATAGCCCACCAACCACCAGACCACCAGCTGCGGTCACCGCTCGAGCCAAAGCAGTTGGCCAAGGGTTATAAATAACATCCAAAACACGTGGACACAGAGCCAGCGTCTCAGCTATATTTTCCACCCCCACCGAAGGAACCGTACTAATTACCACGGCTGCTTCAGCACAACGGACGGCAAGGCTGTGATCGTCAAAGCTTATTACCTCCAAGGAGATTCCAAGATTCTTAGCACACGTTACTGACTCCTGAGCCCGGCCTGAATCCCGAACAACCATCGTGACTACCGAAACCCCACGTGCTGCTAAAGCAGCTAAAGCTGGACGAGCTGTGCCGCCAGCCCCAATAACCACAGCCGCACAATCACCCAGCAACCCCACCTCAAGTTCATCCAGGGCTCCAGCAACCCCATCGATATCCGTACAATCAGCAAACCACCCATAATCTTTGTGCACCAAAGTATTTGCCGATCCAACAATCTCTGCTCGCTCACTAACCCGGTGAGCGAAACGTAAAGCAGCAACCTTCGCTGGCATCGTCACCGACAAACCCACCCACTCCGAGCCGAAGCTGGAAACTAACATCGGTAACTGCCCGGCAGTACATTCTATCCGCTCATACATCCAATGACTAAGACCTAAAGCCTCATAGGCAGCCAAATGCAATTGAGGTGAACGTGAATGTTGAACAGGACTACCCAGTACCGCAGCACGACGCAGATTAGTTTTCATCGACCACTATCCAAAATTCCACTTCGCTGGGCCAACTCAATATTTTTAAGATGTTCCTCATAACTATGAGTAAATAAGGTCGTACCTTTCAAATCTATCGTGACAAAGTAAAGCCAATCCGCAACAATTGGGTTTTCCGCTGCAGTTATAGCCTGAGCGCTAGGAGAACAAATAGGAGTAGCCGGAAGCCCTTGCAAAGCATAGGTATTCCACTCAGTAATCGCTGCCCTATCTGCGTCAGAAGTCGCCACTTCCTGTCGATCCAGCGGGTAATTAACCGTGGAATCAAACTCTAGTTTTTGGTTAATAGCCAACCTGTTGTAGACAACTCGCGCCACTTTAGCAAAATCAGCCGGTTGTGCTTCTCTTTGCACCAACGATGCAGCGATTAAAATTTGATAAGGGTCTAACCCAACCTTCGTTCCAGCAGTAAGGATGCCGCTCGATTCAAGTTTAGCTGCACTTTCAGTAACAAGTTTAGCCAAAATAACTGAGGCAGATTTGGTGGGATCAAAGTCCCAACTCCCCGCAAGAATAAGTCCTTCAAGACGTTTAGCGCCATCGTTAACTCTCAGCACATGCGGCATTGCCCACACTGGCACCCCCAGCTCAGTTAGCGCATCTTCCGAAGCAGCCCTGCGTAATTCTGCAATATCAAGGCAACTGCGCTTATCCTCAATAACCACACAACTTGCTTCGGAGATAAGGGAGAAAATACCCTTGGTCACTTTCCCAGTTTTAACATCTTCCACATCATCTAGCTGTCGCCCCTCAGCAATAATAAGATTGCCAACCCTATTACTCGGCTTAAGCAAACCACTTACCGCATCACGAGCAGATATCTGAGTACGCAGCTGATAAAAGCCTGGCTGAATTGAGGACATCTGTGAATTTGCTTGCGCCGCAGTAATAAACGCTTCAACACTGGCAACGACATTCTGATCAACCAGCGTCTGCCCGATGGCGGTAGCAGTATCCTGCGGTCTAATTTCGATAACCATATCTTGAACACCAGGACCTGAGAAATCTTTAGCTTCAGCATTCAATCTGTTATCCAAAAACCACAGAAAAAGGAGTGCAATGAGTCCAAATACGGCGATGCATACACCTCCGGCAAGCAGTCGACGTCGCATCTTCTTACGGTAGCGTGCAACTTTGGAATCATTGTGACCTGTAGCCAGTAATCTCACCGGACCCACCCGGTCTTTTTGCTGATCTTCACCTTGCACGCTAACTCCTCGAATACTTGTCCAACAACTCCGACATACCCATAAAGCGCACGTCACAAATGTACCCGGTCACTCCTGCAATTCGGCCGAGTTAGTTAGTAGCCGTAATTTTCTTTCATCCAACCATCCCTGTAAAATTGCCACAGCGGCAACCTGATCAATCATCGCCCGCTGCCCCCGTGCTTGCACCCCACTTTCGCGCAAAGATCGCTGAGCGGTGACCGTGGTGAGTCTTTCATCAGCACAGCGCACTGGAACTGGGGCAATAGCCAAAGCAAGCTCTCGCGCAAACTTTAGAGCACTTTTTGCCGCAGGCCCTTGCTCCGCTTTAAGGGTTTGTGGAAGTCCCACAATAACTTCCACTGCTTCATACTCGGTCACAATATCGATAATTCTCCGAATATCGATATTGTGACGACTCCAGTTTTTTCCTTTAGCGCTAACCAAAACAGTCTCCACTGGTGTTGCCAGTATCCCATCAGGATCACAACTGGCAACACCGATACGTACACTGCCCACATCAATTCCGATACGGCGCCCCCGACCCGGATCAGCTCCTCCCGGGCGATCGGGGCCACCCGATACGTTCATACCTTACGCATCCTCTGCCAAGCTGACAACGAATGCTCGAATACTTTCGACAGCACTCGCAACGCCCGCAACGTCAGAACCTGAACCCTGAGCTAAATCGGCCTTACCACCTCCGCGCCCCCCCACCAGCGACACAAAATCAGCAACAACTTCGCCTGCTTTAGCACCTAAATCCTGCGCTGCTTTACTCACCGCAACCACAAACGGCACTTTGCCATCTGCATCGCCAAAGAGCGCAACAATCGCTGCTTCAGTACCCAACCGACCACGAATGTCCGTCACTAAAGTGCGTAAGTCCGCCGCCCCCACCCCAGCTGGAGCGGCTTGTGCAACAACAAGGAAATTGCCAATTCGCTCTGCCCCGGAAGCCAATTCCGCCGCTGAGCTCAGCACAGCAGATGCGCGGGCTCGCTCCAATTCTTTTTCGGCCACTCGCAGGCGCTCGACCAATTGCTCAATACGTGTGGGAAGCTCCTGCGAAGGCACCTTTAATGCGGTGGCAAGCCCAGCAAGCAGAGCTCGCTCCTTGGCTAGATATCGGTAAGAATCCAAACCAACAAAAGCTTCAATCCTCCGTACGCCTGAACCCACCGAAGACTCACCCAGAATTGTTATTGGCCCAATCTGCGCTGAACGTGAAACATGGGTTCCACCACAAAGTTCTAAAGAAAATGGCCCACCAATATCCACAACACGAACCCGGTCACCATAGTTTTCCCCAAAG
>JBOFCS010000081.1:0-7591 GCA_051646185.1 Mycobacteriaceae bacterium | reverse complement strand
TACACCACAGTAATGACAGTTTTACAACGTCTGGCAAAAAAAGATCTAGTTACCCAACAACGTGATGACCGGGCTCATCGATACTTACCCGTGCATAGCCGGGACGAACTTATTGCCGGATTAATGGTTGACGCATTGCAACAAGCGGACGCTTCAAAAGGCAGAGCGGCGGCACTCGTCCATTTTGTTGGACAGGTTGGCCCAGATGAAGCCCAGGCGCTTAGGCAAGCCCTTCGCGAGCTTGAACAACAACAGGGAAAACTCACCACTAAACCTTCGATCAAGCACCGCACTAGCGCCAGCTAAGAATCCAATTACTATGTCAGCATTAGCTTTTGGAATACTCACCCTACTGCTCACCGGCCCCTTACCGGCAGCACTAGCGCAAGCGCAATGGACCTATCTAGCACCTCGACCCGCACTTGTCCTCTGGCAAGCAATCGCCCTTGCCGCAGTTCTTTCAGCTTTTAGCTGTGGACTGGCAATAGCCAGCAGGCTCCTCACAATTGACCCCCAAGGGCAGCCTTCCCTCTCCCCCCTTGCAGAAATGCATACCCTCGGTGTAATTCACTGGGGACTCTATGTTTTTGTGTTCGCCCTCACGCTTGTCATAGGCATCCGCCTTGCCGCAACGACACTGCGCCTCGCCATTCAAACCCGAGCACGACGCACCCAGCACCGAATGCTCCTAGACCTACTCAATCACAATGACTTCAACTCTTTGAGCAATCACGACACCGATCTCAGAGTACTGGAAGTTGCTGAGCCTCTTGCTTATTGCTTACCCGGCATGCGACATCGAGTTGTCCTTAGCAAAGGCACACTGAACCAACTTTCCGAACCCGAGATCACAGCAATCCTCGCCCACGAAAGAGCCCATTTGCGTGCTCGCCATGACCTGGTACTAGAAGCCTTCACAGCACTCCATAAAGCCTTTCCTGTTTTTGTTCGCAGCAAAACCGCACTTGGCTCAGTGCGGTTACTTATCGAACTCCTTGCTGACGACACCGCAGTGCGGCTAAGCGGTCCCACCGCATTAGCCAGAGCATTAGTAGCGTGTGCAGCATCAACTGCCCCCCAAGGTGCCTTGGCAGTCGGCGGACCAACAACTCTCATTCGAATACAACGGCTAGCCAATAAAAACAACAGCCCGTTCGTTGCTGCAGCCGCCTACTTCAGTGCGATCGCCCTGCTAGTGATACCGACGGTTGCGGTAGCTATACCCTGGCTCAATGAAATACAAAAACTCCTAGGCGCCTAATCAAGTTAATAACCAATGAAGACGTCAAGATCATGATGACATGCAAATATTACCTTTTTAAGGTAGAGTTACCGCAGGTCGCAACTGCGACAGTTATACACAACGAAGCGGCGCATACTCATCATGCAATTAACAATGCACGATGAGCCAGCGGAATCCATTCACATTTTGGTTTTGCGCTACGCCTGCACCCGGCTCGTCTCATTGAAGCGCTGCATGACAGTGCTGCTCCGCGACGTGCCCTACAGTCTCGGAGAGGTACACCCATGTCTCATGCTGTCCAAATACCACACAGCCCGCCAGAGCCTCATGATTCTGACCTTACTTTTGATCAAATAGGTCTGCCGACTGCCGTCGTTACAGCTTTAGCTCGAAATTCCATAACTGTCCCTTCGCTCATTCAGCAAAAATCAATACCCAGCGCTCTAGCTGGACGTAACGTTCTTGGTCGAGCTCAGACCGGCTCTGGCAAGACTCTGGCTTTTGGATTGCCAATGCTAGCCAAACTCTCCCAACTTGATAGTCGTCCCAACTCTCGCCGACCACGAGCCCTAGTGCTCGTTCCGACCCGTGAGCTCGCCTTCCAAGTAGTGGACTCGCTAACTCCTTACTCAGCAGCATTAGGTCTTAGTGTCCGCCCCGCAGTAGGTGGAACACCTTTTGGAAAACAAGCTGATCAGCTACGCAAGGGTATTGACATTCTTGTAGCAACACCCGGTCGTCTGGGGGATCATCTACGCCAAGGCACTTGTATCCTTGACGAAATTTTCATTACTGCCCTTGATGAGGCAGACCAAATGGCTGATATGGGCTTCTTGCCGGAGGTGCGGGCGATCCTCGCCGAGACACCCAAGGATAGTCAACGACTGCTTTTTTCGGCCACCTTGGACAACGATGTGCAATCAATTGTGCGACAATTTCTGTCCGAGCACGATGTGCACTCCACCCAGGATGGTCGAGCCTCGGTAACCACTATGGATCACTATGTACTTTTGGTAGAGCGTGGTCAAAAAGATTCAGTACTAGCAGAAATTGGTTCACGCGAGGGACGCACCATCATGTTCGCTCGAACTAAACTTGGCTGCGACGGCATCACCGAGCGGTTGCGTGCTGTAGGCGTTGCTGCCGAATCACTCCATGGAGGAAAGGCTCAGAATCAGCGAACTCGGGTATTGGAACGCTTCAAAAATGGTCGCACCCCTGTGCTTGTCGCTACTGATGTTGCTGCCCGAGGTATTCACGTAGACGGCGTTTCCCTTGTCGTTCACGTGGATCCGCCTGCTGATCACAAAGATTACTTGCACCGGGCAGGACGCACTGCTCGCGCCGGTGAAACCGGGACGGTCGCCGCCATCGTATTACCAAATCAGCGTCGTCAATTCCGTAAGCTGACCGGCATGGCCGGCGTTGATGCCCAAGCTATCGCAGTAACTGCTGGTTCCAGCCAGCTAGCTGAGATTACTGGGGCAAAACCTCCAACTGGAGAACCCATTTTAGAAAAATCACCCCGAAATTCTGATTCTCGCGGCGGTAACAACTATCGGGATGACAGTCGTAGTCACGATGGCAACCGAAACCAGCGATACCACAAAGGATCTCATCGAAGCCAAAGTCGGCGCCCGTCTGATCGCACTTCTTTCCCACGCAGCAATTCTGAGCCAAACCTTGAGCGTGCTCCTTTCCAACGTAACCAACGCCCAAGCGATAGGCCTGAGCGCTCAGAAAGCTATAAGTCGTCTTTTTCTAGCAGTAGCCGGGATAGCTCTCGACCTACAGATAACCGTTTTGAGCGGCAACCCCGTGTCGGTCGCTTTGACCGTCCTGAGCAAAATGCTCGTCCCGGTGTCGAACGAGCTTACCGTGAAACCAGCCCCCGCCGTTCGGGAGGATTTGCTGGAAATGGAAATAATCTGCACCGCAGTACGCCAGCTAGTGAAGCACCAAAAAGTCGTTCCGGAGGCTTCCGCAGTAGAACTGAACGGCGTTCATACGACGGGTTCGACGGACCTAAACGCAACCACCGTGAGCCTCGACAAAACCCCAGCTAGAGGTTCTAGAGGTCAAAATTTCTGTCATACAATCACCTACTGACTTTGAAAAGCAACCGCAAACAGGGAAAGTGTAGCCATGACTTCATCAACTCCTGAATCATTATCTGCAAAAACCGATGCAAACCCGCTTGCTCAAATCGGTGTCACCGGTCTGGCTGTTATGGGATCAAATATTGCCCGGAACTTTGCCCGAAACGGCCATACGGTGGCCCTCCATAATCGAAGCGTGACTAAAACCGATGCGCTGCTCGCTGCTCACGGTAGCGAAGGACACTTTATCCGCACAGAAACCATTGAAGAGTTTGTAGCGGCACTTCAAAAACCACGTCGAGTGCTCATCATGGTCAAAGCTGGGGATGCCACTGATGCGGTTATTGCCGAACTAGCTGATGCCATGGACGAAGGCGACGTGATCATCGATGGCGGCAATGCTCTTTACACCGATACCATTCGCCGCGAAGCGGCAATGAAAGCTCGCGGACTGCATTTTGTTGGAGCAGGAATATCCGGCGGTGAAGAAGGAGCACTCAACGGCCCTTCAATCATGCCGGGCGGGCCCGCCGAATCTTATGAGTCACTTGGACCGTTACTTGAGTCTATCGCCGCCCAAGTTGATGGTGTACCCTGCTGCACCCACATCGGACCTGACGGCTCTGGGCACTTTGTAAAAATGGTCCATAACGGTATCGAATATGCTGATATGCAGCTTATTGGTGAGGCATACCACCTATTCCGCGAAGCACTTGGCTACAGCCCCAAGCAAGTGGCCGAGGTATTTACCGAGTGGAATAAGGGAGACTTGGAAAGTTATCTTGTTGAAATTACTGCTGAAGTTCTCAATCAAGTGGATGTTAAAACCGGAGAGGCATTAGTTGACATTATCGTTGATGCCGCTGAGCAAAAGGGCACTGGCCGGTGGACGGTTAAATCGGCATTAGATTTAGGAGTCCCAGTAACGGGAATTGCCGAAGCTGTCTTTGCTAGAGCACTTTCTGGTTCTCGCGCGCAACGAAAAGCTGCCTCAGAACTAGGGCTCACCTCCGGTGCTTTAGCCGCAAAACCTGCTGATGCTGCTCAATTCACTGAGGATATCCAACAAGCACTCTATGCTTCAAAAATTGTTGCTTACGCCCAGGGTTTTGATCAAATCGCCGCCGGTAGCGCCGAATACAGTTGGGACCTTAAACCCGGCGATCTTGCCACAATTTGGCGCGGGGGTTGTATTATTCGAGCTCGATTCCTTAATCGGATTAAAGACGCTTATGAAACCAACCCTGAATTGCCCAGTCTGATACTTGCCCCTTACTTCCAAGAAGCCATCACTAAGGCAATCGATAGTTGGCGACGAGTAGTCTCCACCGCAGCACTACTAGGCATTCCGGTGCCTGCTTTTGCCTCTTCATTGTCTTACTATGACGCACTACGCTCCCCCCGGTTGCCCGCCGCCCTTACTCAAGGGCAACGCGACTTCTTCGGAGCCCATACCTATGAACGGACCGATATGGAAGGGCACTTCCATATTCTATGGAGCGGCGATCGTAGCGAAGTTCAGATGTGAATATGATTGCTCAACAGTGACAAACAGCGTAGATCCAGATTCAGAGAACGTTCAGTCCTGCACTTTTGTGGATCTGGGTCTACCTCCTGTGCTCATTCAAGCATTAAATCGAATGCAGCTATACACAGCTTTTCCGATTCAACAGGCGTGTATACCCGACGTGCTTATCGGTAAAGATGTACTCGGACGAGGTCCCACTGGATCAGGCAAGACACTAGCCTTTGGACTGCCCATGTTGGTATCCCTTTCGGGCGCACCCAGTTTAGCTTCCCGTCCCCGCGGGTTAATTCTAGTACCAACCAGAGAGCTTGCTGCACAAGTTGATACAGCTTTACAAGAGCCTGCACGTAGCCTCGGCCTTAGAGTGGGCACTGTGATGGGAGGGATACCTACAACCAAACAGGTGGCAATGCTTAAACGCGGCATAGACCTCTTAGTTGCTACCCCTGGAAGGCTTTCAGATCTATTGTCCAGCAAGGAAATTTCACTTGACGATATTATAGTCACCACAATTGACGAAGCAGACCAGATGTCTGATTTCGGCTTTCTGCCTCAGGTAATATCGATTATTGATCAGAGCCCAACAAAGACTCAGCGACTGCTGTTTTCTGCCACTCTTGACGCAGATGTCGACTACCTCGTTGAACGATACCTCCGTGAGCCAGTTTTACATTCTATAGCACCAACACGCTCCTGGGTGTCCAGTATGGAACACCATCTTTTTTACATCGAAGAGAAAGAAAAGTTTCCAATATTAGCTGAAATTTCTTCTCGAGCAGGGCGAACAATTTTATTTGCCCGTACCCGCTTCGGGGTGGAACGAATCACCCAATATCTTCGCAGTGTTGGAGTTGCAGCCGAAGCATTACATGGCGATAAAACTCAAAATGCCCGAACCCACACCTTGGCGAGCTTTGCAAATGGTAACTTTCGCACTCTAGTTGCCACCAATGTCATGGCACGCGGAATACATGTTGACCATGTCTCATTAGTTGTTCATGTCGACCCTCCTCTAGAGCCTAAGGACTATATTCATCGAGCAGGCCGTACCGCTAGGGCAGGTGAACGTGGGGTTGTTGTTACGTTGGTGAACCCAAATCAACAAAAAGAAGCAATCCTATTGCTCAAGAAAGCTGGGGTGAGTGCCACAACAACCCGGGTAACTCAGGGAGATTCCAAGCTGCACCGTATAACTGGATCTCGAATACCCTCGGGAATACCCATTGCCGAAATAAAAAAATCGACTCAAACACCGAAACATGGCGCGAAAAAAATTCCTATTGCAGTAGCCCGATCCCATCATTCCGCATCAACCCCTACCCGCAGAAAGTATCGCGGCCGGTAAACCGGCCGGAGTAGAATGTTATCGTGCGCTTTTTGGATGATCACCGACCACCCTACGATTTAACCTATGATGACCTCTTTTTTGTACCGAACAAATCGCAAGTTTCATCAAGATTTGATGTTGACCTATGCACTCACGACGGATCAGGCACCACAATTCCCATAGTAGTTGCAAATATGACTGCAGTAGCCGGGCGCAGAATGGCCGAAACTGTAGCCCGACGCGGCGGCTTGGTTGTGTTACCCCAAGATTTACCAATAACTGTGGTACAAAAAACAATTGAGTACGTCAAAAATAGACATCTTATTGCCGATACTCCTGTTAGCTTACCCGCAGATTCTTCAGTCGCTCAGGCATTAACAGCAATTCATACTCGCGCTCACGCGGCGGTGCTAGTGGTAGAAACCAAGTCAGAGGCCTTGTACCCGATAGGCATCGTTACTGAAGAAATCTGCGCAAAAGTTGACCGCTTCACCCGACTAGCAGCAGTACTAAGCCAAGACTTTATCCGCACTGACGTTTCGGAAAGTCACCAAAGAGTTTTTGAGTTACTAGAGGCAAGCCACAATAATCTTGCAGTCATGGTTCACTCGGACGGCTCACTGGCAGGCGTACTCACCAGAACCGGTGCCATTCGCACTGGAATTTATACCCCAGCAACCGACCATAATGGAAAACTACGCATTGCAGCGGCAATTGGTGTAAACAATGCTGTACAGGAAAAGGCGCTGGCCCTCGCCGAAGCCGGAGCCGACTTACTGGTTATCGACACTGCGCATGGACATCAAGAGAAAATGCTTGAAGCGCTTAGGCAAGTTTCCGTCCTAAAGTTGGGCATCCCATTAGTTGCTGGAAATGTCGTTTCAGCTAGTGCAACAAAAGATCTCATTGAATCTGGGGCCGATATCGTTAAGGTTGACGTTGGCCCGGGAGCCATGTGTACCACCCGGATGATGACCGGAGTTGGTCGCCCACAATTCTCCGCTGTTGCCGAATGCGCTTTAGCTGCAACAGAACTTGGTGGACATGTCTGGGCCGATGGCGGAATTAGACACCCCAGAGATGTGGCATTGGCACTGGCAGCCGGGGCCTCTAATGTGATGATCGGCTCCTGGTTTGCTGGAACATATGAATCGCCTGGGGAGCTTCTTGTTGATGCAGAAGGACGGGCCTATAAGGAAAGTTTTGGGATGGCATCCAAACGAGCGGTGGCCGCACGCACCCAAGAGGAGTCGGCGTACGACCAGGCCCGTAAAGCCCTCTTTGAAGAAGGTATTTCCAGCTCGAAGATCCATCTTAGCCCTCACCGCCCAGGTGTCGAGGACCTACTGGATCACATTACTTCGGGTTTACGCAGTACCTGTACCTACACTGGG
>JBOFCS010000054.1:0-16603 GCA_051646185.1 Mycobacteriaceae bacterium | reverse complement strand
AAAGCACACTTGGCGGAGGCGCGCGCACTATTGATTTGGGTCTAGCACCGGGAATTACCCATGATCTTTGTTCAGCGGTGCACCCCTTGGCTCTTGCCTCTCCCTTCTTCCAAGAATTTGATTTAGCAGCACGTGGGGTTGTCTTACTACAACCTGAGGCAGCCTTTGCTCAACCACTAGACAACAGGCCTGCTGCACTTGCCTACCAAAGCCTGGAACGCACCACCGACGAGCTTGATGAGGGAGCCCAGTGGCAGCGGCTCTTTGCTCCGCTGGTGAGCCATGCCCAAGAACTTATGGGTTTGGCCCTTGCAGATATGCGGAGCATTCCTAAAGCTGCTTTTACCCCCACCGCATTGCGATTCACCCGCCGACTTCTTACTCAAGGAAGCTTACTGTGGAATACCGGCTTTCAGGGAGATTCCACTTCCGCATTACTTACCGGTGTTGCAGCACATGCAATTACGCCCATGCCAAGCCTCGCTTCCGCCGGTGTCTCCCTGTTTCTCACCACCATTGCCCATAGCTGGGGGTGGCCCATTCCCCAGGGGGGAACCCAGAAAATAAGTGATGCACTAGTTTCTGACTTCCTAGCCTACGGTGGTACCGTCCAAACCAGTCAAACCATCACAGACTTCCATCAGCTTCCCAGCGCTCAGGCATACCTATTTGATTGCACTCCACAAGCTTTAGCAAATATCCTGCCCAAAGAAGCAGCCAGAGCCTATCGACATTCAACTCGCAACTTTCATTATGGAAACGCCGCAGCAAAAGTTGACTATGTACTGAATCAACCAGTTCCCTGGTCCGACTCGCGAGTACATGCCGCAGGAACCATCCATATTGGCGGAACAAGAAAACAGATGGCTGAAGCGGAATCGTTAGTTGCCTCAGGAACGCATGCCCCAAAGCCTGTTGTTTTAGCCAGCGCTCCAAGCACCGTAGATCCTACTCGAATCTCCAATGAAGGCCTTCACCCTTTATGGACCTACACCCATGTGCCAGCTGGCTCCACCCAGGATGTCACGGAAACCATTACCGCACAAATTGAACGGTTCGCTCCAGGCTTTCGCGATACCATCGTTTCCGCTGCCTGTATACCTGCAGCGCACATGTCCGCTCATAATGCCAACTACATCGGTGGAGATATTGCCAGCGGAGCAGTCACTATGAGACAAATGCTGGCCCGACCGACTTTACACTTCAACCCTTCAACAACTCCGATCAATGGTGTATACCTTTGCTCGGCCTCCACTCCACCCGGTCCAGGAGTACATGCCATGTCCGGTTACTACTGTGCGCTACGAGTCCTTAAGAAACACTTTAATATTCGATCTGCACCCGCACTAAACCCAGAAAATACCTGAGGCCCGTGCAGATATCTGCACGGGCCTCAGGTAAAAATCACGTATCAGGCGGTCTCAGTGATGGGTCGATCTACCCAGCTCATCAAGTCCCGAAGTTTTTTCCCGGTAACCTCAATGGGATGCTCGGCGTTAGCCTTACGCAGACCTTCAAGTTCAGTGTTGCCGTTCTCAACGTTAGCTACGAGACGACGAGTGAACTCTCCAGACTGAATATCAGCCAGGATGGCCTTCATCCGCTCCTTGGTGCCAGCGTCTATAACCCTTGGGCCAGAGAGATATCCACCAAACTCAGCAGTGTCAGATACTGAGTAATTCATCCGAGCAATACCGCCCTCATACATCAGGTCAACAATAAGCTTAAGCTCATGCAGAACCTCAAAGTAGGCCATCTCCGGGGCGTAGCCCGCCTCAACCATAACCTCAAAACCAGTCTTAACTAATTCTTCAGTACCACCACAGAGCACTGCCTGTTCACCAAAGAGATCCGTCTCTGTCTCTTCTTTGAAAGTGGTTTTGATGACACCCGCGCGGGTACCGCCAATAGCCTTGGCGTAGGAAAGCGTCAGGGCTTCACCCTCGCCTTTAGGATCCTGGTTAACAGCGATAAGAGCAGGAACACCCTTTCCGTCAACAAACTGACGGCGAACCAAGTGCCCTGGACCTTTTGGTGCCACCATAGCAACGGTGACAAAATCCGGGGCAGTAATAAGATCAAAGTGAATATTCAACCCATGCCCGAAGAACAAAGCATCACCGTCTTTAAGGTTTGGCTCAATATCTTCGGTAAAGATGGCTGCCTGTGCAGTATCAGGCGCGAGCACCATAATCACATCGGCCCACTGGGCTACCTCAGCCGGGGTACCAACGGTAAGTCCCTGTTCCTGAGCTTTTTCTCGGGATTTTGAACCCTCTTTAAGTCCAATACGCACCTCCACGCCCGAGTCCCGCAAGCTCAGCGAGTGCGCATGCCCCTGGCTGCCATAGCCAATCACAGCAACCTTACGGCCCTGGATGATCGACAGATCAGCATTGTCGTCATAGAACATCTCGACTGCCACTACTTTGTTCCCTTCTCGGTTGTACACAATGATAAAAATTAAACTTGGATGCTTAGATACTAATGACAATCAGTATCAACGGGTCGCCGTGATCGATTTTGGTCCACGCCCTAATGCAACAACACCTGATTGCACGATCTCTCTAATCCCGTACGGATCAAGAACGCGCAGTAGCGCATCAAGCTTAGCTCGAGTGCCGGTGGCCTCAATCGTTAATGCCTCAGATGACACATCAATAACCTTGGCACGAAACAGATTAACTGTCTCAATTACCTGACTACGCACAGTTGCATCAGCACGAACCTTGATCAGAATTAGCTCACGAGCCACGGAAGACTCAGTTTCCTGTTCCACAATTTTAATGACATTCACAAGCTTGTTGAGCTGCTTAGTCACCTGTTCCAACGGAAAATCATCGACAGTGACGACGATTGTCATTCGGGAGATCTCCGGGATCTCGGTTCCCCCGACAGCAAGAGATTCGATATTAAAACCGCGACGAGAAAATAGAGAAGCTACCCGGGCTAATACTCCCGGTTTATCTTCAACAAGAACACTCAGAGTGTGGCTGGTACTCACTAGTTATCCCCTTCTTCTGAGTGAAGTTCGATATGCTTCTGAGCCTGATGTATCACCGTGGATTCAACAACAGCTTCGTCGTCATCAAATAACGGCCGAATACCTCGCGCCGCCATGATTTCATCATTACCAGTTCCAGCAGCAACCATGGGCCATACTTGAGCATCTGCACCAACAATAAAGTCAATAACAACTGGGCGATCATTAATAGCCCGAGCTTGCGCAATAACCGCATCTACGTCTTCTTCACGCTCACAACGGATTCCCACACAACCAAGCGCCTCAGCAAGTTTGACAAAATCGGGAATACGACGAGAGTGAGTAGCTAAATCCGTATTGGAATAGCGCTCCTCGTAAAAGAGCGTTTGCCATTGCCGAACCATGCCTAAATTGCCGTTGTTAATCAATGCCACCTTAATCGGCACCCCTTCAATAGCGCAGGTTGCCAATTCTTGGTTAGTCATTTGGAAGCAACCATCGCCGTCAATTGCCCACACTTCAGTATCAGGCATCCCCATCTTTGCACCCATAGCCGCCGGTATCGCATAGCCCATAGTGCCCAAACCTCCTGAATTAAGCCAGGTTCGAGGTTTTTCATAGGAAACAAATTGGGCAGCCCACATTTGATGCTGACCAACACCGGCACAATAAATTGCATCGGGCCCGGCGAACTTCCCTACCGCTGAAATAACAAACTCCGGGCTCATACTCCCGTCTTCAGGACGGTCGTAACTCAAGGGGTACCTACGACGAATATCTTCTAGATAAGTCCACCAGCTGCTGATATCAGGTTTGGTTCCGGTCGCGAAGTCCGCTTTTAAAGCTTCGATAAGTTCAGCGATAACCTCTTTGCAATCACCAACAATCGGCACATCGGCATGCCGGTTTTTGCCAATTTCTGCCGGGTCAATATCAGCGTGAATAACCTTGGCATCAGGCGCAAAAGAATCCAGCTGACCAGTAACCCGGTCGTCAAATCGAGCACCCAAAGTAATAAGCAAGTCACTGCGTTGCAAGGCGGCAACAGCTGCGACAGTGCCGTGCATGCCTGGCATACCCAAATTAAACTGATGACTATCAGGGAAAGCACCGCGCGCCATCAAGGTAGTAACCACCGGAATGCCGGTTAACTCGGCAAGTTCCAATAATTCCGGGGAAGAATTTGACTTGATAACCCCGCCACCGACATACAACACCGGGTTTTTTGCTGCGGTAATTAAGCGAGCTGCTTCACGAACCTGCTTGCCGTGCGGCTTGGTTACCGGTCGATAGCCCGGCAGGTGCATCTCGGGTGGCCAGCTGAATGTTGTTTGCGCTTGCAGAACATCTTTAGGAATATCAACAAGCACTGCGCCCGGTCGACCACTGGAAGCCAAGTAAAAAGCTTCAGCAAGTATTCGAGGGATGTCCGCTCCATCGGAAATCAAAAAATTATGTTTAGTGATCGGCATGGTGATGCCCGAAATATCGGCCTCTTGGAAAGCGTCAGTACCAATCAATCCACGCCCAACCTGACCGGTAATGGCCACGATGGGGACAGAATCCATTTGCGCATCAGCAATTGGTGTGACCAAATTGGTGGCACCGGGCCCTGAGGTAGCCATACAGACACCTACCTTGCCCGTTGCCTGCGCGTAGCCAGTTGCCGCATGTCCTGCACCTTGTTCATGGCGAACTAAAACATGGCGGACTTTCTTGGAATCAAAAAGCGGATCGTAAACCGGGAGCACCGCCCCACCTGGAATGCCAAAAACAATATCGACATCCAGCTCTTCTAGCGAGCGCACCACGGACTGTGCGCCGGTGACACGTTCGGGTGGCACAATACGACGCTCGGAGGTCGTACGCTCCACTGCGCCAGTACCAGCCGAGCTGCTGGGCTTACGGGGTCCCGAAGGGCCGGGCTGAGGCCGTGCGGTTGGTGCACTCACTGCAAGTTCCTCTGATCTTGGACGTAATTCTTATAACACTGGTCTAAACACTGATCTAGCTATGCGTCGAACTCAACCGGATCACGATTAAGTCTGTAGCAAATCTCTTCAGGCAACAAAAAACCCCCGCCAGCAGGTCTGCTGTACGAGGGTGGCGCGTCGATGCTGGCGAGTGGCCCCGAATCTATAAGTACCCGGCTCAGACGGCGGCGCGCCGAACGGTCACTCGCAATTCGATGTTTCTCACGTAGCTGACGTTATGCCCGCGTAGGCGATATAGTCAAACTACCAGCCACAGGGTTCCCACACTATGAGACCTGGCGGACTTGATGCAACAATCATCACAGCAGAACAGCCTGACATGCTGAAACACCTCGACACACCCGCTCCTACGCCGGAGGAATCCTGTGCCCCCAACACAGCTCAACAATCCGAACTCCCAATTTTCACCAACAGTACTGCGCTTTTCACCGCTAAATCACCTGGCAGTGGGCTTACTGACGCTCTGCATCTTGGTACCTGTGCTCAACAATCCATTGTGGTTTGGTTGGATGCTGATTATTCCCGCTTTTGCTTCGCTATACATAGCTCGAACGGCAACAATCATTTCACCAGAATCCCTTCGTATCCGATCCGTTCTGAGCAGCCGAACTTTGCAGTGGGAGGCCATAGCGGGAATCCGCTTTCCACAACACCGCTGGGGCCGACTTCGCCTTAAGGATCAGACTGAAGTTAGACTTCCCACTGTTACTTTTGCTACATTGCCGACCCTGGCAACTGCAAGCGGTGGTCGCATTACCGATCCCTACTCGGCACACAAAAGCCGCACTGGCCTGCAATAACAATTTCAGTGGCCAGCATAGGTTCCAAATTGGGGACGTGAACATCAAACACCTAGCCCACCGAGTAACCTCGTAAGTCAACAAGTTCATCCCCGGTGCTGCACAAGCCGGTACAGACACCGCCACATCACAAAGGATCTTGTATGCCTCCGCTTCGGTCCAGGACCACCACTGTCGGGCGTAATGCTGCCGGCGCTCGCTCGTTATGGCGCGCCACCGGTATGACTGACTCCGATTTTGGTAAACCAATAGTTGCTATCGCCAATTCCTACACCCAATTTGTGCCTGGGCATGTGCATCTCAAAAATGTTGGCGACATTGTGGCCGAAGCAGTGCGGGTAGCAGGCGGAGTACCTCGCGAATTTCACACCATTGCCGTTGACGACGGAATCGCTATGGGACACGGTGGAATGCTCTATTCATTGCCTAGCCGTGAAATTATTGCCGATTCCGTTGAGTACATGGTCAATGCACACACCGCTGACGCTCTAGTGTGTATTTCAAACTGCGATAAAATAACCCCCGGCATGTTGAACGCCGCCATGCGCCTCAATATCCCTACCGTGTTCGTCTCTGGCGGACCGATGGAAGCAGGCAAGGCAGTGGTCGTTGACGGCGTGGCGCACGCACCTACCGATCTCATTACCGCCATTTCGGCAAGTGCAAGCGAGGCAGTTAGTGACGATGGCTTAGATGAAGTTGAACGATCTGCTTGTCCTACTTGTGGTTCCTGTTCTGGAATGTTCACAGCAAACTCAATGAACTGCCTTACCGAGGCCCTGGGACTGGCACTGCCAGGTAATGGCTCAACCTTAGCGACCCATGAAGCACGCCGAGCGCTATTTAGCCGAGCCGGCAGCACCGTCGTCGAGGCAGCGCTGCGCTACTACAAAGAAGAAGATATCTCCGTTCTTCCTCGAAACATTGCAACACACAAGGCATTCCGCAATGCCATGGCTCTTGACGTTGCTATGGGTGGTTCCACCAATACCGTGTTACACATTCTTGCTGCAGCCCAAGAAGGCGAAGTTACTGGGTTTGATCTCGCTGAAATAGATGCCATCAGCCGCCGTGTCCCTTGCTTATCTAAAGTTTCTCCCAACTCTGACTACCATATGGAAGACGTACACCGCGCCGGAGGGATTCCGGCCATTCTGGGTGAACTACGTCGTGCCAATCTCCTGGAAACAGACGTTTCCACGGTTCATACCAAAGACTTTGACCAATGGCTTGATACCTGGGATATCCGCTCAGGCAAGGCGTCCGAGGAAGCCATCGAGCTCTTCCATGCTGCACCCGGTGGAGTCCGCACTGTGGAGCCATTCTCGACAACTAACCGTTGGTCGGAGCTCGATACTGATGCAACCTCAGGGTGCATCAGGGATTTTGACCACAAATACACCGTCGAAGGTGGACTTGCAGTATTACGAGGCAACATCGCCCCCGATGGAGCCATCATCAAAACTGCTGGCATTGATGAAGAACTATGGCATTTTCAAGGGCCTGCCCGAGTTGTAGAAAGCCAAGAAGCCGCCGTCTCCGCAATCCTCAGCAAAACAATTCAACCAGGTGATGTTCTTGTGGTTCGCTACGAGGGCCCGGCAGGTGGGCCTGGAATGCAAGAAATGTTGCACCCCACAGCTTTTCTCAAAGGTTCGGGCCTGGGCAAAAAGTGTGCACTCATTACTGACGGGCGTTTCTCGGGTGGTTCCTCCGGTATTTCGGTGGGACATATCTCCCCGGAAGCCTCTGCCGGCGGCGTTATCGGGCTGATCCAGGATGGAGATCAGATCCTTATCGATGTCCTGAGCCGTACTCTGAAGGTGCTCGTCTCTGATGAAGTACTAACACAAAGACGCGAACTCATGGAGGCATCGGAAAAACCTTGGCAGCCTCGTGATCGTCAGCGGACAGTGACCACTGCGCTACGTGCTTACGCAGCTTTAGCTACCTCTGCAGATAAGGGCGCAGTCCGCCAGGTTCCCTAGCCCAAGAGGACTGAGCGACAGGAGTCAGTTTGATCGGTCTCGGCAAACAGGATACGGGATAGCCGAGCATTAGCTGCAATCCGTAATCTATAAGCATGAATCGTGACAATGCCTGTGTCCCCAACTTTGTGCGTAAAAGGACTCCAGCATTAAACGCTGTCGCTGCCTTAACTGTATGCGCCTTCGTGATCACAGGCTGCACTACAGTCGACGATAAAATGGCACAGCCATTCAGCACCGTTCCCACCCCAACTGGAAGCCCCGAATCTACAGTAACTCCACCACCTCCAACCTCAACAAAGCCCTATGTTCCTCCGGCAAGTTGCCCTGAGCCCAGTGCAGCAGTCATTCGCGGCTGCCTGGATACCACCTCAGCTATAGCCGCTCTTCCTGATGGTCAGAGCTTGCTAGTAGCTGAGCTGAAAACAGGCAATATTATGCAAGTTAAGCAAGGCGATGAACCAATAATTCTGACGAATATCCCTGTCAATTCAGAAGGTGACGGTGGGCTACTAGATATCGCGCTCTCCCCTTTCTATAGCGAAGATAAGCTTATCTTCGCCTACATCAGCACCGCCAACGAAAATAAGGTAGTCCGCATTACTCCAGGTGATACCCCCAAAGATATTCTCAAAGGTATCCCCCATGGCCGATTGGGAAATTCAGGTGGATTGGTATTCACTTCACCCACCCAATTAGCAGTAGTCACTGGAAATATCGGTAATGAACAACTAAGCACCGACCCAAACTCCTTGGCAGGGAAACTTCTTATTGTGGATTCCCCTTCCCCCAATCAAAGCAACCAACCACACATTCTGATGTCGGGAATCGGGACTAACAGTGCAGTCTGTCATGACCCTGCCAATGACTCACTCTATGTCACCGATCGAACACCTACTGTCGATAGGCTACAACGACGCGAAGGTAACGGTACGGTATCAACTGTCTGGTCCTGGCCTGAACGACCAGGAGTTACCCACTGCACCGCACTTGCTGGTCAGGTTGCCGTGGGACTGAATTTCACTAAAAGTGTTGTAAATTTTCAGCTTTCACTTGATAGCGGAGTCGTCAACTCCGGACCTAAAGATCTCGTTAAAGACCTCTACGGACACATTAGCGGACTTACCCTGGGCATAGATTTTAAAATTTATGCCAGCACAAACAATAAATCCTCCGGGATTACTGGCCCCTTCGACGATAAAGCAGTAGTTATCTCAGGTGGGTTTGGTGAAGGTGAAGGCAATAATGATATCGACTAACACATTACGAACAAGCCGCTATCACTAGTTCCTTAACTCTTGCCGGGTCCGCCTGTCCTCGGGTGGCCTTCATAACATCGCCAACAATTTTTCCGGCTGCAGCAAGCTTGCCACTACGAATCTTTTCGGCGATATCAGGATCAGCCAACAGCGCTTCATCTACTGCCTTTTGCAGTGCCGAATCATCACGGACAACCGCCAAACCGCGCGACTCGATCACCTCTGAGGGTTCACCTTCCCCAGCAATAACCGCGTCAACAACTTGTTTAGCAAGTTTATTAGTCAGTTTCCCTTCCCCGACAAGAGCAATGATCTCCGCTATCTGCGCTGGACTAATAGCTAGATCAACAAGATCCACACCTGCATCCTTAGACTTTTCAGTTAAATACGATACCCACCAAGAACGGGCTGATTCCGCCGTGGCTCCCGCTTCAACGGTTTCTATCACCAGATCAAGTGCGCCAGCATTAACCAAATCGCGCATAACCTCATCAGAAACACCCCAATCCGCTTGAATGCGGCTTCGGCGAATCCATGGCAGCTCAGGCAAAGTGGCGCGCAACCGCTCGATCCACTGCAAGTCAGGCGCGACCGGGGCAAGATCGGGTTCAGGGAAATAGCGGTAATCTTCTGCTGTTTCCTTGCGCCGACCCGGGTTAGTAGTTCCGTCGCCCTCCTGAAAATGCCTTGTCTCTTGAATAACTTCACCACCAGATTCCAGAACTGCGGCCTGACGGCACATCTCATATCGAACGGCAATCTCCACACTCTTAAGCGAATTGACGTTTTTTGTTTCGGTTCGGGTGCCAAATTCAGTTGCCGCTTTACGCATCAGCGATACATTTGCATCACAACGCATCGACCCCTGGTCCATCCGAACATCGGAAACCTCAAGCGCTTTAAGGAGATCGCGCAGAGCTGTAACATACGCACGGGCTATCTCCGGAGCGCGCGCACCGGTACCTGTTATCGGCTTGGTAACAATCTCTACCAATGGAACTCCGGCCCGGTTGTAGTCAAGTAACGAGTGGCTAGCACCGTCAATTCGTCCTGTGGCTCCACCCACGTGCAGAGATTTTCCGGTGTCTTCTTCCATATGAGCCCGCTCGATATCCACTCGGAAAGTGGACCCGTCATCAAGCACCACATCAAGATAACCCTCGGTGGCGATAGGTTCGTCGTACTGAGAAATTTGATAGTTCTTCGGCTGGTCAGGGTAAAAGTAATTTTTCCTGGCGAAACGACCCCACGCCGTTATAGAACAGTTGAGCGCTAATCCAATACGAATTGCTGACTCCACAGCTTTTTCATTAACAACCGGCAAAGACCCCGGCAAGCCCAGGCAGACCGGGCAAACTTGAGTGTTTGGATCCGCACCAAAACCTGTGGGACACGGACAAAACATCTTGGTTGCCGTACCAAGCTCCACGTGAACTTCCATGCCAAGCACTGGATCAAAACGTTCAATTACATCATCAAAGTTCAGAAGCTCTGCCACCGAAGAAGTCATGCCTAAGAGTTTATGCGTTTACAAAGTGGGGACCGTCAGGGACACGATCTGACTCTAGAGTAAGTTGCAATTACTGTGAATTTAAACCACAGCTAGTTGGACCGTTCTACCCTGCTACCAGAGAACCGAGGACCTGTTGAACAGCACCGACCCGGCCACTAAAAACCCGGCCACTAAGTACCCTGGCTGGACCCTCACTGCTGTCAGCATTGCCGTTTTTATGTTGCTTCTGGATATGACCATTGTTTCAGCTGCTTTGGCCAACATTCGATCCTCCTTCAATACCTCCTTAAGTGGCCTACAATGGATTATCGACGGATATGCTTTACCGCTAGCTGGCTTCCTCCTAACGGCAGCAACTCTCGGAGATCGAATCGGCCGACGCCGACTCTTCATTTTTGGCATGACAACTTTCACCATCGCCTCACTCGGATGTGCAATGGCACGCTCTATCGAAATGCTTAATGGACTGCGCGCACTCCAAGGCTTCGGAGCTGCCTTCCTCTTTGGCGTAGCTCTACCGATGATCGCCGCTGCTTACCCTGATCCACAAAAACGAGCTAAAGCGATCGGGATATTTGGAGCTGTCATGGGTGCCGGAAGTGCTGCTGGTCCGTTAGTTGGTGGTGCGCTTGTAAATGCTTTTGGCTGGGAATCAATCTTTCTTATCAATGTTCCCATCGGACTACTAGCGGTGCTTTTAGCGCTAAAATTTGTCAGCGAAACCTCTGAATCCTCCGCTCGAACCCCGGATTGGGTAGGCACCATTTCACTTTCACTGACCCTGTTAACCGGAACCTTCGCTCTCATCGAAGGCAACAACAAGGGTTGGGGTTCAACTTTCATTCTGACACTGTTCTTAAGTAGCGCAATTGGTCTTATCGGATTCGTGTGGTGGGAAACCCATACCGATCATCCTATGCTCAATCTCACAATGGTCACCAAACCATTTTTTGCCGGAACCACCCTCATCGCCTTTGCTACCCAAGGAACTCTAGTAGCTGGTACAAATTTCCTGGCTCTTTATTTGATTAATGCTCTTGGCTACTCACCTTTTCAGGCAGGATTGCGAGCCCTGCCCCTGACTCTCTCTTGTGTCGTCTCAGCACCACTTGCGGCAGTTTTTGCTAACAAAATCGCCACAAAATGGTCTTTATCCATTTCCATGCTTTTTGTTTGTGTGGGTTTATGGGCCATTACCGGAGTTGATATTAATACCGAATGGACACACTTCATACTGGGCAGCATTATCGCTGGCCTAGGTCTTGGTGCAGTATCCGCCCTTGCTTCTACTGCCGCACTCGAAGCAGTAGAAGTAAGCAATGCCGGCATGGCCACCGGCACTTTAAGTACAGCAAGACAAGTCGGGACTGTAGTTGGAGTAGCAGGTCTCGGCGCCTTGTTCACCAGTCATGCTGTCTCACAAGCAGAGTCAGACCTGACGTCGCTTACAGTTAATGGATTTCCCGTAAAAGTTCCTGCTGACTCAGCAGCTCAACTTACCGAGGCTCTAGGCGCAGGAGCGGGATTGCAAGTGCTAGAGTTTTTACCAACACAATTCACCTCAGCGCTACCTGCCATATCCGCTGTGGCAAAATCTGCATCATCAGCCGGACTAAATGCAGTAACCATCGGCGCTGCAACAGCTTCCAGTATCGCAACAGCGATTGCCTTTGCACTACTATGGATTGGATCCAAGCGTTCTCGCTAACCGAAGAAAGCAGCCGCAGCATCATAACGACTCTGCGGAACAGTCTTTAACTGACGAACCGCTTCTGCCAACGGCACCAATCCGATGTCTTGGCCTCGCAAAGACACCATCATCGCGTGCTTACCAGTGTGTGCTGCGTCAATAGCACTCGCCCCAAACCGAGTAGCCAAAACCCGATCAAAGGGGGTTGGCGTACCGCCACGCTGAACATGACCAAGTACCGTCGTGCGCACTTCTTTACTGATGCGCTTTTCAATCTCCACACCAAGCTGCTGGGCAACCCCAGTAAAACGTTGATGCCCAAATTCATCAGTACCACCGTCAAGTAAAACCATAGATCCAGGAGCCGGTTTTGCCCCTTCAGCCACCACACAAATAAAGTGGGAATCACCACGCTGAAAACGTTGCTTCACAAGATTGCACACTTCATCAACATCAAATGGCTGTTCCGGAATGAGCGTCATATGTGCACCTGAAGCAATTCCTGAGTGCAATGCAATCCAGCCGGCATGTCGGCCCATAACTTCAACCAACATAACCCGTTGGTGCGACTCAGCGGTACTATGCAAACGGTCTATAGCATCAGTAGCAATAGTCAATGCTGTATCAAAACCGAAAGTTACATCCGTACAATCAATATCATTGTCGATGGTTTTTGGAACCCCCACCACGGGAACCCCCTCCTCCGAAAGCCAGTGCGCCGCTGTGAGAGTCCCTTCACCTCCGATGGGGATAAGAACATCAATGCCGTTGTCATCAAGGGTTTTTTTCATCTGATCCAAGCCAGATCGCATCTTGTCGGGATTAACTCTGGCAGTACCAAGCATGGTTCCGCCTTTGGTTAATAGCCGATCATTTCGATCATCGTTTTTCAGTTGTACCCGTCGATCCTCCAATAACCCACGCCAACCATCGAGGAACCCCACCACTGAGGAGTCATATCGCAGATCAGCAGTACGCACCACAGCACGTATGACAGCGTTAAGACCTGGGCAGTCGCCGCCACCTGTAAGAACTCCAATACGCATTACTTGCCTCTCCGATAGAGTCTGCTTACACCTCTTGTCTTTTATTTCATCTGAATCTTTTGCGCCCAACCACTGCTCAAAAAACTTAAATGATTGAACCTCTAGCGACCTCATAAGCTGCGCCCACTCGGTACAAACGATCATCGGCAAGAGCTGGGGCCATGATTTGCAGACCTACCGGCAATCCGTCATCGGCAGATAACCCGGAAGGAACCGACATAGCACAGTGACCCGCTAAATTAGTGGGCAACGTACAAAGATCAAAAAGATACATAGCCAGTGGATCATCCACCTTTTCACCAATTTTAAACGCGGTGGTAGGTGTCGTAGGTGAAACCAGCACATCCACCTGTTCATAAGCCCGAGCAAAATCCTGGGCAATCAAAGTTCGCACTTTCAACGCTTGTCCGTAGTAAGCGTCATAGTAACCCGAAGAAAGTGCGTATGTTCCAATCATAATGCGCCGTTTGACTTCTGGACCAAATCCAGCTGCACGAGTTAAAGCCATTACCTGGTCTGCACTATTACTGCCATCATCACCCACCCGCAGCCCATAGCGCATGGCATCAAAACGAGCCAGGTTAGAAGAAACTTCCGAAGGCAAAATTAAATAGTAAGCAGCTAACGCATACGTGAAGTGTGGACAAGAGACTTCCAGCACCTCGGCGCCCAAATCGGTAAGTTGTTGCACCGCAGCATTAAATGAGGCGAGCACCCCGGGCTGATAACCCTCACCCTGAAGTTCCTTAACTACTCCCACCTTGACCCCCCGCAAATCACCCTGCGCACCACTGCGAGCAGCTTGCACAACCGAAGGCAGAGAGGAGGTAATCGAGGTTGAATCTCGCGGATCATGCCCAGCGATCACCTCATGCAATAACGCGGTATCAAGTACTGTCCTCCCACAAGGACCACCTTGATCCAAGGAGGAAGCGCAGGCAATCAGCCCATACCGGGAAACCGTTCCATACGTGGGCTTTACCCCTACGGTAGCTGTCACCGCCGCCGGTTGACGAATAGAACCACCAGTGTCTGTACCAATGGCCAATGGTGCCTGATACGACGCCAAAGCCGCTGCACTTCCACCACCAGAGCCACCAGGGATTCGTGTGAGGTCCCAGGGATTTCGGGTAGGACCATAGGCTGAATTTTCAGTAGAGGAGCCCATCGCAAACTCATCCATATTGGTCTTACCCAATAACGGAATTCCCGCTTCGCGCAAACGCTTCGTTACCGTCGAATCATAAGGAGCAAACCAGTTTTCCAGCATTTTAGAACCAGCAGTAGTGGGCATATCAGTAGTGGTAAAAACATCTTTTAATGCCAACGGGACTCCCGCTAAAGCGGAAGCCGGTGGTTGCCCAGCAGCCAAGGAAGCATCTACCGCTGCTGCTGCATCGAGGGCTTGTTGCCCAGAAACATGCAAAAAGGCATGTAACTCACCATCAACCTCAGCGATCCGGTCAAGATGAGCCTGAGTTACCTCAGTGGCTGATACCGTTTTTGCATGAATTTCGGCGGCGAGCTCGACGGCGTCAAGACGAGTCAGATCGGTCACTACTCTTCTCCAAGAATCTGAGGAACGGCAAATCGCTGTTGCTCCATAGCCGGAGCGCCAGAAAGCGCCTGATCGGGGGTAAGTCCAGCAATCACGGTATCGGGTCGGGTGACATTAACAATTGACTCAGGATGTGTGGTTGCAGGTACATCATCTGCTGCTACTTCTGTTACCGCTTTAACGTGGGTCAAAATCGAATCGAGTTGTCCAGCGAACTCGTCGAGTTCCCCCTCTGTCAATGCCAGACGAGAAAGTCGGGCAAGGTGCGCGACCTCGTCACGGGAGATTGCAGGCACAACAAAGCCCCTTCCTTAAGGTGAGTTCCTTAGCGACAAGCCTAGAGCCTGCACTCAATCGCCCTGCAACCACCTTCTTCAGCATGGCTTTGTGCCAACCAAAAACGAAGACGCCGTCGCAACAACAAATCCACCACAGAGCAAGAATGTGATATAAATCGCAGGTTAAGGAACATAATTCCTTAAGTTTTCGCTGAGTCACGATGTCTCAGCGCCGGTAAAGATGCAAGGATCATAGCCAATCGCCGTTAGACGAAAGGTCGACCATTGTCGTATCTACTTCGCGTGCAACTTCAAGACCGTCCAGGCAGTCTGGGCTCTCTTGCGGTTGCACTGGGCTCTGTTGGCGCCGATATCCTTTCTCTTGACGTTGTTGAACGTGGGCCTGGTTACGCAATCGACGACCTGGTCGTCGACGTCCCAGTAGGGGCGCTGCCTGATACCCTCATCACCGCAGCCGAGGCACTCCACGGTGTCCATGTTGACTCCATTCGCCCTTACACCGGTGTCCTAGACACCCATCGAGAGCTGGAGCTTATTGATCAGGTCGCTACCGCTGAAACAAATAAATTGCAGGTACTCGTCGATGGGGCACCACGGGTACTCAGAGTCGGCTGGTGCACCATCGTGTCACACACAGTCGGCTCATTGCGGGAGGTCGGTAGTTCTGGTGCACCAGAAACCCATGTTGCCGATGCACCGTGGCTACCTTTAGATCGTGCAACAGCCCTGGATGCTGATGCCGATTGGGTGCCGCAAGCTTGGAAAGACATGGATACTAAACTTGCTGCCGCACCATTAGGGAATACTGGAAAAGTGTTGGTATTAGGTCGTCCTGGGGGTCCGGAGTTTCGCCCTTCTGAAATAGCTCGGCTCGGCTATCTTGCTGGCATTGCCGCTACTGTTCTGAAGTAGCCTGAACGGCCCCAGGCCCTTCAGCAAGCAACCGCGCGAAGCCCGCTTCATCAAGAACCGGGACCCCTAATTCAGTAGCTTTGTCTAATTTAGACCCAGGTGAATCACCCACCACCACAAAGGCAGTTTTCTTTGATACTGATCCCGCTGCTTTACCGCCGCGAACCAGAATGGCGTCCTTAGCCTCATCGCGAGAATAACCCACTAGCGAACCAGTTACTACTATAGACAAACCCTCAAGATTACGCGGAATAGACTCATCACGTTCATCTTTCATGCGAACACCAGCAGCAGACCATTTTTCAACGATATGATGATGCCACGGAACCGTAAACCACTCTGATACCGCGGCTGCGATCGTAGGCCCTACCCCTTCAACGGCAGCTAGCTCCTCAGTGGAGGCGGTTTTAATTCGTTCAAGACTCGCAAATTTTTCCGCCAAAGCCCTTGCTGCAGTTGGTCCCACATGACGGATTGATAGTCCCACCAATACCCTCCATAGCGGCTGCTCTTTAGCTGATTCTAAATTTTTTAGCAGTCGAGCACCATTGGCTGATAACG
>JBOFCS010000147.1:0-10293 GCA_051646185.1 Mycobacteriaceae bacterium | reverse complement strand
CACTGCACAGGTCGAGCAAGGCCCTCCCACCAAGTTCGCAGCGCATCACCGATTCCGGCCCGCGCTGGCCCCTTGGTGACCTCTGGTGTTGCTACTTCAGAACTCATGCTCTGGCCTTCCCTAAACTTTCCCCGAGAATGCCGGTCGGGCGGAACATCAGCACGAGGACTAACAAAGCAAAGGCAACAACATCTCGCCACTGCGTACCAAAAAGCTGCTGTCCATAGAGTTCAACGATCCCCAGAAGTAACCCCCCAAGTAATGCCCCTCGGAGATTACCAATACCGCCAAGCACAGCGGCACAGAAAGCTTTAATTCCGAGAATGAAACCACCGGAGAAAATAATCCCGTTAGGGATTTTGATCGTGTACAACAAAGCAGCTGCACCGGCAAGTATCCCACCAATCAAGAACGTCAGCATGATGATTCGTTCACGTGAGACACCCATCAGCGTTGCGGTATCAGGGTCCTGAGCAACTGCACGAATACCTCTACCGAGTTTGGTTCGGTTAATTGCAATGTCAGTTATCAGCGCTAGCATTAGGGCCGCAGCAACAGTTATTAAGGTGACATTAGTGACTGCAGCACCAAAAATTTCAAACTGAGTTTTGGGTTCTACCAATCGAATTGGGTTCTGAATATTGGCACCGCCGAGCAACGTTCCCATGAATTTAGGTAATTGAGGAAGTACAAAATGTACTGTTTCCTGCAAAACAAAAGACATGCCAATAGCAGTAATAAGAAAGACCAGCGGCCGAGCTCCCCGCTTACGCAAAGGGCGATAGGCAACTCTTTCCAGAGCCACTGCCGCACCGCCCGATACCGCCATACCTATGAGCATCGCTAAGCCCAGGAAGATGACTGTCATAGCAATGCCTTTGTCGTAGGCATTGCCAGAGGGAGTAAAGCCAAGTAACAGCAATCCGACGTATTGCCCGAACATACCCAACATGAAAATCTCTGAGTGTGCAAAGTTAATCAGTCGGAGCACCCCGTAGACCAGGGTATACCCCACTGCTACCAATGCGTAGATGGCTCCATAGGTTAGTCCATCAATGGTCAACCGCCAAAAATTATCCGCCAGCCCATGAACATCAAAATTTATGGACCCTGAAACGATTGTGCTGGTATCAGCTGCAGCTGACAAAATCATTCATTCTCTTTCGGCTACTTATTATGAATTATCGGTAAGAGTTAGTTGGCTTTTCGAGCAACAAAGCCGCGCCACTCAAAAAGCCAACTAACTGCTTGGTTGTCATTACTGAACCTTGTACACCCAGATCAATGAACTTGCCAGTTCACCATTTTCGCTCCACTTATACTGGCGGGCTAAGCCTGTCCCGCTGTAGTTCCTGACGTAGTCCAATAATGAAGCACGGTCAGTCTTGCCTTCATCAATCCCTTTCAACAAGATGGTAGTGAGGTCATAGGCCTCCACAGAATAAACACCGGGCTCAGTATTGAAGGCTTCCTTGTACTCAGTTTTGAATGCTGCAGGCGCTGGACCACAAGGACAAGAAAGAATGGCATCCTTAGCGGAATCTCCTGCACCAGAAATGAACTGAGGATCATTTGCACCATCTGCCGCCACAAATGCTGCGCTTACTCCTCCGGATTTTAACTGCTGGGCCAGCGGAGCCGCTTCAGCATAATAACCAGCGAAGAAGATCGCATCCGGGCTCGCCGAAGAAACCCCAGCCACAGTAGCCGAAAAATCTTTATCTCCCTTTTTTACCGAACCAGTACAGGCGCCAGTGAGTGAACCACCTAGTGCTTCTTTTACTGCCTTTGCGAGACCAACACCATAATCGGTACTGTCGTCAATAACACAAACTTTCTTGTAGTTCAAAGTCTTAACAAGATATTTGGCAACTGCCGGACCTTGTACATCGTCATTAGCCAGCCCTCGGAAAAATGTTTTCCACCCGTTGCTTGTTAGCGTTGCATTTGTTGCTGAGGCGGTAGTTGCTACCAATCCCGCATCGTTAAATATTTGCCCTGTTGCCTTATTCTCACCGGAAAAGGCCGGGCCCAATAGGCCAATGACAGATGAGTCGCTAACAATTTGTGGAGCTACTTGGCTTGCTTTCTGTGCGTCACCTTCGGTATCAAAACGCTTGAGGCTGACCTGGCAATTTACATTGGCCTTATTGTGTTTATCAATCGCAAGCTGCGCCCCATTAACAATATTGATACCAAGGGCAGCATCGGGACCTGTTAGCGCTCCAGCCATCGCCAGGGATACTGATGAACACGTAGCGTTACCAGTTCCTGTGGGATCAACAGCGGCGGAACCGCCAGAAACCGGCACAGTGTTTCCCTCAGGATCAATCTGAACCTGAGGCTCAATAGCTAAGCTAGAGGTTGAGGTGGAATTACTGCTACAGGCTGAGACTGTCAAAAATGCCGCAATTGCGACAGTCAGAGCCCCACCCAAGGTTCTACGATGCACGGTATCTCCTGAAGTTCGATGATCCAGCAAAAGCTGGTTCGGCTGACGTCGCCAGCCCGTTGAAAACATAGCGCTACCCACGCCTGTGCGCATAACAATAAACCACATCGCACTTATACCTAGCCTGGAATAATTTATTCGTTGACGTTCAACGCCATAATTTCAGTTTTAGCATTGAGGTATTTCCCTTGGCGTTTTGGCTGCTCACATGGCTTTTATGAAGCGAAATACCCAGCTGTTCTCCCTAGCTGCCAGGCGCACTGACAAATCGATGAAACATACCCGTATCCAACCTTTAACGTGCTAACTCACCCTTTGGCCGCTTCCGCTGCTGGTCCTAAGTTTTCCAAAACAACCTCAGCAACTCTTTTCATTGTGGTTCGCCCGTCCATGGCAGTACGTTGAATCCACTTGAATGCCTCTGGCTCACTCAGTCCCTGAGTCTGCTGTAGAACAGTTTTTGCCCGCTCAACAAGTTTGCGTGTTTCCAAGCGTTCAGCAAGGTCCTGCACCTCTTTTTCCAAGCTAGACAACTCGATGAAACGGCTAACTGCTAATTCAATCGCCGGTACAAGGTCCGTAATGGAAAAAGGCTTGACAAGGTAGGCCATGGCTCCGGCATCACGTGCACGTTCCACAAGCTCACGCTGACTGAACGCAGTAAGAATAACCACCGGAGCAATTCGCTTAGCTGCGATCTCCGAAGCAGCATCAATGCCGTCCCGAAGCGGCATCTTGACATCCATGATCACTAAATCAGGCTTAAGCTCGAGAGCGAGCTCTACTGCCTTCTGTCCATCACTAGCTTGGCCAACAACATCATAACCTTCTTCCCGAAGCATCTCTACGAGGTCGAGACGGATAAGCGCCTCATCTTCAGCAACAAGAACGCGACGTGGGGTAACAGTGCCGGTGGTGTTGTTCATATCTGACAGTCTTCCCTGTTCGTCAAGTTGAAGCTAGTCCAGTGGTACCCAACTGTGAGACACAAGTGACGAATGTTCTAGGATTGAGCACCGCGGCTACAGATCGCCAGTCGCTTGCCCTCGTATCCCAATTGGCAGAGGAAACGGATTCAAAACCCGTCCAGTGTGAGTTCGAGTCTCACCGAGGGCACAACGAAGTACGACATGTGGCGCCTCTGAGTTTTTAGGGCGTCATTCCCCTCAACTCACAGCAACGGGTGCGCAGAAAGAAACTCAGCATGTGCTTCACATGCCTGGCTCTCATAGTTGGGTAATGAATTTTCCGCAAACGGTACTTTTATCAGCGTTACCACAAGCTCAATTCAATATGATTGATAATGGTGGCGAACGCAGTGCGTTCGCCACCATCACTATTTATGTCTCAGAGCTTAGTAGCTAGGAAACCGCAAAAGTCGGTGATTCACCAAAGATGGGAGTCAACGCACCCGTGATGGATTTTGCATCACCGAAGTAACGGATGCGATAGGTGCCTGCTGCGGTATCCCCCGGAATATCCCAGGTAATACGACAAGTATTGATCGGACCAAGAACATCAAAGTAAATCTTTGTGCTCCAGTCACTGTCGTCATGTACAGCACGCCACTGTGATCCCTCTTGCTTTTCTACAAGCAAGTAGGTGTCATAACGGCGCAAATTATTATTGGGGTTTGCACCTGAAAATGACACTGATACCTGATCGCCCGTAAAGTAAGACCCTTCAGGGGCTACCAGCACATCACCAAATTGTGTTCCAGGGCTTGGAATATCAACAACAGACATACCCAGCGGCGAAGCTGGAATCACACCGGTAAGATCTCGATCAGTAGTGCCAGGATCGTTGGGGCGGCCTGCTATCAGATCTCGAGCAAGATTAACCGCAATTTGAGTTACCGCAGCCAAAGACCAAGGGCCAAACTGAGTTGCACCACCTTCATAGTTTTGCATATTATATTCTTCTCGGGTGGTGATGTAATGACCATAACCATTTGTGTAGCCCTGTATAATAATTCGGTCCAGCGGCACACCCAGAGCAGAAGATAGCGCTCTTTTTATTCGCAAACCAGCCACAATGGTCGGTTCAAATGAACTGGAAAATAAGTACAGTCCACCAATTTTCGATAAGTAGAAAGGCAAAATTTCTTGACCAAACCCGGGGATGGCACCGATTGGCAGCATAATGTCTTTTGGCGCGTGAGCATCTTTTAGCCACTGCGGCACAAGAACATTAGCTAGGGCCGCAAAAATTGGGCTACCACCACGCGAACCTTCATTAAGTGGAAGCCCATCAAGCCCACCACCATCTTCTTGGCTTGTTGCCGCAAAAGCTGCTCCAAGCATCGCAGGCGCCGTCCAGTGCGTCAGTCCATCACCAGTAAATTCTGGAGTGACCTCATAATTCCGCATGTCAATGTAGGTCCACCGGAAATCGATTGTTGAGTCCAAATTTATAGCCGCAAATGAGACCTGATTTTGGGCGGTAATCGACTGCCGCTCACCAATTATTCTTGTGTTTTCAAATTCGTTATCGGTTGGCCCTTGCCCAGGTCGCAGCCATAAGTTTGCCGACACATCACCAGGAGTGCTCTGCGCAAAAGCAGAAATAAAACTGTTGTCATCGCTGCGGTAATCCACACCCTTAACAACATGTTCCCAATGCCATGCTGCATAACCTTTATTATCAGTGCTTGCCAAACGGTTTTTTGGTGTTAACGAAGTACCATGTGTAGCAAACCAGTTCAGTACCCCTACTAATTTTCCATTGCGCGACACCTGAAGATTGACTGAACTTGGGTCGATGGCATCAGGGAAAAAAGCACGATCTTCATCGGGATCTGCATTAAAGGATTCAATCGATCTATTTGCACTTGCATCATGAAGTGAACCTTGGGTGAGCGAGACCTCTGACGGTGCAATATCATCATGGGCCCTAGAAATTGCATCCACAATTCCTGAAACATTTGATTCAAAAGTAACTGGACGGAATCCTAATGTAGTGATGTCAACAAGTAAGTGACCGTCGGTACCGCCGGGCGCACTGTGCGTATGAGTTGCAGTCAGGAGCACATTGCCACTGTGGTAGATACCACCGAATTTTGCCTCAAGCCTACGGATTACTTCTTCAAAGATGCTTTGAAACATTAGCCCAACTTCAACGGTAACATGCGCCACCCGGTTTCCAGACTCTGGACTAACAAAGACGAAGGCTCTAGCGCGTTGCCTTAAATGCATACCAACACTGGTTTGCTCAGGAACCCCATACCCATTCATACCCGCCCCTAACGGCTCTCCCGTTACATCACCGATTCCGCGGCCAACCAGCATTCGTGAATTTTTTTCCGAACCCTTATCCTGCGCCTGCGCCGAACCGGCACCAACTGTGCCAATAACCGCAGAGGCGCCCAGCAAAGCTGAACCAGCACCTGCGCCGGCTAACAGCGACCTACGCTTGACGCTTACCTTCTTTAGCTCTTCCATGTGATCTCCTGTGTTTCCGCAGTTAGGAAAATTTCCATCAACCATCAGGCATACCTGGTATTTAATTAGCCTGCCGCATTGCCGACCGGTAAAATACTTCAGAACATATCCGTCACTTAAAGCCATCGCTGATCAGTCTAAGAAGTGTCAACTTAGCTGGCTCTAATTCTTATCTTGTAGTTTACCAATCATCCACCTGGACATATGTCCATGTCAATATATATATGAAATTAATAGCTTAATTCTTGGGAACTCCCATCAAAATTACGAATGTCAACAAAAAAAGACCAGTACCGATAGTTAATTTCTAGCAAATTCCCCGGCTATTCTCACTATTCATTTACCACAACCCCTCTTGTATTGCTTAACAAATGTGCATCAGAGCTAAAGATTCCCCGAAGCACAAAAATCGCAAATAACGATAACCCTGGCAATAAAAAGGCATGACCCAAACCAATCGGATCAGAAAGCAACCCAAGAAACACCGCCCCTAGAATCGCTCCTGCGTAATTGAATAAATTCACTCTGGCAATTACCTCATCACTGCGCAGCGAATCCAACTCACCAGCCCCACTGAAGGCCAGCGGGACCAATGCCCCAACCCCAACCCCAACGAGAGTGAAGCCCATAATTCCCATGACAGGGTCGGCAATAAAAGCAATGAGCCCACACCCACAAATTGCAATTATTGTAGAAGACAAAGCTAGCCGCTGCCTTCCCCAGCGAAGAACAATCCGGTCAACAACAAAGCGAGTGAGTAAAACCCCCAACTGATAAGCAGCGTATCCAAGCGGAGCAACCGAAGGTCCCGTATTCAGAGAATCACTGAGATAGATTGTGCTCCAAGTACTTACTGCTGAGTCAAGAGCAAAGGCCGCAAAAATAACTGCACCAAAACACCAAATTCCAACCCGTGGGAGAGGATGCCGTTTTTTATTACCTACTTCATTTTTATGCGTTTCGGGATCAAAATGAGTCCTTCCAAGGAGCACCAAAATAATCGCAGTGACTGAAGCCAGACAAAGAACTCCACTAACAAGAACCACATTTCGAGCAGCAAGTGACATCAGCAGCGCAGCACCAATAGCAGCCGCCGTGTAACAAGCGAAGAAACTACCCATCACGGAGGTCTGTAGTCTACGCTGCGCAATCACTGCTTGCATGCCAAGCGAAGCATCCATAGCGCCTAGCCCCACTCCATAGACCGCTAACAGTCCGATAAACACAAACACCGGAAAGGGCATAGACGAAGAGAATAAAGTTAACGCTTCTACAGTTAAACCAAATATCAAGGCGACCTTACTGCTGTACAGAACAGCAATACGATCGGCTAGCATTGAACCGATAACAGCACCAATGGCCACTAGAAGTACAATTACGGCAATAGTTGAATCATCAAAATGATAGCGTGCCTTCATATTTGGCAATGCAGTAACTACAGCTGCATATCCAAAACCTTGCAGAGCATAAGTGGCTTGCACCATAGCCCTAGCCGTTACCTTACTAATAGCTACCTCCTTGATGAAGTCTTGTAGACCTTTGGCACTAAAATTTACCTATTACCCGCTTCAGGATGACGCCCTCTTAGTACCCCGAAAGCCTCGTGAGCAATATCAACCGTCCTATCAATATCAGTTTCAGTTAATGATGCATTAATAAAATGATTATGATGGGAAGTAAGAAAAACTCCGCGCTTGACACACTCAGCAATCCACTCTTGGTGCAGTAAAAGTGAATCGTCATCGGCAATTCTCAGGAAAAATAACGCAGGAGCACCTGAGGACACTAAGTTAAATCCATGACTGGCCGCTGCGGCCACCAAACCCAAGTTAAGCGAGGTACCCAAGCTCTCAAAAAGAGCAGGAGCATCCAAGCTAATTAACTTTCTAATGGTGGCAATCCCAGCCGCGAAAGGCACAGCACTCATCCAGTAACTACCGGTATACATAATACTCGAAACTGTATCTCGCAGCGCATCCTTACCGCAGAGTGCTGAAACATTAAAACCGTTAGCAAGCGCCTTGCAGAAACAAATCAAGTCCGCTTCAAAACCAAAGTAATGATCGGACCCTGCAAGATCAAGCCTGAAACCTGCTCGTACATCATCAAGAATCAGGACTACACCCTGCTCATTACATAATTTTTGCACACGCTGCCAGTACCCATCTTGTGGTAATTCGTTATCAATAAAATTGCCATGCATATATGGCTGCGCAATGAGTCCAGCTATTTCACCTCGGTACTCCGTCAAAACTTTTTCCAAAGCCTGAATATCATTAAATGGAATATAAAGATTGTTTGTTACATCCTCTTCAAGAACTCCAGGGTAATCAAGTTTTTGACTCCACGGAGCTACCCCATGATAGAACCCCTTTACAAAGACTATTTTTTTGCGTCCGGTAGCAGCTCTAGCTGTCATAATAGCTAGAGTTGTTGTGTCACCACCATTTTTAGCAAAAAAAGCCCAATCTGCACTGGCGACAGTGTCGACTAGCAGTTCAGCAAAATCGATCATAACCGTTGAGGGAATTGTCACTACATCTTCAATACCCTGCTGATACGCGGCTGCAGCAAGAACATCAGAATCATTATACCCCAAAACATTTGGACCATATCCGCACATATAATCAATATATTTGTTACCATCAACATCCCAGAAGTAACTACCCTCCGCCCTTGCTGAAAAAAGCGGGAAAGCTTCTTGGGGTACATAACATCCTTGCAATGGACCCTGGTGTCCATAGATGCCAGATGGAATAACGCGCGTAGCGCGCTCGAAAGCCGCACGACTTTCGTTGTAAAGATACGGACTAGTTGAGGTTTTCATTTTTTCTCACTTCCTAGATATTGACCAACACGGTCAAGGATCCGACTCATACTGTCAACCATCGGAATAAATCCCCGAAGGGCAACACTGCCTTCACAAATGCAAGCTGGCGCCCCCAATTCTCCATTAAGCACTCCACTTGCAATATCAATATCTCTAAATTTTAATGCAGCTCTTGCAGGTCCTGAAAAGTTTTGCGAAAGCGAAAGCCGTTTATCTTTAACAATAATTCTGTGCATAACCCGGTTCCCAACTTCAAGATCAATAGAACCATCAGCCATACTTGCTGCACTGAATCTCCCGCCTCGATCCTTGTTGCCAACAACGGTAAGCGCGGCTGCCGTCACAAACAATGCCAGCTCAGCCTGCTGTGCAACAAAAGTATGGTCAGATAAATGTTCAGAACTTGGCCGCAAATAATCACCGAGCAGTTCAGTTAATGGGGTAAAAACCCTAACGAGAAAGCGTAGACCTGCTACTCCAGCACAAGGAATCGGCTTTTTGTTGCCCGCCATAACCGCATTAAAATGTGAAACTGAAGTAAAAAATAATGCTACTTTCACAGCTCCTGAGTCATCGTTTTGGATACGGCTAGAATAAAAAGTGAGGTCCAACGAAGGGCCTCCTCGTATCCGTAGTTTTAAAGTGACTGGCTTAACCAGTATTTCTAGTAACTTTTTTGCTTCAGGAACTACTGCCACAAAAGTTGGGAGCGCACCAAGAACTGCCTTGGCATTTAACTCAGCCTGAACTCTGGGGTCGATATCGGTCAGCATTTTTTTCCTTAACTAGTAATGAAATTCAGAAGTTTTAGAGGATATTTGGCGAGGAGAAAGAATCAAGCATTTCTATGTAAAAATGAGCTAGCTGCATAGCTGATGTAGTATCTCGGTCCGCTAACCATGTTGTAGTTAGTCCGTCAAGCATCGCAACTAACATTCGTGCAATAGCATTTACTGGCATATCCCATCGACACCGAGCCCGCTCTGCCATTGATGAAAGTAATTGTGCAGCAAAAGAATAGTATGTTTCATACTGCTTATTACGTAATTCATAATGAGAACCATTACGCAGACTATGAACAAATAGATCCAATAACGCCAACTCCGACGATGGATCTGATTCCAAAAGATGCACATACGCTTCCATACCCCTGGTCAACAGTTTTTTAATCGTTGGAACAGCATCAGCACCAAACTCGTTCGTAAGCACTTCAGCGGCAATACGTTCTTTCTGGGTAACAGATTCAATGACAGCAGCCAGCAGCGCTTCTCGAGATTCAAAAGCGTAATGTACTGAGCCAAGCGAAACCCCAGCTTCGGCGGCAATTACACGTGCGGAGGCGCGTGCTACACCACGCTTTACGATAACGCGAACTGCAGCGTCGATAAGCTGTGTACGCCTTTCCATCAGCGTATACCGAGTCATTTTCGAACCTCCAGACCACCATGAACAACACTCAACATTCCACCAGGGTTAGCGGTCACCCATCGCTTGACTCCCTTCACGACAGCAGTTCAGGCTGACTAATTTGCCACCCTGACCGCTCCTTCATTACTCGGATCCTGCACTCT
>JBOFCS010000141.1:0-6952 GCA_051646185.1 Mycobacteriaceae bacterium | reverse complement strand
AGCCTCTCTGAGTAATAGCGTCATCTTCGCTCCTCCTGTATGCGCTTACCTAAATCTACTCACCTATAGCAACTCAACGTGCACAGGACAAAATTTGGTTCCCTACACGCCGAATCGACTAACGGTGCCTCACCTAATCATTGTTCATCACGTCATAAAGTTCAGTAATGGCGCGCTCAACACAAGCACGGCGAATATCCCAACGGCTACCTCGCAGCTTAAGTTCAAGGGATTGACAAAAATTTTTCCCGGCTATACCCAAAAAAACCGTTCCAACATCATGTCCATCTTGGGGTGTCGGCCCGGCCACACCGGTAAGGGACAACCCCCAGGTTGATCCACAACGATCCCTAGCGCCCTGTGCCAGCTGAATTGCAATTTCTGCAGCTACCGGACCAACCTTATTCAAAACAGCACCGTCCACCCCAGCTAAAACTGACTTCAAGTCTGTGGCGTAAACAACTAGCCCACCCCGCAAAACCTTACTTGCACCGGGTACCCCTGCGATAGTTGCTGATAAGAGCCCGGCAGTCAACGATTCAGCTGTAGACACCGTTTGGTTACGGCTTGCGAGCAAACTCACTAAGCGCACCGCTGCACTACCGACTAGCAAAGGGTCATCCACAAGCAGCCTAACTTTTTTGGGGAGCCGTTGAGCGTAAACGGATAGCCTGTAAAACATAGTCAATACCGGTAATAACAGTCAGTACGATGGCAATGAGCATCAGGGCTGCAACTACCGGAGCGATTACCTCAGGCAAAGGAAGTACGTACAGCCCAATCGCTATTGACTGAAAAAAAGTTTTTACTTTCCCACCTCTGCTAGCCGGTATCACTCCACCTTTAATAACCCACAACCGCAGAGCGGTAATTCCAAGCTCCCGAACTCCAATAACAGCCGTTACCCACCAACTGATATCACCAAGAAGTGAAAGTCCAATAAGAGCAGCGCCAATGAGTGCCTTATCCGCTATCGGATCTGCCAATTTACCAAAATCAGTTACTAGCCCGTATTTACGTGCAAGTTGCCCATCAAAACGATCAGTAATAACTGCTAGGGAAAAAATAATAAAAGCACACACCCGCCAGCCAGACACCGTTCCCCCTTGCCAGAAAAGCGCAAGCAGAAAAACTGGCACAAGAATGATACGAACAGCTGTCAAGGCATTAGCAATATTGAGCAAAGGCACCGGGCGTGCTTGCATACCATCGCTAGGCGGGCTATCCGGATTCATACGACACGCACCGTATTCAACGGAGGAAAACAGACCTGGAGCACTGGGGCAACACGAACAACAATTGGCACGTTGCACAGGATATAGCCTTCACTAGTAGGTACTGTTCACCCTATGATGATTGAAGACAACGGCGGTGACCACAAGCAAACGGAAACTCAGACAGATATCTCGACTCTGCAGGTAAGACGTGCGCGCACCTCTGATGTCCCTGATATTAAAACTCTTATCGATGTTTATGCTGGCCATATTTTGCTGGAAAAAAATCTAGTGACGCTCTACGAGGCCGTTCAAGAATTTTGGGTGGCTGAACTTAACCATGAGATCGTTGGCTGTGGAGCATTACACGTACTGTGGGCTGACCTCGGCGAGGTACGTACCATCGCAGTCCTTCCCCATACCAAAGGTCGTGGAGTTGGGCACGCTGTGGTATCCCAGCTCCTTAGCGTTGCCCGAGAACTGCAACTTTCCCGAGTCTTTGTCCTTACTTTTGAAGTCGACTTTTTTAGCAAGCATGGTTTTGTTGAAATCGAAGGTACCCCGGTTACCGCCGAAGTCTACGAAGAGATGTGCCGTTCCTATGATACGGGTGTCGCTGAATTCCTCGACCTGAGCTACGTCAAACCCAACACTCTCGGCAACACCCGGATGTTACTTAACCTTTAATCAATCCATCCACAAACATCGAGGGAAAGGCAACTCCTATGCCACTATTTGCTGTTCACTACACCTACACCTACACCACCACGAACGAACGAAACAAGCACCGTCCTGAACACCGTGAATGGCTTTCTGCGCTTATCGATTCCGGCGATATTATTTCTTCTGGCCCCTATGTAGATGGCAGCGGTGCCTTAATCATTGCAAGCGGCAAGGATCTCAGCACCGTTACCACCACCTTCAACAACGATCCCTTCGCCATCAAAGAACTCATCAGTAGCCGTCATATCGTTGAATGGGATCCTGTCCTCGGACTACTCAGCTAACCACGTCTGAACCAGTCGTCGAAGAATTTCGCTTTCCAGTTTTCATCAGGCTCGCAATCGTGGTTACCATGAGAACGCTAATAATTACCCCCAAGGACACCGGCGTGCTTATTTCGGGAACGCTAACGCTTCGACCCGAATTAATGAATCCTAAAGAGTTTTCATGTAAGGCATGCAGAAGCAGCTTTGCGCCAATAAAAGCAAGGATCAAGGACAAGCCGTAGGATAAATACACCAAACGATCTAACAATCCATCTAGTAGGAAGTACAACTGCCTAAGCCCCATAAGCGCAAAAGCATTGGCGGTAAAAACAATATAAGCTTCTTCCGTTAAACCATAAATAGCAGGAATCGAATCGAGTGCAAACAAAATATCTGTAAACCCGATTGCGATCAAAGTGATAAACATCGGGGTCAACAGATATCGACCTTCAATTTTTTGGGTAAGTTTATCCCCATTGTAGGTATCAGTAGTGGGCAGATATTTCTTTGCTAACAGCAAAATTCGACTATCACGTTTTTCCTCAACCTCTTTTTCATGCCCAGCCTCTCGCACCAAGGCAACAGCTGTATAGACCAGAAAAGCGCCAAAAAGATAAAATACCCACGAATAAGCACTTATTGCCGCTGCGCCAATAGCAATAAAGCCTCCCCTCATTACCAAAGCCATTACAATACCAATAAGCAGAACTTTTTGTTGATACTGCCGTGGCACTGCAAATTTAGCCATAATAATGACAAAGACAAAAAGATTATCTACCGAAAGTGCCTTTTCAGTAATGAAACCTGCAAAATATTCTCCCCCATAGGTTGGTTCCCAGAACAACCAGATAAACACTCCGAAGGCTAGAGCTAAACTTATATACACTGTCGACCAGATTGCAGATTCACGAAAAGTTGGTTCATGCGGAGTGCGAACATGCGCAAAAAAGTCAAAGATAAAAAGTCCAAAAATTACGATAATTGTTGTGGACCAGATAAACGGCGAAACATCCATAGCTCAAACCTCCGGGACCGTAAGGGTACCGAAGGTCTCTCCCGTCAGGTAAGTTCACCGAACCTGACTGACAGCACCGGAGCAAACCGGGTTTACTCGTGTTGACGACGCCATCACATGGGGATACTCCCCTTCGCTGAGACCCATAATGCCATGAAAAATTCTTTTTGTAAATATCACTGAATATATACCAACCACATACAGCAGACTTCCACCCCTAAAAATCCCATCAATAGTTAGCCGTTGCTATGCACTAGAGTAAGCAGTGACATAAAGCCGATTAAACGGTAGAGAATAGCAATCGATACAAAATACTTTATAAGATCACTTAACCCTCACGTGTATTTTGGTAATTGTTCATACAGACCTTCTGCGGAATTTATGATTGCAGAGTTTACAAACCAAATATCACGTGACAATGGTAACAATTGCACGAAAAGACAGACAGTGCATAAGCAATACCGTACACCGTAGATCTATGAATAAAAGCCCAACGACCCCTAGTTATATTGAATTTCAAGCTGAATTACAACTTGATGGTTCAACCCAATCTCCCTTTCAGCAAAATTAACGAGACTTGAAGTACCACTTGCATTTACATAAGGTACTAACTGAATTGCTGTACAACAAATGTTTAAGCACCGCATACTCTAATCCATGCACTCGCCTTTGAAATGAGTTATTCGAAGCCGATTTTCCACTTCACCTAGGAGATGAATTGCCGTATTCAAGATTCGAATCCATCGGGGCCTATTTACCAGCAAATATTGTCAGTACAGAAGAACTTATTGGGCGCCTCAGTAACGAACCTAGCTTTAATTTTGCCGCAATTACTGGCGTTAATGAACGCAGAGTCCGCGATAAATCACCAGAAAATTATGAGGATTCATTCACATTAGCTATAAAGGCAATTAATGACTGCCTTTATCGGTCACGCTACGAGGCAACGGATCTTGATGTTATTATCTCCACCTCCATTGCACGCAGCAAGGACACATCAAAGGGCTATTTTGAGCCATCATTTGCCGCAATGATCGCTAAGAAAATTGGAGCAAAAAAAGCAATTCACTTTGATCTATCCAATGCTTGCGCTGGAATGCTCACTGGTACATATGTTCTCGATCGAATGATTCGATCAGGCACAGTCCGCAATGGCCTGGTAGTAAGTGGTGAGTCCATCACTGAGATCAGCGACACCGCCGTAAAAGAAATAACCGGAGGATACGATCTACAATTTGCATCTCTGTCTGTTGGCGACTCAGGGTGTGCAATCATTATTGATGAATCCACTGATGAAAAAGATCGAATTAACTACATTGAGCTAATGACCGCATCTGACTATTCAGATGCCTGTCTTGGTATGCCCAGTAACAAAACTGAAGGCATAGCCCTTTATACCGATAATCGGCGAATGCATAACGAAGACCGCTTTAAGCTATGGACAAATAATCAAAGAAAACATCTGGCCACTAACGGCAGAACATTTGCTGACGAAAAATTTGATTATGTAATACACCATCAGTTTGGGGCTTCAGCAATAGCTGCGCTAAATATTCTGGGAGAGCGCGAGTTTACATCACCGATGCCACCAGCTCTTAATGTAATTGAGAAATATGGAAACACTTCAACCACTTCACACTTCATTGTTTTACATGACAAACTACAGCAGAAATCTATCGCTTCGGGATCAAAAATTCTTATGGTACCCGCTGCCTCTGGCGTGGTGACCGGCTTTTTATCCGCAACTATTTCGTCCCTGGAGGTTTAAGATGGGTGTCATTATCAAAGCCGTTGGAACCAGCTACAACGAAAGCAGCTCCAGTGTAATTGTGCATGCCGGTAAAGCCATCCGCTCGGCGTTAAGCTCGGCAACTATCCAACCTGAAGAGGTAGGCGTGCTCATCAATACTTGTGTTTACCGTGATTCAAATATGATTGAACCCGCTATCGCGGCACTCATTCAAAAAGATGCTGGCATTGGGCTTGAATACGAAGAACAAGATAAAACTACCATTTCATTTGATCTCATGAACGGAGCATGCGGAGTACTAAATGCTGTGCAAGTTGCCACGTCATTACTACAAACGGCAAGCACAGAACATGTTGTCATTGTTGCCGGAGACACTCACCCCAGTTCCTCAATATCTGGGGCTACCGAGGGCTTCCCTTATTCATCAACAAGCGCCGCGCTAGTGCTCGCGCTCGACAGCACTGCAAGTGGTTTTGGACCGATTCATAGCACCTTAGCCGACGGCCCTTCGGCAGTCGAAGGTTTTCTAGATATGTCCTCGATGGGAGCAAACGGGCGGAACCTGATCACCATTAAATGCAAAAATAACTACGAAGCAGTCCTCTTGGATACAGCAACCACTGTTGCCAATGCCGCTCTATCCGAGATCGAAGACGATCTTTCCTCAGTGCTGCTCATCGCATCAACACCTACGGCAACCTTTCCTAGTGAACTAGGGAAAAAGCTTGGAATACAGTCCACCAAAAATCTAAACCTCAATGGCACAGAAGAAATTTTTCACACTGCCGCGTTACCTCTTGGCTACTTCCATGCGGAAGCAGACAATCTGTTCAAGGAGTACTCAAGTATTTTATTTGTAGCAGCAGGTGCTGGGCCCAGCGCCGCAGCCACACTCTACCGGGTACCCACAGCCACCGGTTCCCGATGAGCACCACAAGCTACTGTCACTCGCTGAGCCTTTTTCGAGAATATGCACAGTCAGATCCACATCGAGTAGCAGTATCCTTTGCACCTAAAAACCAGGCTTCGAAAATTCTTGTATATAAAAATATTTCTTACCAAGATCTTGAAACCTGGTCAGACTCTTTGGCCCATAATTTTTTTCAAAAAAAAATAACTAAGGGAACTCGCACTATTGTCCTGGTTACACCAGGACCTGAACTATATGCGATCTTATTAGCTCTTTTCAAAATTGGTGCTGTACCAGTAATTATTGACCCTGGTATGGGTTTACGTCGAATGCTTCGATGCCTATCTGCAGTAGATCCACAAGCATTTATTGGTATCCCCCAAGCACATGCCGTTCGGGTACTTTTCAAACGAACTTTTCTGGGAATTCAGACAAAAGTAACAGTGGGCAGAAGGTGGTTTTGGGGAGGACAGAAACTGCAACCTTTAGAAAAAAGCTCTGCCCCACCCTTTATCAGCGAATACTGCGGCACCGATGATGAACTGCTGATGATCGCTTTTACCACGGGTTCTACTGGACCAGCAAAAGCAGTCGAAATGACTCACGGAAATCTTTCTGCAATGGTCAAGCAGACTCAGCTCCTTGCACAACGCAAAGAAATTGAAACTTCACTGGTGACTTTACCTATGTTTGGGGTTCTTGATCTCATATTAGGGTCAAGTATCGTCTTGCCACCGCTTACTCCTAGTGCGGTAGGAGCAACAGACCCAGAGCATGTTGTTGATGCAATTAATCGCTTTTCTGTGCAAACCATGTTCGCTTCTCCTGCCGTACTTGTGCCGCTCCTATCTTATGCACGTGAACACACTATTTCACTTCCTTCGATACGAGCAATCTTTTCTGGTGGCGCTCCAGTACCCGAACATGTAGTTATCGGTTTACGTGAGATCTTAGGTAAAGATGCAAAAGTATATGCGGGATATGGTTCTACCGAGGCGCTTCCGATCTCAGCGATTGAATCGCGTGAGCTTCTCAATGGATTAACTGATCGCTCGCAAACCGGCGCCGGTACTT
>JBOFCS010000206.1:0-18082 GCA_051646185.1 Mycobacteriaceae bacterium | reverse complement strand
AGACGGCGACGCTGATTAAACCTGCGTCTGCCGCTGCCCGGATCACTCGGACTGCTATTTCGCCACGATTGGCGACTAGTACCTTGGTGATGGGCGAGCTGGCATGGCTGGGCACGTGGCCTCCTGTTTTGCGTTGTGGGCTAGAAGGGTGGACGGGGGGTGAGTGGTTATTTGGTCACTGGTTACCCCAATGTGGATGTTGTCTCGGAGTTTAAGCAAGAGCTTTGGCGGGCCTGAACTCGGTATCAAAATCAGCGTGTCTTGGCTGTTCCTGGAGAGAAAGCTACTCATGGGTAACAATTTCAGAAGGCGAATCATGAATAACTTCTGAATGACTTTGGGTGCTTGATAGTTTCTGTAACGACGTGCGTAAATGATCTAAATAACCGATAACTGCTTGTTCTGCATCAAGATCATCTGGGAATCGTGCCGCAATGTTCACTCCGTCATGAGTTCTGTTGATCCAGAAGTACACATCCCGTGGTGAATAATTTTTGCTTCGCAAAACTCGAGCGTTCATACTTTTTGTGCTTTCCGAACCGGGAACGTATCGAGTGTCGATATAGGAGATAACAAAACTGGGAGCCAGTGTCGGTATCAAGTCACTGTGATACGCGGTATCGGTGTGGGCCAGGAGTTCTGCCACCCGGAGATAAGGCACCGATGCCGCAATTTTTGCTTGCCGTAGCGCTGCAGAAGCCTGGGATATCAATTCAGAAAAACTGATGTTCTCATGTACTTCTAGCTCGAATGGGCTGGTCGAAACAAACCAGCCTAATGCTCCCAGCCAGGAGGCGGAGTTTCGGGTATGGCGAGGTAGCACTGCCCTAAAATTTGATCCACCGCCGAGGCTGAAGCAGGTAAGAGCCATGGCGGCAAGCATGGTTGCGGTGAAGCCACCACCGTACTTTTTTGCCCGCGATTCAAGGCGGTGAGCTTCATCGTTGTCCAGCAACCACATTGAGATTCCCTGCTGGGCAGTGCCAAGGGTGGTGTTGGCTGCAGTGGTGCGCAGTAACGGGAAAGCGGGGAGGGTGCCATTGCCGTTGGCAATGAAATCTTTCCACAGGGTAACGGCAGGATGATTTTTTTGGATGAGCGCGGCATGATCGCGTTCGGCGGCACTAAAGTCCACATAGCTGCCCACCGGCGCCAAGTCAACCGGTTCGCCGGTGAGAGCTCCGCGATAGAGTTGGCTTAACTCATGGGGAGCCATAATAAGTGAAAGGCCATCTACGAGCGAATGATCCGCAGCAAAATACAAAGTGAAAGACTGCTCAGTTTCAACCGTGGCAAACAGATAAGAAGGCCAATGCAAGGGTGCAGTGGCCCGGTCAAAGCGGCCCTGTAGTTCTTCGTAGACATGGGAAGCGTGAATAAACTTTCCAATACTGTTTGCTTTCAAAGATATTCGTCCAGGAATATCTGTAAGTCGGACAAGCTGTCCACCTTCAATGTGAACGTGGCTTCGTAAAACTTCATGTCGATCAATCCACGCGGTTAGCGTGCTTGCCAATGCTGCTCGATCGAGCGGTTGGTTGAAAGAGGTTACTATCCCCAGCCAAGATTCTCGTCCACCGCTAACACTACCGCTATGAGTAATCGAAGATTGGGTTTTTTGGGCTTGTCGAAGATGGTTTTCATGAATATAAGAGGTTGAGCGTGGATCTCGAATCCACCGTGCTAGACCTTCTGCGTTGTATGGCTTCCACTCAGTAACAAATCCTGCGGTTACCTCATAGACGGCAAGTTCTGTGAATTCCATGACCGCCTTTCGTGAAGTTCACAGCGTTCTGCCGTGTTCTTATCTCATCCCTAGTGTGTAATGACGGTAGTTTGACCCGAAGGGAGTTATTGGGTGCTGTGCGAAGTGAATAATTAAAATTTTATGCTAAGCGGCGTTTAATTCGGGCGAGCATCGCCGACATGCCGCGTAATCGCAGCGGGCTGATGACTTTTGCCAACCCCAGAGCAGCGTAAAAATCATCAGGAACAGCCAGAATGATCTCCTTTGACTGGCCGTCAAGGCCTTGCTGCAATATTGCGGCAAAGCCTCGGGTCGTGGGAGCCTGCTCTGGAGCACTAAAATATAAACGTACTTTTGTGGAGTCAGATGCATCAACGTACAGAAATAATGGCGACTGGCACTCCGCAACAGGCTCCATGGCACTCTGACTGAGATGCTCAGGCAATCGGGCTAACTCGCCAGAAAATTCCAGAAGTAAGGCTAGTTTGTCCGGACCTTCTAGTGCGGCAAAATCTTCCACAATTTCTTGCAATAAGACAGGCATACTCATTCTGGTTGAGACTCATTCGCTAGTCCTGGTTCCTCGCCAACTGCGATGGGAACTCGTACAGTATTGCCCCATTCGGTCCAGGACCCATCGTAATTACGAACATTGGTGAAACCAAGGAGATAGGTAAGAACAAACCAGGTATGGCTGGATCTCTCGCCAATTCTGCAGTAGGCGATGATGTCTTGGTCTTGGGTAAAATTGGTATAGATTTCTTCTAATTCTTTTCTAGATCGAAAACGTCCGCTAGTAGTAGCGGCCATTGCCCAGGGAATGGAGATTGCTGTGGGGATATGCCCACCGCGGAGGGCGCCTTCTTCTGGGTAGTCAGGCATATGGGTGCGTTCGCCGGTATATTCGGCAGGAGAACGGACGTCAATAAGTGGTCCATTGCCGATATGTTCAAGTACTTCTCTTTGGAATGCTCGGATTTCTGCGTCTTTACGAGTTATTGCCGGATAGCCCGAAGTTGAATCAGAAGCAGGGACATCTAAAGTGGTTTCCCGTTCTTCAGATAGCCAGGCATCTCGACCGCCATCGAGTAATCGAACGTCAGGATGACCGAAGAGAGTGAATACCCAGAATGTGTAGGCGGCCCACCAGTTGCTTTTATCGCCGTAGATGACAACTGTGTCATTCCGGCTAATTCCTTTGCGGTCCATCAGTTTTGCAAATTCTTTACCGCCGATGTAATCGCGAGTTACTGGATTGTTGAGATCAGTATGCCAGTCGATCTTCACGGCAAAGGGAATGTGGCCTATATCATAAAGTAATACATCTTCATCGGACTCTACGACTTTGAGTCCGGTTGAGCCAAGGTGAGCGGAAAGCCATTGCGTTGATACCAACCGATCCGGATAGGCATAGTCGGTAAAGCTGGGGTTCTGCTCTGATGCGATCGGCACTGCGTACTCCTAGCGGGAAGTGTGCGGAGCTGGCTTGTCTTGCTTGTGAATCCAGCTTATTGCATGAGGCGCAACAAGCCCTAAGGATAGCTGTAAAAATTCACTTATGGGGGGATTGCTGGTTCTGTGTTACTTCTGTTACGAAACTGTTTTTAACGACCAGAGTGTTGACGGCGATACCCCAACGTTTTCGATTAAACGACGAAGCAGTGGAAGTCCAATGCCAATGACGCTTGAAGGGTCACCATCAATTTTGTCAATAAACCAACCACCAAGTCGATCAAGGGTAAAACCCCCAGCGACCTCTAGCGGTTCTCCGGTGGCTAGATAGGCTTCCAAATCTGCGGTAGAAAGATGACCAAAAAATACTTTTGTTGATGAGCAGTTAGTTTGGGATGCAACGATTTCGCCATTGATCAATCGTAAGACGGCATGACCAGTTAATAGATCACCACTGCGCCCCATCATCGATAGCCACCGGATCCGAGCAGCTTCAACGGTATGTGGTTTGCCTTGCAATTCACCATTGATGTGCAGCATAGAATCGCAACCAATAACAACGGCGTCGTCGGTGATTTCGGGGGGAATCATTGCATTGTCAAAAACAAACTGAGCCTTAGCCGCTGCCAAAGCAACGGTAACTTCCTCTGGTGTGATGTGTGGACCCAATGAGGCAATGAGGGCATCCTCATCTACCCCGGAGACAAGGACTACTGGGTCAACTCCAGCGGCTTGGAGCACCGCTAAACGAGCAGGGGAAGCTGAGGCAAGAACAACCTTAGTCATAGGGGGCTGCTGTTACCGAATGAAACGGTCATTAACGTACGACAGCGGAGAATTGCCCCAAACGGAACGGAAATTCAGCTCGGGTAGTCCCCATAGATCGCGTGGCCCTGAGTTAGGCGAGTCGCCTCCACCGCTGGCAGTGACCAAGACAGCAATTAATGCTGCAAGATCGGTATCGGTGGGATTGCCCTTGATGACCCGAAACAGTGGTGGAGTCTTGGTCTCATCGCTCGTGGCGACCTGGTGTGTTTTATCACTCACAGTGGAATGTTCCCATGCTTCTTAGGGGGTAATGACACCGTTTTGCGCTCTAGCAACCGCAAAGCTGTAGCAATTTGACCACGGGTATGTGAGGGTGGGATAACTGCATCAACGTACCCGCGTTCAGCTGCGACATAAGGATTTACCAGGGTGTCTTCATATTCTTGCTGCAACTTTAGTCTCAGTGCGTCAACATCATCGCCATTCTTCTCGGCATTGATGAGTTCTTGGCGGTAAACGAATCCGACGGCACCGGAAGCGCCCATAACCGCAATCTGTGCAGTAGGCCAAGCCAAGTTAATATCCGCACCCATATGTTTTGAACCCATGACGTCATAGGCTCCGCCATAAGCTTTACGGGTGATAACTGTAATTTTCCCAACTGTGGCTTCTCCGTAGGCATACAACAGCTTTGCGCCGCGCCGGATAATCCCGTTGTACTCCTGATCTGTTCCAGGTAAGAATCCCGGAACGTCCACTAAAGTGATGATGGGGACGTTAAAGCAATCGCAGGTACGGACAAATCGGGCAGCTTTTTCTGAAGCCGCAATATCCAAAGTACCGGCGAATTGGGTTGGCTGGTTAGCCACAATGCCAACGCTACGACCATCAACCCGTCCAAAGCCAATAATAATATTGGGTGCACGTCCGGCTTGGACCTCAAGAAATTCATCATCATCAAGAATGCGCCGAATCACCTCATGCATGTCATAAGGTTGGTTGGGGGAGTCTGGAATGAGAGTGTCTAGTTCAAGATCTTCTTCGGTAAGAGTCTCTTCAATCGACCCGGCAGCAGGCTGAGCCACTGGCAGCCGTGGGGTTTCTGCCCGGTTATTACTGGGGAGGTAACTCAATAACTCTTTGACGTAATCAATAGCATCTTGTTCGCCAGAAGCTACGTAGTGTGCAACCCCCGATTTTTCCATGTGAGTATGCGCCCCACCGAGGTCTTCCATCGTGACATCTTCGCCAGTAACAGTTTTGATGACATCAGGTCCGGTAACAAACATCTGACTTGTTTTGTCCACCATGACCACAAAGTCGGTCAAAGCAGGAGAATAAACATGGCCTCCTGCATTGGGGCCCATAATTAGCGAAATCTGTGGGATGACTCCAGAAGCCCGCACATTACGGTGAAAAATTTCTCCGTATAAACCGAGCGACACCACACCTTCTTGAATGCGGGCTCCGGCACCCTCGTTGATGCCAACGAGGGGTCTCCCGGTTTTCACGGCAAGATCCATGACTTTGACAATTTTTTCACCGTAGATTTCACCAAGACTGCCGCCAAAAACCGTAACGTCTTGGCTAAATACACAGACTTCGCGACCGTCAACAGTGCCATAGCCGGTAACAACCCCGTCTCCCGGCGGTCTTTTATCGGCCAGCCCAAAATTGACGCTTCGGTGCCGGGCAAGTGCGTCAAGTTCAACAAAGGAGCCTTCATCGAGTAAAGCGGCAATCCGCTCTCGTGCAGTGAGTTTTCCCTTTTGGTGAACTTTTTCGACCGCGGCCTCCCCTACGGGACACTGCGCTTCTGCCTGTCGCCGACGCAGGTCAGCAAGCTTTCCTGCAGTGGTGTGGATATCGGGGGCCGTTGTGGCTTCTGGTGCTTGTGGCTCAGTCACACTCGTCATGGCTTTGATGCTAACGGCACCCTGGTTCCCTATGGCGAATGAGGGGTAACAAGAGGGTTACCTCACCTTTGGCGGAGGTCGCTGGTTTGGCCTTGTACTACATGCCTGACTACCACAAACTAGGCTTGGTTGATGTGGACACATCTTGAACGGCAGCCACTGGAGGCCGGACAATTGCAACTAGGGGTCACCCAGGGAACAGGTGCCTTGTGGTCTTCGCTAGAAGTTGTCGCCGAGACTGGATCAACTAATGCGGACTTGATTGCTCGGGCTTGCCCAGAACTGGATCGTGCTGTGCTGATCGCGGACTACCAGTATGCAGGTCGTGGTCGGCATGCTCGGCGATGGTCGAGCCCACCATGCTCGCAAGTCGCTATGTCTGTGCTTATTCAAGCCACACACGTCCCATTGGCAAAATTGGGCTGGCTACCGCTGCTCGCCGGAGTTGCAGTTGTTGAAGCGCTCAGGCTGGTGTGCAACATCAATTCTGGCCTTAAATGGCCTAACGATATTTTGATTGGCGACAAGAAGGTGGCGGGTATTCTCGCTGAGGTGGCAAGCGGAAGTGATCCTGCTCTCGTGGTTGTGGGGATTGGTCTTAACGTCACTATGCAAGCTGAAGAATTGCCCGTTCCAACGGCAACTTCGCTGGCGTTGGCCGGGGATGTGGTTGTTGATCGCGCAACGTTGATTCGGGCGATCCTTGATGAATTTGGTACCAGAGTAAACAGATGGATCGTCGCTGCCGGTGCTGATGCAGCATTGGTTGAAGAGTACCAAAAATTGAGTGTCACGATTGGTCAGCGAGTTAAGGCAAGTTTGCCCGGCGATTCTGAGCTGCTCGGCACTGCTATTGGGGTTGATGAATATGGCCGAGTCCTTGTTGATATTTCTGGTGATCTCGGCTCGGATATTCAGTTACAGTCCGAGGTCGTGGCAATTGCTGCGGGAGATATCACCCATTTACGTCCGGTTTAGCCCATAATCTTTGTGGGCTGCGCGCTATTTGGTCGGCAACCGGTCATTGATCACCTAACACATTCGAGTGAGGAGTCCATATCATGGGGTACCCAGAGAACGCGCTTGCACAGGACGAACAGCTTGTCTTGCATCGGCATCCGCATTGGAAGAAATTATTTTGGCCTGCTGTGATTTTCGTCCTTACCAGTGCAGCTGCCGGACTGCTTGGTGGCTTGATTAATGATCAAGTTGATGTGGCAAAAACAAAACTTATTTTGAGTATTGCTGTGGGTATTATTTGGGCCATTATTGTTGGATGGCTGTGTGTCACACCGTTTATATCTTGGTTGACTACACATTTTGTCATCACAGATAGGCGGGTGACCTTTCGCAACGGAATATTAACCCGGTCTGGAATAGATATTCCGCTGGCAAGAATTAACAGTGTGCAATTTCGGCATGGCCCCATTGACCGATTGTTAAGGACCGGTACTTTGATTATTGAATCTGCTTCGGATGATCCGTTGGAATTTAATGACATCCCGGCTGTAGAAAAAGTGCATTCACTGCTCTATCACGAAGTTTTTGACACACTTGATGGTGAAGAAGGCGATACTCGGACTTCGATGCACCGTTAACTTAGTGGCTTAGCTATGTCCGAGATGCTCCTCAGCGGTGAGGTCAAGGGCATCCAGCTCTTCAGCAGTAACCGGCAACGGATGTGACCGAAAATTTTCTGGAAAAACCCAGCGGCGAAAAGCCCAAAAACGGAATGCCATTTGCAGAAGGTTGCCGATGATATATGCACTGATAAAGTCAGCAATATTTTCTGCGGTAAGGCTTACTGAGGGCACGCGTAGGTCAAAAACGTAAGAAGAAACCCATAGAGGAATGAAACTTAGCACCACACCAATGCCACTAACGGCAAAAAATAGCAATGCTTCGTGATGTCTTTCGCGTCCACCACGATCTTTAAAGGACCACTCGCGGTTAAGTACGTACGAAGCGATGACTGCGATTACCCCGGAGATTATCTTTGCTGTTACCGGTTTGGGCTCCAGTACGGTTAGCTTAAGGAAATAAAATATTCCTGCATCGATAACGAAGGTTGTTCCACCAACAATGGCGAACTTGATAAGTTCGTGGTGGCGTAATGCCAGGTTCCGAAACGGCTGGGGAACGCGGGCTATAGCCGCGTCAACGAAGGACACAAGGTAACAGTCTACGAAAGCTCAGCTGAACAGATATGTTCGCCGCCTGTTTTGGAAGCAAAATAGCGCTTAAGGTAACCGATGCCGCTGCTCAAGGTTACCCGTAGACATGACACCATTGGTAGTTGTGACTGCTGAATTTCCTGTACCGCCACATCGCACCAGTGCAAAGCGCAAGGCTTCAGAGGTTGACAGTGCCGTGGAAAAACCCAATGAAAGTGCGGTGAACAGTACAAAATCGCCGGTAGTTGCCATGGTAGGTGGCGGTCAGCTCGCCAGAATGACACATCAGGCAGCGATTGCTTTAGGGCAGACCTTGCGGGTGCTTGCCGCAGGAGCCGAGGAACCGGCCGCGCAAGTAAGCCCCGATGTGGTGTTGGGCTCTCACGCCAGCCTACCGGATCTTCGTGAGGTTGCTCGTAGCTCGCATGTTTTGACCTTTGATCATGAGCATGTTCCCACTGATCACCTTAAAGCTTTGGTTGCTGAGGGAGTAAACGTGCAACCTTCTCCTGAGGCTTTGATACATGCCCAGGACAAGCTGGTTATGCGTCGTCGCCTCAAAGCATTAGGTGCGCCGGTCCCCGAATTTTGTGAGATAACGTGTATTGAGGATTTACAGGTTTTTGGTACCGAGCAGCACTGGCGCATTGTTATTAAAGCGATTCGGGGAGGATACGACGGTCGTGGGGTATGGATGCCTGAGGGCCAGCAGCAAGCTCAGGCGGTAGTGCTTGAGCAGCTAGCCGCAGGTGTACTTGTGATGGCTGAACAAAAAGTAACTATGCGCAGGGAACTTTCCGCCATGGTTGCGCGATCCCCGTTTGGGCAAGGGGCTACTTGGCCAGTGGTGGAGACGGTGCAGCGGGACGGAATTTGCTCTGTTGTTATTGCGCCAGCTCCAGGCTTATCTGAGGACAGGGCCTTAGAAGCCGAGGGCCTTGCGTTGCGGTTGGCTTCAGAGCTTGGCGTGGTGGGGGTCATGGCCGTCGAGTTATTTGAAACCGCAACAGGTAACCTTGTGGTTAATGAGTTGGCGATGCGGCCACATAACTCAGGTCACTGGTCGATGGACGGCGCTTGCACAAGTCAATTTGAACAGCACCTAAGGGCGGTGCTTGACTATCCACTCGGTGATACTTCGGCCTTGGCTCCAGTGACAGTAATGGCGAATGTTCTTGGCGCTAAAGTAACTCCCGAAATAACCATGGATGAACGAATCCATCACTTGTTTGCCAGAATGCCTGAAGCGAAAGTTCATCTTTATGGCAAACAGGAACGTCCTGGGCGCAAAATTGGACACGTCAATATTCTTGGTGCAGTAGATGGTTCGATTGATAATTCGAAATATGTAGCTACCGTGCGTCAGCGGGCAGAGCTTGCCGCCCATTGGCTTTCGCATGGTGAATGGACCGATGGATGGGATGTACACGCATGAACGCACGAGTAGGGCTCATTATGGGCAGCGATAGTGACTGGCCAGTAATGCAGGAAGCGGCTCAAGCGCTTGCTGAATTTGGAATTGCCTTTGAAGTTGGAGTGGTATCTGCACATCGCACCCCACAACGAATGCTTGATTATGCTCAAGGCGCCGCCGGGCGTGGTATTCAGGTGATTATTGCCGGGGCTGGGGGTGCTGCACATTTACCTGGAATGGTCGCTTCGGCGACCCCCCTTCCTGTTATCGGGGTGCCTGTTCCGTTGAAGTACTTAGACGGAATGGACTCTCTGCTATCCATAGTGCAAATGCCTGCCGGAGTTCCGGTGGCAACCGTGTCCATTGGGGGTGCGCGTAATGCTGGATTGCTTGCAGTGCGCATTCTTGGGGCCAGTGACCTGAAACTGCAGGATCAGATGTCCACATTCCAACTTAGTTTAGAGAAGTTGGTACTGGAAAAAGACGAGGCGTTACGCAGGACTCTACTTAGCTAGCTTGATCAGAAGCCGAACATGTGGTGTTGAGCGTCACGTATTACCATGAAAAAGCACTGTTGGCCCACATAAGGAGATGTGCAATGACGGGAAATCCGGACTTCGACCTGTTCAAACTTCCAGAAGAGCATGATGAGTTGCGGGCGGCTATCCGCGCTCTGGCGGAGAAGGAAATTGCCCCCTATGCCGCTGAGGTCGACGAGAACGAACGATTTCCGCAAGAAGCGTTGGATGCGCTGAACGCAGCGGGATTTAATGCTGTGCATGTTCCTGAAGCTTTTGGGGGTCAAGGTGCAGATTCGGTGGCAACCTGCATTGTGATTGAGGAAGTGGCTCGGGTATGTGGGTCTTCCTCGCTGATACCTGCTGTTAATAAGCTGGGCACAATGGGTCTGATCCTTAACGGATCTGAGGAACTAAAACAACAAGTTCTTCCATCATTGGCAACTCATGGAGCGATGGCTTCTTATGCGCTTTCTGAACGCGAAGCGGGTTCTGATGCTGCTGCGATGCGCACCCGAGCTAAGCGCGATGGGGATGACTGGGTGCTGAACGGAACAAAGTGCTGGATAACCAATGGCGGCAAATCCAGTTGGTACACCGTAATGGCAGTAACCGATTCAGATAAAGGCGCCAACGGAATTTCTTCTTTTGTTGTGCACAAAGATGATCCGGGATTTGTTGTAGGACCAAAAGAACGCAAGCTCGGTATCAAGGGCAGTCCTACTGCTGAACTTTACTTTGAGAATTGTCGTATCCCAGGCGATCGTATTATTGGCGAGCCAGGTACTGGTTTTAAAACGGCACTGCAAACGTTGGATCACACTCGCCCGACAATTGGCGCTCAGGCAGTGGGGATTGCTCAAGGAGCATTGGATGCTGCTATTGCTTATGTCAAGGACCGCAAGCAGTTTGGTAAATCGATTGCTACTTTCCAGGGTGTGGAATTCATGCTTGCTGATATGGCAATGAAGGTAGAGGCTGCCCGTTTAATGGTGTACACTTCGGCGGCTCGAGCTGAGCGTGGTGAAAAGAACCTAGGGTTCATTTCCTCTGCTGCCAAGTGTTTTGCTTCTGATGTTGCGATGGAAGTTACTACCGATGCTGTTCAACTTTTTGGTGGTGCCGGGTATACCCGTGATTTCCCTGTCGAGCGGATGATGCGGGATGCAAAGATCACTCAAATCTATGAGGGTACTAATCAGATTCAGCGGGTAGTGATGTCACGAGCATTACTAAAGTAGCCATCATGGGTAGCGGATGATGGAAAGCTGGACTCGTTGGTGTCGCCGTCATGTTTTTATCGTTGACTCAATTTGGGCTTTTGCTTTATTAGTTTTTTGCCTTTTCATTGATATTCACTATGTCTCTTTTGCGGTAATCAGTATCAGTATTGGTCTGATTCTGCCTTTGGCTTGGCGACGTACTTACCCCATTGCTTCTGGTTTTTTTGTTGCTGCTGCTGCGGTTTTACATCTTATTATGATAGAGGATTCAGTCCTCTCTGCTGGCTTTGCCGTTCCTTGCGCCTTGTATGCAATGGCTGCTTATGGGGCAATCTGGGGAAGCCGGATTGGACTCATAGTGGCTCTGGTTGGAGCGCTTAGCTGTAATTGGCGCTATGCACCTGATGGGGTTTCTGCTCAAGGGCTACTTGTTACTGAATTTTTTACTTTCACTTTCATCTTAGGAGTCTGGGCTTTTGGTATGCTTCGTCGGATTCGGCTTAAACAGGTGGATTCACTTGTTGAACGAGCAAATTTTCTTGAACGTGAACGCGAGCGGGCAGCTGAATTAGCGGCGTTAACCGAACGAAACCGCATTGCCCGCGAAATGCACGATATTATTGCGCATTCGTTGGCGGTGGTTGTGGCTCAAGCTGATGGGGGAAGATATGTGGCTGCTGAGAATCCTAGGGCAGCTCAAGATGCCCTAGGAAACATTGCAGTGACCGGACGCCAGGCACTTGCTGATATGCGAAGTTTGTTGGCAGTGTTAAAAGAGGGGGCTGATTGTGAATTTTCTTCTACTTCAGGGGTATCTGGAATCGTTGACCTAGTAGAAAAAATGCGTAGCAGTGGGTTGAATATTAGCTATGACGTAATAGGCAAGCCTCGTCAGTTATCAGCAGGAGTGGAGCTTTCGATTTTTCGAATAGTTCAAGAATCACTGACAAACATTTTGAAGCATGCAGGTTCTGATGCATTTTCTTGGATCCAATTATGCTGGAATGCAGATCATTTAGTTATTGAGATTCGCAATTCTATTAGTCGATCACAGAATGCTATAGCGTTTATTCCTAGTGGTCGGGGTTTAAGTGGTATGCGTGAACGTGTCGAATTGCACGGCGGGACACTTCAAGTGGGCCCTTCATTAGCGGGCTTTGCTGTCAGTGCATACTTGCCATATGGACAATCATGAGCAACCAAGATTCTCGCTCCAGTTTCACTGAGAGTTTACCTATTCGGGTGGCTCTTGTGGATGACCAGCTATTGGTTCGGGCGGGATTTCGGATGGTGATTAATTCTCAAAGGGATATGGTGGTGGAATGTGAAGCTGCCAATGGTGATCAGGCGCTTGAGGAGATTTCTCGCTGCACAGTTGATGTTGTTTTGATGGACATTCAGATGCCAATAATGGATGGAATTGAAGCAACTCGACAAATATGTTCAGCAAAAAATTCTCCAAAAATACTGGTATTAACAACTTTTGATAGCGATGAATATTTGTTATCTGCGTTAGGTGCTGGTGCTAGCGGGTTCTTGTTAAAAGATGCGCAACCTGAGGAATTACTTGCTGGTATTAGGACCGTGTACAGTGGGGAGGCAGTTATCTCGGCAAAATCTACCCGTCGGTTACTTTCGCATATCGGGCCACTGCTCGCTTCCAGTACAGAAGAAAAGTCTCGTCCTGAGCTTCCTATTGAACTCACACCTCGTGAAACACAAACGCTTTCGGCGATGGCGAGAGGACTAACAAATTCTGAAATTGCTCAAGAATTTTATGTTTCTGAGGCAACAGTAAAAACACATGTGAGCCGCGTTCTATTAAAAACTGGCTCTCGTGATCGGGTTCAAGCGGTTCTTTTTGCTTTTCAAGTAGGGTTGGTTACCCCTGAAGATTTGCTTAGGGGCACGTGATTTATGAAACTATGTGGGTGATTTTTTCGGTTTTTAGTTTCTGCGCACGTTTTGAGTCATCTTCATGAGCTACCTGTACCAATGATGCGCCGGTAGCAAGGATAGAAATAAAACTTTTTAGCAAACTTTGGTAGTCGTCCCAAGGGGCAGTGGATAGTACTCGATCACCAACACTGAAGCCCTGATCTAAAGCGGACTGCTGAGCGGCCGAAAAAACAGCTGATGCAGTGTGCCCCTCTAAGGCGTACTCGCCAGCGTTGAGCGGTGAGAAGCTATCGCCATGAATGCGAACAGATGTTGCATAATCTGTTGCCCCAGGGGGTAATTCAGGTACTGGATGGCCAAAGGGGTCGAGTGAAAGTAGGAGTACGTCGGCTGCGCCGTTACATCGGTCGTAATTGTTCATTGTGGTTAGCGCTAAGTCACAAGTGGTCGGGTGAAGAAGTACTTCGGCGCCACTCCACCAGAGGCCAAGTAGCACTGCTGCGCTTTGCCAGTGTGCAGGTAGAAGTACACACACTTTGCTGTCTGAGGTGATATCAAATTCCTCCGATATGAGGTTTGCGGTTTTTGCAGCCCAATTCATTAGCGTGAGGGTTGATAGTTCGATTCTCTCGTCAGTTGCATCATCATAAAAAGTGATGCGCGGACCTGTTGGACTATTTTTCATCATGGGATCGATGAGTAGATCGGTCAGAGTCACAGTTAGTCCTCGTTACCGTAATAGTTGGTGAATGTTAGTTGACGCACTGAGGTCCACGTGTTCCTGCAGTAATCGGTGGGGCAGCAAGTGATGGTCCGGCCGTAACTTCGGGGGCGGCCGAATTTATCGGGGCAGAGGTTGGTCCCTGGTAATCAGTGGCCAGCACAACACGCACCACTGTCGCAGGCAAGGTTGGATCTGCTACTACGGGCAAGCCAGCCAAAGCTATTGATACTTGTTGCGCTTGAGTGCTCTGTGGATCTGCGGCAAGGATTCGGCTAGTGTCGACCGAGGGGCCGGTGTTGTTTCCTACGCTACCTCTGCCAAACCCAGCAGTAGTCAATACCGTAGAAACTGACAGGGCGAGCCCTTCTATTCCACTATCATTGGCGACCTCAACACTTACTGTTGCAGGATCAAAAGTTTTATTTTCAGCGGAATTATTTTGTGAAGATTCAGCTAATAAACTCGAGACCCAGCTTCGAACAGCAGTGGGATCAACCTCAACTACACTTTGCTGCCCATCGTCGCTCCATCCACTTTCAGTGATGACAGGAATAGTGGAAAAGTGCACCTCACCCCCAGCTAGATCTTGTAGCTGTTCAGCGAATTTAATGATGTCCCAACCATCGCTAATAACTACTGACCTTTGGATAGCATTTTTTAACTCATTAAGAGCATTTGGGCTGCTAAGCGTTTTGGTGGACAAGGCTTTTCCAACTAGTGAAGCCATGAATACCTGCTGTCTAACAACTCTGTCTAGATCGCCGCGTGGTAGGTCATGTCGCTGCCGGACGAAACTTAATGCATCAGGTCCATCAAGTGTTTGGGTTCCTGCAGAAAACTGGGCGCCCGAAAGGGGTTCGTCTACTGATTCATTGAGACAGACATCAACGCCGCCAATGGCATTGGTCAGTAAAACAAATCCTAAAAGCCCAACTTCAGCATATTTATCTACTTCTACTCCGGTGAGATCTGCAACGGTAGAAATCAAGGCTTGACGTCCGGCGTCCGTTGATTCAGATTCTGCATCCGAATCAGTTCTGCCACTTTTTACTAACTCAAGACGTTTTGTTTCCTTGGTTTCACCATAAACACCATTAATTTTGGTTTTACCGATTTGAGGGGCAGTTACATATGAATCACGTGGAATAGAGATGGCCGTAGCTGAACTTCCGTCATTGGGTATTCGAATGAGAATGATGGTATCGGTATTTGAGGCAATCTCTTCTCCTGCTCGTAGCATGGATAGCTCTTCGAAGGAAAGTGGATTGCCATGTGCATCAGTGCGGCTATCGGTGCCAACAAGAAGAATGTCAACGGCGCCATCTTGTCCATCAGCTAGCGAAAGGCCACCAGCCTTTGCGATGCTGCTTTGGAGCTGCTCGTAGTTGTACCAAGCTAAACCGGTGAGAACTACGGTAAGAACCGCAAGGATAGTGATTACTTTGTGGGTGGTCGAAAATCCACGAGAGGTAGCAACTTGCGTGTTGGGCACGTTGTTGACCATCCGTTCTAAGCTGTGAGTATCTGCGGTAAGTGCCCTTTGTCGTAGATAACGCATCGTGGCCAACTACGTCGAGGCTAATTCAGGCTACTTGGGTATCTATGGTTGTTGCTGGAACTTGCGCTCGGCGTGCCAGACTTAGCTGTAATACACGTAAGAACTGAGGACGAAAGGAAGTCGGGTCAGTGCGATTGCTAGTAACCGGAGGTGCCGGATTTATTGGTTCGGCCTTTGTTCGGCACGCTTTAAACGGTGAGTTACCTGGCGTGGACGTAGAGCAGTTGGTTGTCCTGGACGCGCTGACTTACGCTGGCAATGAAATGAATTTGGCTTCGGTTTCCCAGGACCAACGGTTAGATTTTGTTAAAGGCGATATTAGAGATGAACACCTGGTACGCGGCCTTATGGCTGGGTGCGATTCCGTCGTGCACTTTGCCGCAGAGTCTCATGTTGATCGGTCCATTCGTGGCGCTGAGCCTTTTATTTCCACAAATGTTGTTGGCACAGCAACTCTGTTGCAGGCAGCATTGGATGCTAATATCAGCAAATTTGTGCATATCTCCACCGATGAGGTTTATGGTTCGATCGATAGTGGGTCATGGACTGAAGAGCAGCTGCTTGAGCCAAATTCTCCATATAGTGCCTCCAAGGCTAGCTCAGATTTGATTGTTCGATCATATTTTTGTACCCATGGACTTCCGGTGGTGATTACCCGGTGCTCGAATAACTATGGCCCTTATCAATTCCCGGAAAAATTAATTCCTTTGTTCACAACAAATCTCATTGATAATCAGCCTGTGCCTTTGTATGGCGATGGTAGTAATATTAGAGACTGGTTGCATGTTGATGATCATTGCAGAGGTGTTGCGTTAGCTCTCACCAAAGGAATTGCTGGGCAAATATATAATATTGGCGGAGGGACAGAGCTGAGCAATAGAGAACTTGCTGCTTTGCTTCTTAGCGCAACGGGGGCGCCAGAGTCGGCCCTGACCTTCGTGCCGGATCGCCTTGGCCACGACCGTAGATATTCAGTCGATATCACTAAGATAACCACCGAACTCGGCTATACGCCCCAGGTAGATTTTCGGGAGGGATTAACCGCCACAGTGCAGTGGTATCGCGAGAATCGACAGTGGTGGGAACCGTTGAAGGCGCAGCCATGAGGCTCGTCGTCGCCGGAGCGCAGGGTCAAGTTGGTCACTTGGTGGTTTACTGTGCTGGCCAAGCTGGAGTGCCGACCCTTGCGCTTTCCTCTCAGGCCCTGGACATCAGAGATATTGATACGGTTTATCGGCTGTTAGAGCCACAATTAACCCCGGAAGATGTACTCCTGAATTGTGCAGCGTATACCGCCGTTGATGAAGCGGAAACCCATGAAGGTTTGGCCTATGAGGTGAATTGCACGGGTGCAAAGAATTTGGCTATCGCTTGTTCACGTACTGGTGCTCGAATGATTCAGCTTTCTACCGACTATGTTTTTTCCGGTGCAGCAGATCGTCCCTATGAGGTAACAGACCCCACCGGACCACAAACTGCTTATGGTCGAACAAAGCTTGCTGGTGAACAAGCAGTTTCTGAATATCTTGAAGCAGTTCAGATAGTGCGGACGGCTTGGGTTTACAACTCGGTTCGCGGAGATTTTGTGGCGACCATGCGTCGACTGGAAGCTGAGCAAGAGACAGTCGAGGTAGTGAACGATCAGATAGGATCACCAACTTATGCTCAAGACCTTGCTGAAGCTTTGGTAGAACTTGCAATCTCAGACGTAGGGCCGGGAACTTTGCATTTGACAAACGCAGGTAGTGCTAGTTGGTATGACCTGGCTTGCGAGGTTTTTGCAGAAATTGGTGCTGATAGATCCAGAGTAAGGCCATGTTCAACGGAAAGCTTTCCTCGTCCGGCGCTGCGCCCGGCATATTCAGTATTAGCGCCCACCGCATGGATAAAAACCGGTTTAACGCCACTGCGAGATTGGCAGTCGGCGCTTGCTGATGCGCTTAGTGGCGCCTGAGTGGCGGTAGTGAAGCACGTTCTGAGCCGGACAGTTAGGCTGACAAGGTGAGTGCTGATCTGGTAGTGATAACTGTGACGTATTCGCCTGGAAAATACCTTGATCCGTTTATTAAGACTTTAGATCAGGCGACTACTCGCGCTACGAAGGTGATCTTGGCTGACAACGGCTCGGTTGATGGTACTCCGGAGGCTGCACATGAAAAGTACAGCCATGTTCAGCTGCTGCGGACTGGTGAAAATATCGGGTATGGCGGCGCGATCAATAGGGCGGTTGCTGAAGTTGATCCGGCTGAAGAATTTATTTTAGTAGCAAATCCTGATGTGCTGTGGCATCCGGGAAGTATTGATGAACTTTTACGGGCAGCTCAGCGTTGGCCGAGGGCGGGTGCGCTAGGTCCCTTAATTCGCGAACCTGACGGAAGTATCTACCCTTCAGCAAGGATGGTGCCTACCTTGACTGCCGGGGCCGGACACGCACTGCTGGGAACGATCTGGCCTAAAAATCCCTGGACTAAGGCATATAAGCAAGAAAATAAAGAACTTCATGAGCGTTCAGTTGGCTGGTTGTCTGGATCTTGTTTGTTATTGCGCAGAGCAGCCTTCGATTCGATTGACGGATTTGATTCTCGTTACTTTATGTACATGGAAGATGTTGATTTAGGTGATCGTTTGGGCAAGGCGGGGTGGCATAACGTTTATGTGCCTTCTTCGGAGATAACACATTCCAAAGGTC
>JBOFCS010000140.1:0-6991 GCA_051646185.1 Mycobacteriaceae bacterium | reverse complement strand
GAAGGTGCAGTCGGCGCTTTTGGAAGTAATGGCTGAAGGACATGTGTCTATTGGTGGTAAAACCTTTCCCATGCCACATCCCTTCCTCGTTATGGCGACTCAAAATCCTATTGAGAATGAGGGTGTTTATCCGCTTCCTGAAGCGCAACGAGACAGGTTCCTATTTAAGATCCTTGTTGATTATCCCTCGATTGAGGAAGAGCGTGAGATTGTTTACCGCATGGGAGTGACTCCGCCGGAGGCAAAATCAATTCTGAGTGCTGAAGAATTAGTCCGGTTGCAAGTTTTGGCGAGTAAAACTTTTGTTCACCATGCTTTGGTGGACTACGTAGTCCGAGTTATTGCAGCAACAAGAACACCACAGGACTTTGGTCTTACCGATGTGGCGCAATGGATTGCTTACGGAGCCTCGCCACGGGCGACTTTGGGAATTATTGCCGCTGCACGGGCTTTAGCTCTGATCCGAGGCCGTGACTATGTAGTGCCACAGGATGTCGTTGAAGTAATTCCAGATGTACTTCGCCATCGCTTAGTTCTTACCTACGATGCGCTAGCTGACGAAATATCCCCGGAGATTGTTATTACTAAGATTTTGCAGACAATTGGATTGCCGCAAGTAAGTGCCCAACCTGTAGTGCCGCTAAACTCGCCAGGAGCTGAGCAGCCAGTTTTTCCTCCCCAGCAGCACCTTGCTCCACCAGTGCCTGCAACATCTGCACAGCCAGGAAATTTTGCTCAACCTCCATTCAATTCAGGTGATTATCCACGGTGAAAAATTTGCTCGAAGGTGACGTAGGACTGGCTGGGCATCGGGGGTCAGGATCAGGCAAGAATGCCTCATTGCCTTCATTTCGTGCGGGGAGTTTGCATGATCGACAACTTGCCACTGCGCTTCGGACATTAGAGTTGACGGTCAAGCGTCGTCTTGATGGGGTACTGCACGGCGACTACCTAGGGTTAATTCCAGGACCAGGATCTGAGCCGGGGGAGGCGCGTGATTATCAGCCCGGTGATGATGTGCGGCAAATGGATTGGTCAGTGACTGCCAGGACAACCCATCCTCATGTTCGTCAGAGTGTGGCCGATCGTGAACTTGAGACCTGGTTGGTTGTTGATGTTTCCTCAAGCCTGGACTTTGGCACTGTTGGTTGTGAAAAAAGAGATCTTGCGGTAGCGGCTGTGTCGGCGATAGCGCATCTAACGTCCGGAGGTGGAAATCGTTTAGGGGCGATAGTTGCTAATGGGCAAGAGAATATCAGAATACCGGCACGGGCTGGACGGGTCCACGCCCAAGCTTTGCTTCGTAAAATTGCAACGATGCCAAAAGCGCCTGAAGGAATCAGGGGAGACTTAGTGCTGGCAATAGATACGCTTCGTCGACCGCAACGTCGTAGGGGGTTAGCAGTAGTTGTGAGTGATTTTTTAGGTCCAATAAATTGGGAAAGGCCACTTCGGGCTATTGCAGCGCGCCACGATGTGTTAGGGGTGGAAGTGCTTGATCCTCGGGATCTTTCATTACCAGATATAGGCAGAGTGCTGCTTCGCGATCCAGAGTCAGGACGCACCCGTGAATTTTCCACAACAGAAAAGTTGCGTGCAGATTTTTCGGTAGCAGCACAAGCGCACCAACTGGAAGTTCAACGGACCCTTCGGCGCTGCGGGGCTCCTATACTTTCACTGAGAACTGATCGGGATTGGCTCGGTGACGTTGTAAGATTTGTAGCGGCGCGACGTCAAGGAGCTATGGTGGTGGCGCAATGATTTTTTTGAGTTGGGGAGATTTTGCGCACCCTTGGTGGTTACTTTTTGGGCTAACAGTTATCGCCCTTACCGGTGGATATATCTTCGTTCAGTTATTGCGTAGCCGACAAGTATTGCGCTTCAGTAATTTTGATCTTCTTGATAGTGTTGCCCCGCAAAAACCAAATTTTTCTCGACATGTTCCTGCAGCGCTGCTTTTGATTGCTCTGCTATTGCTTACAGTGGCCCTTGCTGGGCCGACCGAAGAAAAAAAAGTGCCTCGCAATCGGGCCTTGGTGATGCTGGTAATTGATGTTTCTCAATCAATGCGAGCCACCGACGTTACACCAAGTAGGTTAGCTGCCGCTCAACAGGCTGCTAAGGACTTTGCTGATGGTCTTACTCCAGGTATAAACCTGGGTTTAATTGCTTATGCAGGCACTGCCTCGGTACTGGTTTCACCAACAACAAACAGAGAATCAGTGAAGACAGCAGTGGATAAATTGCAGCTTGCCGAACGTACAGCTACTGGCGAAGCGATCTATATGGCTCTGCAATCCATCGCAACTTTGGGATCGGTCATTGGTGGTGGAACGGATATGCCGCCTGCGCGCATTGTTTTAGCCTCTGACGGTAAGGAAACCGTGCCAGATGATCCTGATCAGCCTCGCGGCGCATTTACTGCGGCAAGAGCTGCTCGTGACCAAGGAGTGCCGGTATCAAGTATTTCGTTTGGAACAAAATCTGGCACTGTAGAAATAAATGGCAGAGTAAATAAAGTGCCGGTGGATGACCCTTCGCTAGCGGAAATAGCAAAACTCTCAGGCGGTGAATTTTATTCTGCGTCAAGCTTAGAGGAGCTAAACGGGGTTTATGACACTCTTGAAGAACAAATAGGTTTTGAGATTGCTCGTGGCGATTCTAGTCGTCCTTGGGTGATCGCAGCTTCGTTACTTCTTGTTATTGCGGCGGCTTCGGCATTGATTTTTACTCGGCGATTGCCTTAAAGAAATATCTAAGGCGTGTCTGATTCTGTGGTTGGGTGTATGAACCGATAGGTTGTCAATCATGTCGAATGCAGACTCTCCCGTAAATCGTATTTCCCGTTCAGTGTTAGTTACCGGTGGTAATCGTGGAATCGGTCTAGCAATAGCGCAACGGCTGGCTGCTGATGGTCACAAAGTTGCGGTAACACATCGTGGTTCTGGTGTGCCTGCGGGTTTGTTTGGTGTTATTTGTGATGTCACAGACTCCGCGTCAGTAGATGCTGCTTTTACCGAGGTGGAAAAGCAGCAAGGTCCCGTTGAAGTTTTGGTGTCAAACGCAGGAATCACCGATGACACGTTGATTATGCGGATGTCTGAGGATCAGTTCACTCGTGTCATTGATGCCAACCTCACTGGTGCATTTCGAGTTGCGAAGCGGGCTAGTCGATCCATGCTGCGAGCCAAGTATGGACGATTTATTTTTTTGGGTTCCGTGGTCGGACTTGGCGGCACTCCTGGTCAGGCGAATTATGCAGCTTCGAAAGCTGGGGTCATTGGTTTGGCACGCTCGCTTACTCGCGAGCTTGGATCACGCTCAATTACGGCAAATGTCGTTGCGCCCGGTTTTATTGATACCGACATGACCCAGTCCCTCGATCCTAAGTACCAAGAAATGGCCATTAGCGCTATTCCTCTTGGCCGCTCAGGCAACACTGCTGAGGTAGCCGGAGTAGTTAGTTGGCTTGCCTCAGAGGATGCTAGTTACGTTTCAGGTGCTGTAATCCCTGTTGATGGCGGTCTTGGCATGGGGCATTAATGAAGATTGTTCGAATATATAGTTTCTAATCAACCGAATTGTTTGCACTGCACACCAGGAGGAAAACGTGAGCGGATTACTTGAAGGTAAACGAATTCTTGTTACCGGAATTATTACTGATTCTTCGATTGCTTTCCATATCGCAAAAGTAGCTCAGGAACAGGGCGCGGAACTGGTACTTACTGGTTTTGATCGGATGCGTCTGATTGAGCGTATCGCAAAGCGTTTGCCAAACCCAGCACCTCTGATTGAGCTTGATGTAACAAATACTGAGCACTTGGATGCTCTAGCTGATCGTATTACTACCGAAATAGGCGCGGGCAATAAACTTGATGGTGTTGTGCATTCGATTGGTTTTATGCCTAGGAGTGGTCTTGGTGCTCCGTTCTTTGATGCCCCGTGGGAGGATGTGGCCACTGGCTTGCATGTATCTGCCTATTCGTATGCCAGCCTTGCCAAGGCGGTGCTTCCGGTGATGAATTCCGGTGGTTCTATAGTTGGTATGGACTTTGATTCCCGCGCCGCAATTCCATTTTATAACTGGATGAATGTTGCGAAAAATACTCTTGCAGCAGTAAACCGCTATGTTGCACGTGAAGCTGGAAAGCAAGGAGTTCGGTCAAATTTGGTGTCTTCGGGCCCAGTTCGTACTTTGGCTGCCAAAGCCATTGTTGGCGCAGGTATTGCAGGCATAAGTGATGAACTCATTGCTTTAGAGACCGGGTGGGATGAGCGAGCCCCTCTCGGTTGGGATATGAACGATCCCACCGCAACAGCAAAAACGGTATGCGCCACACTTTCTGACTGGCTTCCGGCGACAACCGGATCAATCATTTATGTAGACGGTGGGGCAAGCACGCAGGGTGGTTAGATCACTAATTACCTGACGAACTAATAGTGATGTGCTGGAAAGTGTAAAGATGACGAACAGTGCCGTAAATATCAATCATGATCGAAAGAATTCGCTGGTAAATCATGAATTTGATGCGCTGCTGTTCCTGTCTTTTGGTGGGCCGGATAAGCCGGAGGATATCCGTCCATTTTTAGAGAATGTCACTCGTGGTAGGGCAATTCCATCTGAAAGGTTAGCTGCAGTTGCCGAGCATTATTTACATTGCGGCGGGAAGTCACCCATTAACGATTTGAATCGCGATATTATTTTTCGACTTGATGAAGCGTTACATCATTGTGGTACACCCCTGCCTATTTATTTTGGAAATAGAAACTGGCACCCCATGATTGAAGATGCCTTAGCAAAAATGGCTGATGATGGAATCACACGCGCACTTGTTTTTCCTACTTCAGCCTGGGGTGGGTATTCAGGGTGTCGTCAATACCATGAAGATATTCGTAGAGCCAGGTTGTCTGTGGGGTCGAAAGCCCCGGAATTAGTAAAGATTAGGCAATATTATGATCACCCACTGCTCATTGCTTCTTTCGCGGATGCTGTTAATCGTGCCCGATCATCTTTGCCGCAAGAACTGAGAGAGCAAGCGAGACTGGTCTTTACTGCACATTCTGTTCCTACCTCTGCTGACCGCACTTCGGGCTCTCCTGCAGATGGCGGATATCTTTATAGCACACAGGTACATGAGTCGGCGAAATTAGTTGCCGGAATGGCTGGTGCAACTGTTTTTGACGTGGTATGGCAGTCCCGTTCAGGTTCTCCTCGGGTACCATGGTTGACTCCGGATATTTGTGATCATATTGACTACCTTGCTGATTCATCAGTGCGAGCAGTTATCGTTTGCCCAATAGGTTTTGTCTCTGATCACCTTGAGGTGCTATGGGATCTTGATAATGAGGCTGCTGCCCGAGCGCATAGTCGGTCAATTTCCTTTGTGCGTGCCCAAACTCCGGGGTCTGACCCCCGGTTTATTCACATGATTTTGGCGCTTATCAATGAAGTGAGAGAGGGACTTCCTGTGCAGCGTTTAGCGCATACTCCACTGAGTGGTTCTACAACTAATGGAATGCTTTGCTTCGAAAACTGTTGTAGCCATTAGCTCAAGCAGTCCAGGCAGCGCTGATGATTGCCTGCGCTGCGGCGATTCTAGCAGTTCGCACCAGCGACCATAATGGTAATAATGTTTGTTCGAGAGTCTGGTTTCCGGAGAGGGTATGTGCCGGTGCACCCATAAGTTCGGAACCCACTAGTAAGATTGCTTCAATCTGAGTGGCTGAGTCAAGAACTCGTAGCACTCGAGGTGTGCTATCCGGTAGGGATAATGCTGACTTTTCTAGCACAGCCTCCTGGATAAGTGCTCGGGCCTGAGCAGCCGAACTTTGTGAAGTGAGTAGTTCTATTCGTAAAATAGCATCGGCTGCTTCGCTGATTGCTTTTTTTAGCACCCATTCGGCTTCCCCAAGGCTCATATGCGAAGGTACAGCTACGGCAGATTTTAAGGAAAATAATGTCCACACAATAACATCTTCTTGCTCATAATGAGGCACCAAAGCTGTTGTTGTTATTCCATTTCCAGAAATTATTAGACCCTCTCCGACCTCCATTGCGGCTCGAGAAAAATCAGTACCCGCTGGCATTCCTTGGACATCGCCGGGTGCTGGTAGGACTAGCTGAATATTTATTTCTGTACCTCCCTGGGTAAGGAGGCGTAGTGCATGCAATATTGCTGTTGAGTTAGCCTGATTCTGCAGAAAAATGCTTTCCCCCAGTGCCGCTGGTACTGAGGCCTTGGCATGCAGGTGATGAATCGGCGCCCATGCCTGTAAAGCATCGGTGACATCGTCGGGTGTAGCTTTTTCGGCCAGCCATGCGTTAGTCCACACCGCGAGGGAGAAGCTGACATATGGCATAGCACAAAGTCTAAATCGGCGTGGCGAACTGCGTTTAGCCAGATACTCACCTAACGTCCTTGGGCGTGACCTCTTCTCAAACAAACATGTACGCCGGAGATATTTTTGCAGGACATGCTAGGAAACGGCGTAATAAGGTACCGCTGGTAGCTATTGAAAAAGATTTAGTCGTTGAGGATGCTGATTCGGGTTTTTGCGGCGCCATTATTGGGTACGAGAAAACTTATGATGGAGATTTTGTTCGACTTGAGGATGCACAGCTACGCACCAGGCTTTTTGCTATGCGCGAGGCAGCTTTTCTGATTGACGGTGTAGTGGTTACCTTAGTTCGAGCGCGTTCGAATGCGGTGGAGGAAAAGCCGTCGATAGCGCGAAGTGCCTCAGGTTCTACCAAAGTTAGTGACCTGCGAGCTCGAGTAGCACGAGCTAGTCGTATTTGGGTGGAGGGTATTCATGATGCTGCGTTAGTGGAAAGAGTCTGGGGACATGATCTTCGCGTAGAGGGCGTTGTTGTAGAGCATCTTGAAGGTCTCGATAATTTGGCTGATCGACTTGCCGATTTTTCTCCGGGACCAGGTCGGCGGGTGGGTGTTCTTGTTGATCATCTCATTGCTGGATCTAAGGAGATGGG
>JBOFCS010000131.1:0-15763 GCA_051646185.1 Mycobacteriaceae bacterium | reverse complement strand
GTGCCCCAGGGATGCCGGGGATGGGACCCATGAATGCTGGGGCGAGGAAACGGTCGGTGGAGGAGGAGGAAAACGAACGCGATTATCACCCTGATTATCTGATTACCGTGCAAAACGGGAGCGCGTTGATCGGTCCTCCTATCAAAGCGTGGCCGGCGGTTCTGGGGGACTGGAACGACCCCAACCACCCATGATTTTGGGTGCCCACTGATCTGATGCTGCTCTGTTATCTGGAGGGCAATGGGAGTACTACAAACAAGCCGAATAGGATGGTCTTCGGTGTGCCGCGCCTAAAATTTAGGTATCGCAATCCCAGCGGCATGTCAGCATTGGGACGATATTGAGCACTGAGATCAGGAGACCGTCGTGAGTACCGCCAAGCAGTCCGAATCCGCTAACTCGGCAGAGGCTTCAGTAGTTGGAACGGCGCGGGTTAAGCGCGGCATGGCAGAGATGCTTAAGGGCGGTGTGATCATGGATGTGGTAACCCCTGAGCAGGCAAAAATTGCTGAGGACGCGGGTGCTGTTGCTGTTATGGCTCTTGAGCGGGTACCTGCGGATATTCGCGCTCAGGGTGGGGTTTCACGGATGAGTGATCCAGACATGATCGAGGGCATCAAGGCTGTTGTGAGTATCCCAGTCATGGCAAAAGCGCGTATTGGACATTTTGTCGAAGCGCAGATTTTGCAGAGTTTAGGTGTCGATTATATCGATGAGTCGGAGGTTCTTACCCCTGCTGATTACGCTAATCATATTGATAAGTGGGCTTTTACTGCACCCTTTGTCTGTGGGGCAACCAATCTTGGTGAGGCATTACGGCGGATTACTGAGGGAGCGGCGATGATTCGCTCTAAGGGTGAGGCTGGCACTGGAGACGTATCAAACGCTACAACACATATGCGAACAATCGCAGCGGAGATTCGTCGTCTGACGTCTTTGTCGAAAGATGAGTTATATGTTGCTGCTAAAGAGCTTCAGGCCTCCTATGACCTAGTGGTAGAGGTAGCTGAAGCTGGTAAATTGCCAGTGACATTGTTTACCGCAGGGGGGATAGCCACTCCGGCGGATGCCGCGATGATGATGCAGCTCGGTGCCGAAGGGGTTTTTGTAGGTTCTGGGATTTTCAAGTCAGGCAACCCGTTTGAGCGAGCAAAAGCTATTGTTAAGGCAACAACCTTCTTCGATGACCCGGATGTGCTTGCCGCAGTATCTCGAGGTTTAGGTGAAGCAATGGTGGGGATTAATGTTGATGATATTCCGCAGCCACACCGGCTAGCTGAGCGCGGCTGGTAGCTAATTTTCAGGGGGAGTAGCAATCGCTGGTTTATTACTGTGATCGTATTTAACGAGCAGATCGGGTTCTTCGGTGATTTCACTGTAATACTGGCTGACTGCGGGAATGGTCCATTGCTGTTCTGGTGGGGTATTCCGGTGTAGAGCGCTTTCACTCATATGCAGGTACACAGTGAAGTCAAATTTAAGATGCCGTCCACGCAACATCGGCCCAGCAATAATGATGACTTGATTGGGTGTTGCTGCTATTCGTTTTGCTCGTGCCGAGCGATCCGTTGTTTCCTCCCATAAGGCCGGAAGCCACAGTAGGTCGCCTTCGGGGCTGAGTGGATCGATTATTTCACGTTGGATCGCTGGATAGTCAAACCATGTTGATTTGTAACTGTATTCGTCGTGGCGGCCGTATTCCAGGCGTAGTGAGGCCGGGCGAATAAAGCTATGCAGGTCGACCACTGCACAGGCGCGGTTAGTGTGTTGCAAATAATCACTGACTGCAATGGCAAAGGTGACTGGTGAAGCTGCATCTGCTGCATCAATAGCAACAACGCGAGGCCCGGTAAGTCTGTTTATTTTGGTGTGCACGGTGGCAATTAATTCTGTGTGGCCAATCGGCTCAAACCTGGTCATGTGTTTATCGTGCACCAGAGCTACTGGTCAGGTAGTAGCAGTATCAACGTAGAGCCCAATCGCTGTATGTCAAAAATTTCGTTGCTAACCTAAAGGGGTTGTGGACCCAGCGCTGGGAGCGCACCACGGAAAGGAAGTCCTATGGCAAGAGTTGAGGATGTTCTGGAGCTTGAGCAGTTAGAACGAGATATTTTTCGAGGCAGTGTGACTCCAAGCTTGCTCCAACGCACCTTTGGCGGACAAGTTGCTGGGCAGTCGTTGGTTTCTGCGGTCCGCACGGTGGATGAACGGTTTCATGTTCATTCATTACATGGTTATTTTCTTCGCCCGGGAAATCCTAAAGAGCCAACAGTTTTCCTGGTTGACCGGATAAGAGATGGTCGGTCGTTTTGCACTCGCCGTGTAACCGGAATACAAGATGGTAGCGCAATTTTTACTATGTCAGCTTCATTCCATGCAGATGACAGTGGGATTGAGCATCAAGACATTATGCCCAGAGTGTCAGCGCCGGAAGAGTTGCCGGATGTCTTTGCGACAGATAGAGCTTCAAAGAGTGAGTTATATCAGGAATGGAATGCGTGGGATATTCGTATTATCCCACCCGAGTTGTCAGTAGTCGGTAAAGTTCAAGCGGACACGCGGTTCGCTTCGCAGCAACGGGTCTGGATGCGTTATCGGGATCGGCTTCCCGATAGCCAGGTTTTTCATGTGTGCACTCTTGCTTATCTGAGCGACATGATGCTTCTGGGTTCTTCTCGGGTTGCACATCCTGGAGTTCGGGTGCAAATGGCTTCACTGGATCATGCACTATGGTTTTTGCGGCCTTTTCGCGCTGACGAGTGGCTGCTATATGACCAATCATCGCCCTCAGCTGGTTTTGGTCGTGCTTTGACTCAGGGGCAGATTTACAATCAAGCTGGCGATATGGTGGCTGCGGTTGTTCAAGAAGGCTTAACTCGTATTGAGCGGGACCCTGATGGTCGGGACGAACACACCGGAAATAAAAAATGAGTATGCCGCTTATTGGTGTTCTTGCTTTACAAGGTGATGTACGAGAACATTTGGCCGCTATTACTGAGGTGGGCGCAGGTGCACTAGCAGTTCGGCGGCAACGGGAGCTCGATCTGGTGGACGCTATCATTATCCCAGGCGGGGAGTCCACGACCATGAGTAAGCTGCTGGAAGTTTTTGAATTACTCGAACCACTTCGGGTCAGATTGGCGCAAGGGATGCCAGCTTACGGTTCGTGTGCAGGCATGATTCTGCTGGCAAGTGAAGTTTTAGACACCAGAGCTGATGCTCAACACTTAAATGCTCTAGATATAACTGTGCGACGCAATGCTTTTGGTCGACAGGTTGATTCTTTCGAGACTGATTTGACTATTGAAGCAATAGGGGCCGATCCGATGCGTTCAGTCTTTATTCGGGCCCCTTGGGTTGAGCGGGTGGGTGCGGGGGTTCAGGTGCTCGCGCGTATCCCAGATTCTGCTAGGCAGGCATCCGGGCGAGTGGTTGCGGTCCGGCAGGGCAAAGTGTTGGCAACGTCATTTCATCCCGAGGTCACGGGAGACCGTCGTATTCATAAATTATTTATTGACCTGGTTTGTGAGTGATTTTTGATTACTGTGAAGCTCTGTTCGCTTCAGCGGGTAAACTGATCAAAGTTATCTGCTAGTTGTCTGCCCCCTGCTATGAAGAGGATGTAACGCATGAGCGGCCACTCCAAATGGGCCACCACCAAGCATAAGAAGGCTGTTATTGACGCCAAGCGCGGCAAGTCCTTCGCGAAGTTGGTTAAAAATATTGAGGTGGCGGCGCGAACTGGTGGCGGCGATCCTTCTGGTAACCCAACACTCTATGATGCGATTCAAAAGGCAAAAAAGAGTTCAGTCCCCAATGACAATATTGAGCGGGCGCGTAAACGTGGGGCAGGGGAGGAAGCAGGTGGTGCCGATTGGCAGACCATCATGTATGAGGGTTATGGCCCTAATGGTGTGGCATTACTGATCGAGTGTTTAACTGATAACCGAAATCGGGCTGCTGGTGAGGTACGTACTGCAATGACTCGCAATGGTGGGAATATGGCAGATCCGGGTTCGGTCTCGTATTTGTTCTCACGCAAAGGTGTTGTTCTCCTTGAAAAGAATGGTCAGTCAGAAGAGGATGTTCTTCTTGCTGTTCTTGATGCAGGGGCTGAAGAGATTAATGATCTAGGGGAGAGCTTTGAAATTGTCAGTGAGCCAACTGATTTAGTTGCAGTTCGTACTGCACTCGTGGATGCCGGAATTGACTATGATTCGGCCGAAGCGAGTTTTCAAGCTTCGGTGAGTGTTTCGGTTGATGCTGATGGTGCGCGCAAAGTTTTTAAGCTTATTGACGCCCTTGAAGATAGTGATGATGTGCAAAATGTGTATTCGAACGTCGATATTAGCGATGAGGTTCTTGGTGAACTTGATGCCTAATCTTTTAGCGTGGTAGCAGTGTTGGTGATGCTTTGATTTTGGGTGTGTTGATTCGGCTATAGCGCACTTTCCCGCTATGCTATCGAACAGCTGTTCGGTAATTGGTGGAGATGAGGTGAGGCAAGTGCGCGTTATGGGTGTTGATCCAGGATTGACTCGTTGTGGCCTCAGCGTTGTTGAAACCGGAGAAGGGCGCAGAGTAACTGCCCTTGATGTTGATGTAGTGCGTACCCCGGCTGATCTTGAACTGTCGAAGCGTTTACTGATGATTTCCGAAGTTGCTGAGTATTGGATGGACACTCATAAGCCTTCAGTAGTTGCGGTTGAACGGGTGTTTTCGCAGAGCAATGTGCGTACAGCGATGGGTACCGCACAGGCTGGAGGGGTGATTGCTCTTGCTGCAGCAAAACGGGGGATAACTGTCTGCTTTCATACCCCTTCAGAGGTGAAGGCCGCAGTAACTGGCAGTGGTACTGCAGATAAAGCTCAGGTTACGGCAATGGTGACACGTATTCTTGGGCTGCAGGTCGCCCCTCAGCCAGCTGATGCCGCTGATGCGTTAGCTCTGGCAATTTGTCACTGCTGGAGAGCGCCGATGATGGCCCGGATGGCGCAAGCGCAGGCTGCTGCGACTGTACAGAAAAAACTGTATCTCACTCGGTTGGCTGAACAACGTAAACGGGCCACAACTAGGCTCTCAGGGAAAGAGGTCCAGCCGAAGTGATTGCGTCTGTTTCTGGTGAGGTTTTGGAGATTGCTCTTGATCATATTGTGATCGAAGCAGGCGGTATCGGTTACCAACTTCATGTAACTCCAGCAACTTTGGCGGGTTTAAGTCGTGGGACAACTATCCGGCTGATTACCGCAATGATTGTTCGTGAAGATTCAATGACGTTGTACGGTTTTGCTGATAGTGAGTCAAAGAATCTCTTTAATCTGCTATTGACGGTTTCCGGAGTGGGACCAAGAATTGCTATGGCAACTTTAGCGGTGTACGAACCGCAGGATTTATGTAAAGCGTTATCTGAAGGTAATGTTGCGGCACTTACTCGTATTCCGGGGATTGGTAAGCGTGGCGCTGAAAGGCTAGTTGTTGAGCTACGGGATAAGGTTGCCATAGTACCTAGTTCAGCGGGATCGGTAGCTGCATCAAGTCCACTGCGGAATCAGGTTATTGAGGCTTTGGTGGGTTTGGGTTTTGCGCTTAAACAGGCTGAACAAGCGACAGATTCGGTACTGGCGCAAACTCCTGATGGCACAAGTTCGGAGCTTTTACGTTCAGCGCTAACACTATTGGGCAAAACTCGATGAGCGACTGGGATGATGTTAACGAACAGCAGGGTCTTTCTGCCTCGGAACTTCTTGGGGATGGTGAAATTGAATCAAGTTTGCGGCCTAGGTCGTTAACTGACTTTATTGGTCAGACCCGAGTCCGGGAACAGTTACAACTCGTGCTTTCCGGAGCAAAGCAACGTGGGAAAACTCCGGATCATATTCTGCTGTCGGGGCCGCCTGGTCTAGGGAAAACTTCGATGGCAATGATTATTGCTTCGGAATTGGGTTCAGCATTGCGATTAACTTCTGGCCCTGCCTTGGAGCGTGCTGGGGATCTTGCTGCGATGCTGAGCAACCTGGTCGAGGGTGACGTATTATTTATCGACGAAATTCACCGAATAGCCAGGCCAGCCGAGGAAATGCTATACCTGGCGATGGAAGATTTTCGGGTAGATGTGGTGGTAGGTAAGGGCCCAGGTGCCACCTCAATTCCCCTTGAAGTAGCACCCTTTACCTTGGTTGGTGCGACCACACGTTCAGGTGCCTTGACTGGTCCATTGCGTGATCGCTTTGGATTTACCGGGCATATGGATTTTTATGATTCGGATCAACTGCAGCAAGTTTTAATGCGGTCGGCAGGCATTCTGCGGGTAGAGATTGATCTGGCTGCTAGTGCCGAAATTGCTAGTCGATCACGCGGAACACCACGTATTGCCAATCGGTTACTGCGCCGGGTTCGTGATTTTGCTGAGGTGCGTGCCGATGGGGTCATCACCGAGGCAATTGCTAAAGCGGCTCTTGCAGTGTACGACGTGGATATTTTGGGGCTTGATCGATTGGATCGTGCTGTTCTTGGTTCGCTCATTCGTAGTTTTGGTGGCGGCCCCGTCGGGGTATCCACTCTTGCTGTTGCGGTGGGGGAGGAACCCGCCACTGTTGAAGAAGTCTGTGAACCCTTTTTGGTACGCGCCGGAATGATTGCCCGCACTCCGCGAGGTAGAGTGGCCACCGCAGCAGCCTGGTCACATTTAGGACTGGAGGCTCCACCAGAGGCGGTAATTGGCGGAATTGAGGTCCGCTCAAATGAATCGCAACCGGGCTTATTCGGCTAGAAAAGTCGACTTACAACCTTTAGTTGACTCGCTGGGACGTACTTAGTGGCACACTAGATACCTGTGGATGCTTTGTCCGATAGCGCACGTCAAAGAGCGTCACACTAAACTTGCTTTTACCGAAACAAATAGAGGACTGATTTTACGATGGAGTTGCTTTTCCCGCTTATTCTTGTCGGAATGCTTGCCTTTATGTTCTTTGGAATGCGCAAGCAACGAAAGATGCAGGCTGAGACAATAGCTATGCAGGATTCCCTTGCCGTTGGTGACCGGGTGCAGACCACCTCAGGTATGCATGCCACAGTCGCTGGAGTTGCTGAGGAAACAGTTGACCTCGAGATTGCCCCTGGTGTGGTCACTACCTGGGTTAAGTTGGCAATTCGTGATCGATTTGACGATCAGGCTGCAGCGGAGCAGAAGGCAGAAGAAGCCGTAGCATCCGGAGAAGATTTGGACAGTACAAAGACCTTCACGAGTTAATCAGGCATCAATGTTCTGCTAACTTTTGCTAATACGCACTACATTAAAGCTATTTGTGCGAGTAAATCCACATTAAGGAGATCGACCGATCGTGGCACCTTCGAACGGACCGGTGCGTCCTGCGCGATATCTTGCGCTCTTCGCTGTTTTAGTGGCAGCGCTGTACGCGCTTGTCTTTTTTACTGGAGACAAGATTGCATCACCTAAATTAGGTATTGACCTTCAAGGTGGAACGCGTGTTACGTTGACCGCTCGGACGCCTGATGGTGGGGCACCGAGCCAGACATCGTTAAAACAGGCCCAAGAAATTATTGAAACTAGGGTCAATGGTCTTGGTGTTTCGGGTTCAGAAGTTCTTGTTGATGGACAGAATCTGGTGATCACTGTTCCTGGCAATGACGGGCAACAGGCTCGAGCACTGGGACAGACTGCAAAGTTATACATTAGGCCGGTGGTAGCCGCGCAACCGGCTACTGCTGCGGAAGCACCTTCTAACCAAGCAACGCCGAGTGCAGAAACACCGGCTCCAGTTCCGGCTACAAATACCTCGGTTCCTAGTGAACCCGCTGTAGAACAAAGCCCGGTGCCACAGAATCGGCCTTTTCCTGCCGAGGATCCGGTACCCGCAACGCCCTCTAGTGAGGTAGCCCCATCAACTGTCTCTACACCGAACCCGGTCCCCGGCGATACGACTTCACCGACTGGAGCATCTGTCGAGCCTGTGCCAGTGGGGGAACAGAAAAACCTTGATGCCGCAGCCGAAATAGATCAACAGAAGCAATTGCGGCAGAGTACTGATCAACAGATTCAACAAATAGCACTTCAGTATCTAGCCCCCCGCTGTAATGAGCCTGATCCGCTCCAAGGCAATGACGATCCCAGCCTTCCTTTGGTTACCTGTTCGGCAGATAAGACCGCTGTCTATCTCTTGGAGCCTTCAATCATTGACGGGCAGGAAATCGCTGATGCTAGTTCGGGATTTGACTCTCAGCAAGCACAAAATATTGTGAGCTTGGAGTTTAAATCCACCGGTTCGGATGTGTGGGGTAAGTTCACTGCGGCCAATATCGGCAAGCAAGCTGCGTTCACTTTGGATTCGCAGGTAGTCAGTGCACCCACCGTAAACGCGGCTATTTTGGGTGGTAAAACCCAGATTAGTGGAAGCTTCACTTCGTCTCAGGCGAAAGATCTAGCTAATGTTCTAAAATATGGTTCGCTTCCCTTGTCTTTTCAGGCTTCTGAAGCGGAAACTGTTTCAGCGACTTTAGGTTTAACCTCCCTTCGGGCAGGTTTAATTGCCGGTGGTATTGGTCTGGCCCTGGTGTTGGTGTACGCATTGATGTACTACCGAATGCTTGGAGTGCTTACTGCGCTCAGTTTGGTTGCTTCGGGGGCTATGGTTTTTGCGCTTCTTATTCTTCTCGGTCGGTGGATCGGTTTCACTCTTGATTTGGCTGGTATTGCTGGTCTTATCATCGGTATTGGGATGACTGCAGATTCATTTGTGGTGTTCTTTGAACGAATTAAGGATGAGATGAGGGAAGGTCGCAGTTTCCGCTCTGCAGTTCCACGAGGTTGGGCACGAGCCAGAAAGACTATTCTTTCTGGTAACGCAGTGAGCTTTATTGCTGCAGCAGTGCTTTATGCTCTTGCGGTTGGTCAGGTTCGTGGTTTTGCCTTCACTCTAGGGCTCACCACTCTTCTTGATGTCCTGGTGGTATTCCTGGTCACCTGGCCATTAGTTTTTCTTGCCTCAAAATCAGATCTCTTGAGTAGGCCATCGCTCAATGGCCTTGGTGCTGTTCAGCAAATAGCACGTGAACGCAAGCTCGCAGCAACTGCTGCGACTCAGAAGGAGGCCTGAGAGCATGGTAAATCAGAATCCTGTACCAGAAGCACACTCTGAAGTGGTGAAGACAAATCCACACAGTCTACTTAATCGCTTGTATACCGGCACCGGGGCTTTTGAGGTGGTGGGTCGTCGCCGATTTTATTTTGCGCTGACCGGAGTGATAGTCCTGATTGCTATTTTCAGTATGGTGTTTCGTGGCTTTACTTTTGGTATTGACTTTGAGGGTGGAACAAAATTATCCTTCCCAGTTGGTAATTCCACGACTGCTGAGGTAGAAGAAGTTTATCGAAATGTACTGGGGAAAGATCCTTCATCTGTGGTGACGGTAGGTTCTGGGGCTGCGGCGACAGTGCAGATTCGTTCTGAGGGTCTTGATCAGAAACAGACCGACGATCTTCGGCAGGCCCTCTTCGACCGTTTTCAGCCAGTTGATTCGGAGGGTAAACCAAGCTCATCAGCTATTAGCGACTCCGCCGTTTCTGAGACCTGGGGTGGGCAAATCACTAAAAAGGCATTAATTGCACTGGTGGTGTTTCTTATTATAGTTGGCATTTACATCACGGTCCGTTATGAACGACATATGGCTCTAGCTGCTATGGCGGCGTTAGGTTTTGATCTTTCCGTGACTGCTGGTGTGTATTCAATTGTTGGTTTTGAGGTGACGCCTGCAACTGTAATTGGCCTTCTAACTATTTTAGGTTTCTCGCTGTATGACACAGTGATTGTTTTTGACAAGGTTGAGGAAAACACCCGGGGTTTCCAGCACACCACAAGGCGGACTTATGCAGAACAAGCAAACCTTGCGATAAATCAGACATTGATGCGCTCTATTAACACGACAATTATTAGTGTTTTGCCAGTAATTGCTCTGATTGTAGTTGCGGTTTGGCTACTTGGTGTGGGGACTTTGCAAGATCTCGCTTTAGTTCAGCTTGTTGGCATCGTAGTGGGGGCCTACTCCTCTATCTTTTTTGCTACCCCACTTTTGGTAACACTTAAAGAACGCACCAAAGAAGTTGTGGCACATACGAAGAAGGTTCAAAACCGACGGGCTTCTGTGGCAAATTTAGGTACCGCCGAAAAGGCCCAAAAAATTACTGGACTTTCTTCAGAAACGAAAAAAGCTTCTGGATCTAAACCTACTGGTAAGAGTTCAGTTCGGAAATGATGACGATTCGTGTTGGCAATGGCTAAGTTTCGACAGAATCTGCTTGCCCGAGTTTCTGCAGTAGTGCTGTCAACGGTATTTTTTGTGGGCACATTAAGCAGTTGCGGAACAGGCGAGGCTAAGGCATCGCTAGATTACTTACTAGATGCTCCGGTATTGACATATAACGCTAATACTTTAGAGGGTGCTGCCACTGGCACAGTCTCAGCGTTTAGTCGAGTACTTACTGGTTTTAGTTTTATTGGACCAGGTGGTGAGTCGGTAGCGGATCGGGACTTCGGCATTACCCAGTCGGTTGTGGGGGAGGAAAATAAGGTTATTTTTACTATTTCTCCTCGGGCACTGTACTCTGATGGAGTTCCGGTGACTTGTGAAGATATAGTTCTTTCTTGGGTTGCTAGTAGCGGGCGATTTCCGGCTTTTTCTGCAGCGAGTACCGCTGGTTATCGGGATATCTCGGATATAGATTGTGCTCCTGGAGCAAAAAGTGCGACCGTCACCTTTTTCCCAGGGCGGGTGCCAACCAATTGGGCTGCGCTTTTTTCGGCAACAACACTCATGCCCTCGCACGTTTTGCTAAGGGCAATCCCCGGATTTAATCTTATTGCAGCAGCGCGTGATAACGATCTGGAAGCGATGAATAGGGCGGCGCAGTTTTGGAACCAGGGCTGGAACCTGGTACCTGGTTCTGTCGATTTAAGTGTGTTTCCGTCCTCTGGCCCATATAAGTTGGATTCTTATACCACCGACGAAGGGCTGATATTAGTTAAGAATGATCAATGGTGGGGAGAGCCCCCCCGCATTGCGCGGATAGCTATATGGACTAAGGGAATGGTTAGTCCAGAAGTACTGAATAACATTGAGATTGCCGATATTGCGCAAGGTTCGCTAGACGGGTCTGCGCTTTCTACGCTTAAAATAACTCCATTCATTTCTCGATCAGTTGAGCAGTTGGTATTGCAGAATACTGGGATTTTCTCTAATGCCAAGTTGCGTAAAGCTTTTGCGTTATGTGTGCCCAGGCAACGATTAGCGGAGCAAGCGGCGGCTCCTGGGGTGGTTAATGTCCGACTGGATACATCACAAGCTGTGATACCTGAGGCAGTTGCTCGTTTGCAGGTGAATCAATATACGCAGGTGGATATTGAGGCTGCTAGGTCGGCGGCTGAGGGGCCCTTTGTTGTCAGAATTGGCTATACTTCACCCGATATACGACGATCAGCAGAAGTTGCTGCGATAGCTCAAAGTTGCCAAGCGGCAGGGATAACTGTGCAGGATGTCAGTTCCCCAACCTTTTCTCCCCAGCAGTTACGTAATGGACAGGTTGATGTAATGCTTTCAGGGACTGCGGGTTCGATAGGCCCGGGTGGGGCTGCATTTGCCGCGCAGGATCGCTCAGCTTTGCGGTCTTCAGATGGCAACGATGTGGGGCAGTACGCGAACCCACGTATAGATGCGATTATTGACGAACTTGCAATTTTTACCGAGCCAAATGACCAGCTTCGTTTACTTCAGGAAGCGGAGGGCATCTTATGGAAAGATTTACCAACAATCCCGCTATATTTTCAGCCACGAACCGCAGGGTGGGTTAGCGATTTGTTAAATGTAGTGCCAAATCCTACCCGGGTGGGGCTAACCTGGAATCTGGATCGATGGGTGCAGACATAGGTGGCTAAGCAGATGACAACCGCAGCAGAGGTCATAGTTAAGCTGACTCGTCATGTTCCTCATTTTCCTTCTGAGGGTGTGCAATTTGCCGATCTTACTCCGGTTTTTGCTGATCCGCAGGGGTTAAAACTTGTTATTGATGAGCTTGCTCGGCTAAGTCCGGTGGTTGATATTGTGGCAGGAATTGACGCTAGGGGATTTCTCCTGGGTTCGGCAGTTGCTGTGATGCTGGGAACAGGAGTCTTAGCGGTGCGAAAAGCCGGCAAGCTTCCTCCGCCGGTGTATTCGCAGAGCTATGCTTTAGAATACGGCGAATCAACCTTAGAAATCCCAGCCGAGGGTATCAATTTGAAAGACCAGCGAGTACTAGTTATTGATGACGTACTAGCCACTGGCGGCACGGCTTTAGCTACGGTTGGGTTATTGAAAAAGTGTGGTGCGCAAGTTGTAGCGGTAGCGGTTGTTCTGGAGTTAGCTGATCTTGGTGGTCGAGAAAAAGTCGATCCGACTCCAGTGTTGAGCCTCGCTCAAAGTTGAGGACTAAAGTCAGTATTAAAGGTGTTGTGGATGCTAGCAGCTGTTGGCGCAGCATAATTACACTGACGGTGCTAGAAGGAGGTTGGTGTGACAGATCGCAAAATGCCCAATGACGGTAAAACGGTGTCAGAAGCGACTGCTGTATCAGTAGTTTCTTCAGGTTCCGTTGGTCCGGCAACCGCCGGTTCTTCCTCTGCTTCGCGTCGGGTGCGAGCTAGATTAGCTAAGCGAATAACTGCTCAGCGTAATGCCGCTATCCGTCCGGTGCTCGATCCGCTCGTTGCAGTGCATCGTGAGCTTTATCCAAAGGCAAACACGGCTTTGTTGCAACGCGCTTACGATGTGGCTGAAGAGCGCCATCAAACGCAATTTCGTAAATCAGGGGACCCATACATCACTCATCCGCTGGCTGTTGCAAATATTTTGGCGGAGTTGGGGATGGATACCACCACTTTGGTTGCTGCTCTTTTACACGATACCGTCGAGGATACTGGTTATTCGCTTGAGCAGTTAACACGTGAATTTGGGGAAGAGGTTGCTCACTTAGTTGATGGAGTAACCAAGCTCGATAAGGTAGTTCTTGGCAGTGCTGCTGAGGGCGAAACCATCCGTAAGATGATCATTGCGATGGCTAGAGATCCTCGTGTACTGGTCATTAAAGTAGCTGATCGACTGCACAATATGCGCACAATGCGGTTTTTGCCCCCGGAAAAGCAGGCTAGAAAAGCTCGGGAAACTTTGGAAGTCATTGCCCCGCTTGCACATAGGCTGGGTATGGCAACAGTTAAGTGGGAGCTTGAAGATTTATCTTTTGCGATACTGCATCCCAAAAAATATGATGAGATTGTTCGGCTTGTCGCGGATCGAGCACCTTCTAGGGACACGCATTTAGCCCGGGTTCGTAAGGATATCATTGCTACACTGACAAATTCCCGTATTTCGGCGACAGTTGAAGGCAGGCCGAAGCACTACTGGTCTATCTACCAGAAGATGATTGTCAAGGGTCGAGATTTTGATGACATCCATGACTTAGTTGGTATTCGCATTTTATGTGATGAAATTCGAGATTGTTATGCTGCGGTGGGTGTCGTGCATTCATTATGGCAGCCGATGGCTGGAAGGTTTAAAGACTATATTGCACAACCAAGATTTGGTGTGTATCAGTCTTTGCATACCACCGTAGTTGGTCCTGAGGGTAAGCCACTGGAAGTGCAAATTCGTACCCGCGATATGCATCGTACTGCCGAATTTGGTATTGCAGCGCATTGGCGATACAAAGAAACTAAGGGAAAAAATGGTTTGGCTACCAGTGGTTCTGGTGCCGAACTCGATGATATGGCGTGGATGCGGCAGCTTCTCGATTGGCAGCGAGAAGCTGCCGATCCGGGGGAGTTTCTGGAATCACTTCGCTATGACTTAGCTGTTAAGGAAATTTTTGTTTTTACCCCTAAAGGTGATGTTGTCAACCTGCCTACGGGGTCGACTCCCGTCGATTTTGCTTATGCCGTGCATACCGAAGTTGGTCACCGCTGCATTGGGGCGAGAGTAAATGGTCGTCTTGTTGCATTGGAGAGAAAGCTTGACAATGGAGAAGTTGTCGAGGTTTTCACTTCAAAGGCGCAAAACGCTGGCCCCTCAAGGGACTGGCAATCTTTTGTGGTTTCACCACGAGCTAAAACAAAAATTCGTCAATGGTTTGCCAAAGAAAGACGCGAGGAAGCGTTGGACAATGGTAAGGATGCCATTGTTAAAGAGGTTAGACGTGGCGGGTTGCCTCTGCAGCGTTTAATGAATGGTGAGTCTATGGCGGCGATAGCGCATGAACTGCGTTATCCGGATGTGTCAGCTCTGTATACAGCAGTTGGGGAACACCATGTTTCAGCGCATCACGTGGTGCAGCGTCTTGTTGCTCAGTTGGGTGGGGTGGATGATGCTGAGGAAGAGCTTGCGGAGCGTTCCACACCTTCGACTATCCCCGTTCGACAACGCCACAGTGGCGACTGTGGTGTTCTGGTGCCAGGTGCGCCGGGAGTGCTTTCTAAGCTTGCCAAATGTTGTACCCCAGTTCCCGGTGATGAGATTTTAGGATTTGTCACTCGCGGTGGTGGTGTTAGTGTGCATCGAACCGACTGTACGAATGCGCATTCACTGAATACCCAGTCGGAGCGAATTATTGAGGTGCAGTGGGCCCCTTCACCGTCATCGGTATTTCTTGTTGCCATCCAGATTGAAGCTTTGGACCGTCATCGCTTGTTATCGGATGTCACTAAGGCTCTGGCTGATGAGCGGGTAAATATTTTATCGGCCTCGGTGACTACTTCAGGGGACCGGGTTGCCGTCAGTAAGTTTACTTTTGAGATGGGTGACCCTAAGCATCTTGGGCATGTTCTTAGCGTGGTCCGAAATGTGGAGGGTGTGTACGATGTATACCGGTTGACTTCAGCCGCGTAGCTTGCGGAGGCGGCCGTATGCGCTGCGAGTTAATCTAAGTTTTTGGCACACCCACTGACTCTATGATGGTATCCAGCTTAGGCTTTCCATCACCGGAGGAGTTCGGTGATCCGACAAGTCCACCGGCAGCGATACGTTCAAGGATAGTGAGGCCAGCTTCATCGATGGTGCCAAATACGGTGTATTTCGGGGGAAGGATGGAATCTCCAAAGACCAGAAAGAATTGACTGCCGTTGGTATTTGGTCCTGAGTTAGCCATAGCAATGGTACCGCGAGGGTAAATTTGGGGATTGTTTGCAGCAGGATCACCGGGTGGGTACTGATCCGCGGGATATTCATCAGCAAAGCTGTATCCGGGGCCACCTGTTCCGGTGGCAGTGGGGTCACCACATTGCAGGATTTTGAGGCCACCGGTGACGAGGCGATGGCAGCGTGAGCCATCAAAATAGCCTTGATCGCCGAGGCTGACAAAACTATTAACGGCACAAGGGGCGAAGGTCTGATTGAGTGTCAGCCCTATGGTTCCTTGGTTTGTTATGAGTTCGGTCTGAATTGACCCGGATGCTGACACGCTGGTTCCCACCGGGGGATTGACAGGTTTTGCCGGGTTTTTACTGGCCGGGTAGTTGCAGGACACCGTGGCGGCACGTTGCACCTGTGCTGGATCGGGCAGTGGGACAGGGGTGCTTGGGGCTCGGGGGGTACGGGAACCTGTAGTTGTGGCTTTTGTTGCAGAGCTGCTGTTCTTCTGAACTGCGGCGCCAGAGGTCGTTGTTGTGGAATCTGAGGAGCATCCACTAAGTGCAATGGCTAGCACGGCTACCAGGCCGGTGAGAAT
>JBOFCS010000112.1:0-12983 GCA_051646185.1 Mycobacteriaceae bacterium | reverse complement strand
ATCTCATCTCGCTCAACAAGGGGAACTCCGATTGCTGCCGATGCCGCATTAACCGAAGTTACCCCAGGAATAATCTCCGTCTCAAATTTATCTGCAAGGCGTTTATGCATGTGCATATACGAGCTATAAAAAAGCGGGTCCCCCTCAGCTAAGATCGCAACGGATCGGCCTGCTGATAAATGTTCAGCTAACCTGGCTGCCGCACTTTCATAAAATTCATCAATGGCCCCTTGGTATCCGCCGGGATGTTCCGTTTTTTCGGTTGTCACCGGATAAACAAGTAGCTCTTGAATTTGTTCGGAACGCAGATAAGGGGAGGCAATCGCACGAGCGATACTTCTGCCATGCCGAGCACTGTGAAAGGCAACAACATCCACTGAGCCGATAACTCGCGCTGCTTTCACTGTGACAAGTTCCGGATCCCCTGGACCAAGGCCGATACCCCAAAGCTTTCCTGAAGTATTGTTTCGAGTACTCATTCTTTCTCGCTTGCAATAGCATTCATTGCAGCTGCAGTGATTGCACTTCCGCCACGTCGTCCGCGAACCATAAGATAGTCAACTCCACGGGAAGAGTTAATAAGTTCTTCTTTAGATTCCGCCGAACCGATAAAACCTACTGGGCCGCCGATAATTGCTGCGGGCGCGGGAACCCCAGAATCAATAAGTTCCAACAAATGAAATAGTGCAGTAGGAGCATTTCCGATGGCTACGACTGCACCACTAAGCTTTTCGGCCCACAATTCCACGGCAGCTGCCGTCCTTGTGTTAGCAATTGTTTTGGCAATCACAGGTACCCGCGGGTCGTGCAACAAACAGAGCACTTCATTGTTCTTAGGTAGGCGACTACGAGTTATCCCTGATGCCACCATTGTTGAATCGCAGAGAATTGGGGCTCCAGCGTACAGAGCTGCTCGTGCGTGCCGTACCGAATTTACGCTGAACGCAATATCGTTAGTCAAATCGGTTTGGCCACTAGCATGAATCATCCGCACCACAACTTGGGCGATATCTGCTGGAAATGCCGATAAATCTGCTTCAGCTCGAATGGTACTAAATGATTGCCGGTAGATTTCGGCACCGTCGCGGATGTAGTCAAGCATGCCTGTAGCCTACGGCTTTGATCAAATGGTCACTTAAGCCACCTGGATGAACCGGATTACTGGTCAATAGCGACAGCAGCATTCACCCGTTTTCTTTGCGATATCCTTGATCAGTAGCAACTACTAACTCTACATCTGCAGCTGGTCGCCCGCAGGCCCGTTCGCAACCCACCCAGTGTTGTTTTAGAGCAGCAGGAAGTTGCTGAGCTAGGACCGCTTGCTGGGCATCACTGCGAACATCTGTAAGGGATTTTGCACAACCGGGGCTACCCGTGCAGGTCGATATCTGCAGCCACGGGGAATGAGCATCAAAGATTAGACCTCGTGGCGCCAGCACACGCAAGACAGCATCAGCTGCACTTTCCGATAAATCGACTAATAGCAACGATTTCCATGGTGTAAGAATCAGTGGAGACTGAGCTGCTGCAAGAAATTCGAGAGTACGAGCATCAAGCTGTCCAAAGCGAACCCCAGCACCTAAAGCAATTTTGCCGTTTATTTGTTCGATCCATCCGATAGGAGCCTGATCCTTCAGATTGAATGTGAGCGGTTTTGCTGTTGACATTAAGCTCAAAGTACTCAGAATTTTGCTACTACCATCGGGAACCTCCGATAACCGCCAGTACCCCTGTTTAATCTGAACAAAGACATTTGCAGCGTCGATCAGCACTTGAACTGCCCGATTGACCGGAATTCGCACCCCTGAGTCCTTCCCGGCAAGCAGCAATGCAGCACTGTGCTCCGAGAGCAGATGCAGGCCAATATCAGCGCCTAGTCCTGAAACATCACCGCTGCCATCATCGATGCTTATCAGAAATCTTCCTGATAAATCAGCAAGAGCGGTGACAGACTGCATGCGAGTATCCAAATCCTTGACGAGCTTGCTAATGTCGGCGGATCCGCCTACTCGACCTGATAAGGGTGAACTAATAATATTGCGAACACGTTCGTGAGTGGCTGAAGGAAAAAGTTCGCCCTGCATTAACCGTTTCGCTAATTTTTCGGGATGAGCAATTCCGCGTAACTGAATATTTGCTCGCGACGTTAATTCAATAGTGCCATTGCCGAGTTCCCTGGCAGCAAGGGCTATTATTGCTACCTGCTCAGCATTTAACAAGCCTCCTGGTACACGGATGCGGGCTAAGCCCCCATCGGCTGCAGGATGCAGCTCTAGTACCCCTGGACATCGGTCAGGGTTTGTCCGTCCTACCGGAGTTTTTTTACTGCGATTACTCACCACATAAGATTAGGCCAATGCAATCAACCTGGTATACCGCAAAGCGGCAAGACACAGGTAACATCACCAGCAAGACAGCTTATACAGGAAGCCGGTGCAAATCCGGCGCGGTCGCGCCACTGTGAACTGCCCATCATATTGGGTAGCAGCCAGACCCGTATAAACGTCATACACACCAGTATGGGGCGCGAAACCCCAGGAGGAAGCGTTCTGTGATTACCTTATTGTCAACTTCAGATACCGATCTACTTACTGCTCGATCAAGTGGAGCGGACTTCCGCGTTGCTAATCCTTCTCGGATTCTTCTGGAAGATATCGCTACTCTGATTTCCGGAACTGACCTTGTAATAGTGCGTATCCTTGGCGGCATCCGAGCCTGGGAGGAAGGCTTAACTCAGGTATTAGCTTCCGGTCTGCCGGTGGTTGTCCTTAGTGGAGAGCAGGCCCCCGATGCAGCTCTCATGGAGTTGTCCACCGTCCCTGCAGGGGTTGCACTGCAGGCTCATGCGTACCTAGCCGAAGGCGGCCCAGATAATTTCTTGCAGGCATACAACTTCCTTTCTGACACAGTGCTATTAACTGGTTTGGGATTTATTGCACCACGCAGCACTCCATACTGGGGAGTGCTGGAACGCACTAGAACATGCTTCGACGGTCCCATTATCGCAGTGCTCTACTACCGTGCACAGCATTTAGCAGGAAACATCGCCTATGTCGAGGAGCTCTGTAAATCCATAGAAAGCAAAGGAGCGCAGGCACTTCCTATTTATTGCGCTTCGCTACGAACAGCTCCAACAGACCTTCTCCAGTTACTCCGGACTGCAGATTCAATGGTAGTAACTGTGCTTGCAGCCGGTGGCACAAAGCCTGCCGGAGCTTCAGCCGGCGAGGATGATGAATCGTGGAATGTGGCAGAACTAGCAGCTCTTGATATCCCGATACTTCAAGGCCTTTGTCTGACAAGTAGCAAAGAAACCTGGGAAAATAATTCCGATGGCATGTCCCCATTAGATGTGGCCACACAAGTTGCGGTACCGGAATTTGATGGTCGCCTCATTACGGTTCCTTTTTCTTTTAAAGAATGCGATAGCGATGGCTTATTCACTTACGTACCCGATACTGAGCGATGCAATAGAGTTGCCGGAATAGCGGTACGACATGCTCGATTACGGCATATTTCAGCAGCCGAAAAACGCGTCGGGCTTATTCTTTCGGCCTACCCCACAAAGCATTCACGAATTGGTAACGCAGTAGGGCTTGACACTCCGGCTAGCGCTATCGTTTTGCTCACCGCAATGCAAGAACAGGGGTACAATTTAGGGCCTAAGGAAGGACCAGGGGCTGTTCCTGGGCTGGTCACCAACGATGGCGATGCCCTCATTCATGAGTTAATTGCTCGAGGTGGCCAGGATCCTGACTGGCTAACTGATGCACAATTACAAAGTAACCCTATTCGCATATCTGCTAGGAACTACCAGTCCTGGTTCTTGAGCTTGCCAGAAAAATTTCAACATGAAGTAGTAGCGCACTGGGGGAGCGCACCTGGGGAGTTATATGTAGATCGTTCCATCAACCCTGAAGGGGATATCGTTATCGCTGCCCTGACCGTGGGAAATATTGTCATTATGGTGCAACCACCTCGAGGGTTTGGCGAGAATCCTGTTGCTATTTACCATGATCCGGACTTACCGCCAAGTCACCATTACTTAGCGGCATACCGCTGGCTAGCCGCGCCACAAGCTGAGGGTGGCTTCGCTGCAGACGCATTGATACATCTAGGAAAGCACGGTAACCTGGAGTGGCTACCCGGAAAAACCTTAGGCATGTCCGCTAGTTGCGGAACCGATGCTGCACTCGGAGATCTACCTCTTATCTACCCCTTCCTGGTCAATGATCCAGGCGAAGGTACCCAAGCCAAAAGGCGTGCTCACGCCACTTTGATCGATCACCTTATTCCTCCGATGGCTCGAGCCGAGAGCTATGGTGATATAGCAAGACTTGAACAACTACTTGATGAGCACTCAAATATTTCCGCCTTAGACCCAGCAAAACTTCCGGCAATTAGACAGCAAATCTGGACCCTCATGCGTGCCGCAAAGATGGACCATGATCTTGGTCTAACGGATCGTCCTGATGAAGATGTTTTTGACGATATGCTTTTGCATGTTGATGGTTGGCTCTGTGAAATTAAGGATGTTCAGATTCGTGATGGGCTCCATATTCTAGGGCAACCACCTGTTGATGAAGCAGAGATAGATCTGGTTCTAGCTATGCTTCGGGCCCGCCAAATTTGGGGTGGGGAGCAAACTGTCCCCGGACTTCGCGAGGCCTTAGGGCTTAGCGAAGCTGGCGATGAGGCTAGAGTTCGTGTCGATGATGTTGAATTGCAAGCGCATTGCCTAGTATCGGCAATGCACGAAACAAACTGGGACCCAGCGGCCGCACATTCATTATCTGAAAATTCTACGGTGGTAAAGATTTTAGAGTTCGCAGCGCAGGAAGTTGTCCCGCGTTTACGGCAATCTGCTCAGGAGATTAACCAAGTACTGCACGCACTAAATGGCGGCTTTATTGCCGCAGGCCCGAGTGGTTCGCCACTGCGCGGATTAATTAATGTTCTCCCAACGGGGCGAAACTTTTATTCCGTTGATCCCAAAGCGGTTCCTTCACGCCTCGCCTGGGAAACCGGGCAAGCTATGGCTGAATCGCTGCTCCAGCGTTATCACAATGATCACGGCGATTGGCCTCGTTCCGTAGGCATTTCAGTATGGGGAACTTCAGCAATGCGGACCTCTGGGGATGACATTGCAGAGGTCTTTGCGCTTTTAGGTGTTCGACCAATCTGGGATGAAGCATCACGTCGTGTCACTTCGCTTGAACCAATTTCTCTTGCTGAGCTTAAGCGGCCACGAATCGATGTGACAGTGCGGATCTCAGGGTTCTTCAGAGATGCTTTCCCACATGTTCTAGCCTTACTTGATGATGCAGTTCAGCTAGTGGCAGCGTTGGATGAAGCTCCCGAGGATAACTACATTAGGGTACATGCACAAAGTGACCTTGCCTTGCATGGTGATAACAGGCGAGCAACAACCCGAATTTTCGGATCGAAACCTGGAACGTACGGAGCGGGACTACTTCAACTTATCGATAGTAAGAATTGGCGAACTGATGCAGATCTTGCTGAGGTGTATACAGCCTGGGGAGGTTTCGCCTATGGCAGAGGCCTTGATGGAGTCCCAGCTGCGGACGATATGAAAACCGCTTATAGACGAATTACAGTTGCGGCCAAGAACACTGATACTCGAGAACATGACATCGCAGATTCAGATGATTATTTTCAGTACCACGGAGGGATGGTGGCTACAGTTCGCGCGCTTACTGGCACTGCCCCGACAGCCTATATCGGCGACAGTACCCGGCCAGAATCGGTTCGCACAAGGACTCTCTCCGAAGAAACCAGTAGGGTTTTTCGAGCACGGGTAGTGAACCCTCGATGGATACAAGCAATGCGCCGACACGGCTATAAAGGTGCTTTTGAGATGGCCGCAACAGTTGACTATCTGTTTGGTTACGATGCAACAGCACACGTTATGGCGGACTGGATGTATGAGCAACTTGCCCAAAATTATGTTCTTGATGACGAAAATCGTCAGTTTATGACCGAATCAAACCCTTGGGCATTACATGGAATTGCAGAGCGATTATTGGAAGCTGTTGAGAGATCTATGTGGGAGAATCCTGAACCAGAGATATTGAATGAACTTAAGTCGGTCTACCTTGAGGCCGAAGGTACGCTAGAAGGGTAATAAAAACTGTCAAGCCGGCAGCACGTTTCAGGTTAGAGTACTGGCATGGCAACAGGATTTGGTTCCCTTGGAACTGCAAAGTACGTGCTCCTCACAACCTTCCGTAAAGATGGAACGCCCAAACCCACCGCTGTTTGGGTAGCCTTAGATAATAGCGTTAGTCCAGAACGTCTTCTGATATGGACTGTCACCGATTCCTGGAAAGTTCGGCGTATTCGCAATAACAGCCGTGTAACCGTTACTAAATGCGATGCCCGCGGGAAGCCTGAGGGTGAAACACTAGAAGCTACTGCGGAACTTCTCGATTCCGTTGGTACCGAATTTGCTAGAACCGCTATCGCACGTAAGTACGGGATTTTGGGGTGGATTGGAGTCAACTTTAGTAAAATCCGACGCGGCTCTTCCGGCACCATAGGAATTGCTGTTACTGCACATTAATCTGCTTTAGCACTAAAACAGAAGGAACTTTCTATGGCCGTATTACGGTTGAATGGCCGCAGTACGGTCATTCATTCAGCGCAAGTAGCAGTTAACATGGCCTCACTAGCGCTCTTCGTGGAACCTGCATCTGGACCACCTAATGTAGCGGAGATCCATCAATGGTTTCATCAACGAATCGGTAAAGAAAACGCTTTTCGACTCCGAATTGAACCCGACTTAATTGGAATCAGCAATCCGAGGCTGGTGATTGATGAAGCTTTTCATATAAAAAACCACGTGGTTATCCACAAGCGACCCGACATCAACACTCTTACTTCAATGTTTGATACGATACGAGCTTTGGCAGATAGCCCACTGGACCCGCATCATCCATTGTGGCGTGTGGTGATTATCACCGGTGGAACTCTCCCCGGGCGTTTGCTCGGCAAAGACACCGATGAGTTATTTCCAGTTATTGCGACATCCCTTGTGATTGACCATTGTTGGGCTGATGGAAAGACTTTTCGTGAGTTTAACAATAGGCTATTTCCCGCCAGTAATGATCGACCCGGAATTTCTTATCCATCGATTACTCCGCTGCACCCGGACCCAGTACACAGCAGGCTAATACTTACTCTTACTGCACTACTCAAACTCCCGTTGCGGCTAAGCTCCATGTTTGCACAGTTTTTGGGCGCACTTTTAATCACAAAAAAGAACGCTAAAACCGCCCAAAAGATGGGTTTGCCGGCTGAAGCCAGGAAAGAAGCCCCTTTTTCTTTTCACCGTTCAGCTGAGAATCTAGGCGGAACGTACTCTCAAACCTGGATATCTGCTGAGGAAATGGCCTCAATGAGGGCTTATGCACCCAAGGCAACCATCACATCAGTGGCATTAACACTGATTGCCCGTCATCTCAATGAATCTTTCTTTGACGAATCAGATAAGCAGCGCAAAACACTATTGGTCGCTGTTCCTACCTCGATTCGCAAAGCGGATGATATCAGTGTAGATAATCTGACCTCGCACATGATAGTTCCGGTACCTCTTGGCATCCCTAACTTTGGCGATCAACTTAATGAAGTAAGTCAGCGAATGTTATGTGAGCGGCGCAGGGCTGAAGTCACCCCAAGAGTAAATTTTGATGCGATTGTAGGGCTATTGCCGGCTCCTGTGGTACGCCTTGGCCTGAAAATTCTTTTGGCACGACACAACAGATCCGTTGACATAGCTCCTACTCAATGGCATGTTCGCCTGCATACGGTTGGTCCCGGAGCTGGTACCCGCCATTTTTTAGGCAATAAAAGCTCCAGACTTTTTGGACTCAACTACTACGATAAGAACCCACAACCTTCGATTGAGATCGTCCCTGATAGTGGTGGATTCACAGTCACTGTACTTACTCGACGAAGTTTAACTCCCACCTCAGAAATTGGCAGTGCCCAACTTCGTAGAACTATTGACACGATTCTCCTTTCTACCCCTGATCACTAGTTGGGAGAAAAATCTCGCTGTCATTCGTTAACGGTTCACAAGGGGTTACCACCTTAAGAAAGGACCCAGTGGCATACCACTACTAGCATTTCTCCTCTATGCAGCTCTAGAGGTTGCTGCACTCATCGCTATTGGTAGTGCGTTAGGAATCGGATGGACTCTACTGCTCATTCTGGTGATGTCCATTGCTGGTCTTTTTTTGACAAAATCCCAAGGTTCTAAGGTTTTAAAAGAACTTCGTCAAGCTTCTCGCGGCAATAGTTCAGCAACTGGAGCAATTACCAATAGTGCATTAGTTGCACTGGGAACCGTTTTACTCGTAGTCCCCGGCTTCATTACAGCCGCACTTGGTCTTTTGCTCCTTATTCCCGTAACACGATGGGTCCTGCGGCCAGTTATATCGTTCATCGTGCTCCGGCGACTAACGCCTCAATTTGCCATTATTGGGACCATTGGGGGACTAGCTGCAACGATATTGAGGGTTGGCAAAAGCAATAGCGACTATATCGAAGGCGAAGTTATCGATAATACTGTTGATGACTTACCCTCCCTAGTGGATACCTCATGTAAACCTTAGGAGCATTAGCAGGCAGACTGGGCGTTTGTGAGTACCCAACTTTTACTTGGTGGACGCATCTATTGCCCTACGGCGCCAGATGCAACTGCTATGGCTATCCATGATGGGATCGTTGTCTGGGTAGGGGAGGACCGCACCGGTATTGCACTTCATCCTTCAGCAACACATATAGATCTTGCCGGTTCATTTGTGGCACCGGCTTTTGTTGATACCCATGTGCACCTAACCGCAACTGGTCTAATGCTCACTGGACTTAATCTGAGCAAAGCCAACTCACTACACAATTTTTTAGAGTTACTCAGCGCCCATGCGAGTAAGCAATCCACAGGAATAATCTGGGGGACAGGTTGGGATGAAAGCCGTTGGCCCGAAAATCGCATGCCGACAACAGCGGAAATAGATAGTTGCGCTCCAGGGAGATTGGTCTACCTTTCCCGCGTTGATGAGCATTGTGCGGCAGTATCGACAGCACTTCGCAAAAAGATAGATTCATTACCTTCTGCCCCAGGATTTTCTCCTGAGCAGCCGCTGACAGGAGAAGCACATCATCTCGTTCGGGCTATAGCTATTGAGTCACTTAGCCCCACCCAGCGTCATACCGCCCGCATATCAGCTCTTGATTCTGCTGCCGCACACGGAATTGTCGAAGTTCACGAATGCGGAGGTCCTGACATATTTGGGTACAACGATTTTCGTGAAGTATTAGCCTTACCGCATGGTGTAGCAGTTCGTGGTTATTGGGGTGAAGCAGTAAGTTCAGCTGATGCGGCACACAAGCTGCTCGCTGACACTGGCGCTCAAGGTCTAGGCGGAGACCTATTTGTGGACGGGTCCATTGGATCGCGCACCGCATTTTTGCACGCACCCTATTGTGATACTGCCTCTAAAGCCTTGGGTAATTGCTACTTAAGCACTGAAGTTATTGCTGCACACATCCGTTCCTGCACATTAGCCAAAATCCAAGCCGGATTTCACGTCATTGGCGAGGCTGCAGTGCATTCAGTTGTTGAGGCCTTTTCTGCAGTAGCTCAGGAATTGGGCGGTCCAGCTATTGCGGCTTGTGGACATCGCCTTGAACATCTAGAAATGGTGACAGCAGAGCAAGCGGCTACGCTTGGACGTTTGGGGGTACTCGCAAGTATGCAACCAGGATTTGATGCATTATGGGGTGGCCAGGGGAAACTGTACGAGCAGCGACTTGGCCGTGCACGTGCGGCTGGTTTAAACCCGTTTGCGCTTCTTGCTGCACAAGGTGTTTCTTTGTCATTTGGTTCCGATTCGCCAGTGACACCCCTTAACCCCTGGTCAACAATCAGGGCTGCGGTACACCATCATACCGAAGGAAGCGCAATTTCTCCTCGTGCCGCTTTTGCTGCTAGCACTCGTGGAGCTTGGCGGGCCGGAGGAGTCCGTGATGGCCTGGCTGGGACCCTGGTACCCGGTGCCCCAGCTTCCTACACGATCTGGAAGATTGAACAGCTCACCGTTACTGCTCCTCGAGATACCGTGCAACGCTGGTCAACTGACCCTCGTGCTGGCGTTCCTCCGCTTCCGGTTTTGGATCAGGACAGTTCATTGCCCACCTGTTTGAAGACAGTGAGCGCAGGGGAAACGATCTATGAGAGGTAGTAAGCTCATAGTCACCACATTGCGTTCCTGGATAAAAATTTTACCGAGACAATTCGCAGCTGTTAGTGCGGGTTTTCTTCTTTATCTTAGTTTTCCGCCCAGATCTCTCTGGTTTCTTGCCCCTTGTGCAATAGGGTGCTTGATTCTATTACTACAGGCAGAATTAAGCAGCACATCAAAAAGTCGTCTCTACGCTTCTGGATTTGGTTACAGTTTCCTCTTTGGTCTTGGATTTTTACTTCCATTGCTTCCGTGGGTCGGAGTGTTTGTAGGACCACTACCATGGTTGGCCTTGGCTGTAGCTGAGGCCGTATTTATTGGCATTTTTGGGTCTCTCACGATGCTTGTCTTAAGACTACCTCTACCAGCTTTATGGGTTGCCTTAGTATGGTCCCTTACTGAATGGGCCAGAGCAAGTTTCCCTTTTGGCGGATTCCCTTGGGGAAGAATAGCTTTTGGGCAGTCTGAGGGCTGGTTTTTGCCTATTGCCACAATAGGCGGGGCGCCCCTGTTAAGTTTTGCAGTTGCTCTTACCGGTGCAGGAATTGCCATGCTTATTCACGGCGCTAGGCAGGCAGTACTGAGGCGAGGCCCCATATCAGCAAGCCTCATTGCTGCGTTGTCCATGACACTGCTAGCTCCCATCGGAGGAGTTGCATTAGGACTGATACGAAGTGCAGATACTAGCGATCACCTAGTCACTGTTGCAGCTATCCAGGGGAGCGTGCCTCGCTTGGGTCTAGACTTCAATAGCCAACGTCGTCAGGTTCTTGATAATCATGTTGCCGAAACCTTAAAACTAGCTTCGGACGTCACTGCTGGAATAACTCCTCAGCCCGATCTGGTCATGTGGCCAGAAAACGCCTCAGATATTGATCCATTACGCAATAGTGACGCATTTACCGCGATCACCCAGGCATCGTTAGCAGTAAAGGCTCCCATACTTGTGGGCGCAGTGTTAGTCAATAAAGGATCAACAAACCAACGTCCTTCAACAACAAATTCAGTGATTGTCTGGGATGGGCAAAACGGGCCAGGGGAGCAGCATGATAAAAAAATTATCCAGCCCTTCGGGGAATATCTCCCTTACCGTAGTTTCTTCCGACTGTTTTCTTCCTACGCCGACTCAGCCGGCCATTTTATAGCAGGGGAAGGGGATGCGGTGGTAACCGCTAGTGGCATTACGATCGGTGTAGCAACCTGTTATGAGGTCGCCTTTGATCGCGCATTTGCCGAATCGATAGCTAATGGTGCTGAACTTTTGGTGGTACCAACAAATAACGCTACTTTTGGCGATACCGAGATGACTTACCAACAACTAGCTATGTCACAGATTAGAGCTGTTGAACATAACCGTGCGGTTGTTGTTGCTGCTACCAGCGGAGTTAGTGCAATTATCGATGTCGATGGAAAGGTGCAGAAACGCACCCAGTTATTTTCTGCGGATTATTTGGTTGCTTCAGTTTCCCTGCATAGCGATAAAACACCAGCCAGTCGCCTCGGTAGGATCAATGAAGTTGCCCTTTGTTTCGGTGCGGTGTGTGCCGTTATGGCTTCAATACTGCACAATAGGGGGTTGCGGCGGCAAACAGTAGCGAAGAATGAATTAACCACTGTTTAGATTGAACCGCATACTTAGACATACAGCTGACCCTGGTTGGCAAGGAGGACATTCATGACAGCGGGTGCCCCGCACGATGCCGCCAGCGCTATCGCTGCGCTAAGTGCAAAGACCTTGGTTATTATCCCTACCTACAATGAGCGGGAGAACTTACCCCTCATTGTAGGTAGGATGCAGACCTCCCTACCTGCGGTTCATATTCTTATTGTTGATGATGGCAGCCCAGACGGTACCGGAGCTGTTGCAGATGGTCTTGCCTCTGAGGATAGCCATAAACGTATCCAGGTTATGCACCGAACAGAAAAGGCTGGGTTGGGCGCCGCCTATCTTGCTGGGTTTGCTTGGGGGTTACAGCGTGACTACACCGTCATTGTTGAAATGGATGCGGATGGAAGTCATGCACCAGAGCAGCTGCATCGATTGTTAGAAAAGATTAATGACGGTGCCGATGTTGTGCTTGGCTCTCGTTACGTACCGGGGGGGACTGTGGTGAACTGGCCAAAGTACCGCGAGTTTATCTCTCGTGGAGGCAATATTTATTCGCGGCTAGCTTTGGGTGTCAAGGTGAAAGATATCACCGGTGGGTACCGCGCCTATCGGCGAGAAGTTCTTGAAAAGCTCACAGCAGAATCGGTGGAGTCACATGGTTATTGTTTCCAAGTGGATTTGGCTTGGCGAGCAATTCAAAATGGTTTTCTTCTCGTTGAAGTACCAATTACCTTTACTGAAAGAGAAATTGGTGAGTCAAAAATGAGCGGCAATATTGTTCGTGAAGCTTTTCTTAAAGTTGGACAATGGGGCATTCAGAGCCGTTGGGGCCGACTGCGGGGCGTTGGTAAATAGACACAAAAGTCTTTGTTATGAGTAATGCCCTCAAGTTACCCTGAGAGCATTACTCATAACAAATTTCGTTAACCTCTACGTTTTGTTTTAAGCAAGTCAAGCCGCTCTTTTAGTAAGTCTTCCAGCTCGGCAACGCTGCGGCGTTCAAGCAACATATCCCAGTGCGTACGTGGTGGCTTAGCTTTTTTGATCTCAGGTGCGTTGCCTTCCATCAGCGCACCTTCTAGACCGTTCTTGCATAGCCAGGTGCCAGG
>JBOFCS010000043.1:0-20547 GCA_051646185.1 Mycobacteriaceae bacterium | reverse complement strand
CGATAATCTTGGTGAAAATGAACAAAACGCATGTTCCAGCAACCCTTATGATTGCTGGAGGTCACGAAATGATGCACCCGTAGCCAATGCTGAGTCCGTGAAATACTTAGCCTCGATAGATGGCAGTACAACAGATAACCGCATTGACGCTGCCCGGCATTGCATTTGGCAGGGTTTGACCACAGAATCCTCTAATGCTGGTTTTGCTCAGACAATAGGCGATGCACATGAAAAAGACGGAGGTGATGGTACACCCCCTTCACATGCTATGGATATTCATAATAATGGCGTTGGAAGAAATATCGGGATACGCAATGAGAGGGATCGAGCAGCTATTATCAATCAGTGTGTGACTCTCGCCAGAAATGCACCGATTATTCCCAACCCCCAGCTGACTGATTTAAGTCCTTATTCGGGTCAACTCATCATCATTAAAGAGTAAAGGAAACTTATATGCAAAGGTTATTTTATCGTTTTCCTGCCAGTGTGGGGTTGCTAGTTGTGGCGCTTAGTAGTGTGATTGCCTGTGGTCCTGAACTTGATGAAGGGATAAAAGAATATCAGCGTGAAGAAACAGCGGTAGGGTCTGCGAAACAATCTGTATCCCAGGTCTATGATGCTATGGCGCAGGGTGATTGGGAGGAAGTTAATGACCTCACTTGTCAGAAAAAAAAGTTAGCGAACCCAGTTCCTGATCCTGGTTTTGCTCAGAAAATGTCAACCTTAGTAGTGTCTAGAGTCTTAATCAATTCGTTAAATCTTAAGGCGGGTACTGCGGTAGCCGAGGTCGATTTTAGATATAACGATGAACCCGTGGAGACACGTAAAACCACTACCCACAATATTGTCATTGAAAATGAAGAATGGAAAATATGCTGACACTTATCGGCTAACCAGGATTAGCCATAATCTGTTGAACGTTTCTACCTTGGGCTAGGTCACAGTAAAAGTCTAAGCAAAAAGCATTGGAAAACAAAAATTTCATCTGATCTAGGCGTTACGGTGATCAGCGGAAATGGTGTGACTCCGACAGGTACTGGTCCTCCCGGAGATTGTGAGGCAATGCGTGATCGTGACCATACCTTGTATTTACAGTTGATTGCATCGTTGCTTTCGGAGCCACCAATTCCCCAGAGAGTTATTACCCGTGTTTAACTGCTCTATCAACCACTGCTATAACAACGGCCATCCGTGTCAACCATATTGCACCACAGAATCCGGTTGCATTAGAAGATCTTTTAGTTAGCTGAAAGCACTTTGCGTTATGTTGAAAACTTTTGGGTGCGGAATCTCATAAAGGATTCTTAGGATTTGATTGCCTTGTCCTCAATAACCCTGAGCGTGGAGAAATAATCATTCGTGATATCGGAGACTCTCGATGGCCTTCCTCCCAAGGATGGGTCAAAATGGAACAAGTATCGAGAGGCAATGATAAAAAAGCGGTCACAGTTCACTATGTTCGCAATACTCGTACGGGAGAGGTTGATGACTTTAAGTTCACGACTGAACCAAGATAGATCGTCTGGATGGTTGCAAAAGCCTACTGCTAATTTGGAATTGCAGTTTTTGCTTTTCTTGAAAGGGGAAGCAGCCCCTTCGCTGCTTCCCCAGGTTGCTGCGGAGGCGATTGTGTTGGGAGTGGACTCTTCCGCAGTAGATGAATTAGCTGGGTTGAGTGAGCGAGACGGCCAATTTGTTTTGATAGATGCGATGAATACTGTTGTTGAGTCACTAGGTTTCACTGTTCCTGATGACTTTGAATGGAGCATGTTAATTGCCGATTACTGGATTTATCAGGGGATTCATAGAACTTTTCCTTTAGTTCAGTGTTCGCAGCGAGTCCGCGATTCAGTGTTAGGTGGTGAGTGGCCAGATCCTGAGGTACCGGACTGGGAGTCGCGGTACAGGAAAGTTTTTGATCATTACTACCCTCTTATTGCTTTGGCGATGTTCCATGATGATGTGTCGGTGAGTGGTGACTTTGAACAAATGTTTTTGAACGCAGCGCAGAGTTGGTTTGTTGATTAGATAAGTTGTTGATCTCTTGAGTGTAATACTGCAAAGGGTACGACAATCTGAAGATAAAATTGTATTTTCATGACCTTAGTGGGAGAAAATGGTACGCATAATGAAAACTAGTGCTATAGGTAAAGCTTTGGGTGGCTTAGCTTTTGTGATTGTTTTGGGCTCCTGTGGGCAGTCTCAGGATTCGCAGCCTGTTCCGGTGAATACTGCGCAGGACTGCCAGCTTTTATTGGAGCTTGACGGGCAGCGATCAGATTTAAGTGCACGAGCTAATTCTGAGGTGCAAGCAGCCGATTTTACGGGATATGAAAATTTATCGGCAGTTGATCCTGGTGTTCGGCAAGTAGCGGCTCAGGCATTGAGGGTTCAACGGCAGGGGCTTGTTGATGATGTGGCATTGCTTCGCGGTGTGATAGCAAAGATGAGTCCATCGTATGTTCGGGAGAAAACCGACAAGTTAGCGCAGCTTGAATCGGATCTTGCTGAGAAGTCTGCGACAATTGCTGATCGTTATGCCGAAGGAACACTTAACCCTCAAGAGATTAAAGACCTCAACAACAATTATCGTTCTTGGCTTGACGATGCCGACAGTGACCTTATGCAAGCATGCCCAACGCCGCCTAGCTGAACAATCCACTCTGCCGCCTGAACTAGCCCTTAACAACAAAGCCGAGCAATAATGACAGGGTGGCTCGCTTGCAATACCAAAATTTCCCGTAATAATTCCTTCAAGTTAACTTATAACTGCTGCGACCGTACTAGTTTTTGGTTGATGGGCAGTTCGGAAGATTAGCGTGAGCATCTTAATGGAGGGGTTTCATGTTAGCAAATAATGATTTTCGTGATTATATGAGAAAGCGTAATCCGTTTTTTTCTGCTGAACCTGTGACTGTCGCTGATCTTACTGACCAGGAAAAAGCTACAGTACCGGCACAGTGGTGGGACATTGTTCAACATCAGGGTAAACCAGCTGTTGATATAGCTGTTGCTATGTGGCGCACTGTCGTTGGTGAGGATCTTCCGCACACAGTGCGGGCATTATCTGTCAGGGGCTTTGATGTCACCCTTGCTCTGGTGTGTCCCCAGGACCCGGATACCTCAAAGATCATACTTGCCTACGGAATCAAAACACGACCCACGGCTATAGGCGATATTGAATGTTTATATGGTTTCGCCCCGCACACTCAGGGTAGCTTCCCATCCTACTGGCCCATTCTTTCCGATAATATTGGGCGAATCACAACTGAACTGCATAACGGTATCCTTCGTCGGTTTGGGGGGTTTGCACCCTTGGATCGATGTGTTCCCATCTCGCAATGGTGTGAACCCGATGATCGTGAATACCTGGATATCGAAAAAAATGATATGCCTCCTGAACGTTGGCCTGATCTCAACTCTCTCATCGCTTTCTACTCAAATGGCCGAGTGGGTATTTGTGCAGATGTGAGCACTCTCGAGCTGCGCTGTTGGGAATACGATATAGATATATCCCCCAGAACTTTATGGGCAACATTAGATAAGTGGATGCTGTACAACTTTGGCATATACAATCCCGAAGAACTGGACTAAACCCATACACATAACCTTTCACGCTGTACCATTGCGCACATTTTTCAGTAGAGCAGTAATTGCGTCAATACTCTCGGTTGAAGTTAGAACGGTTTTTTTGGCTAGCTGTTCATCATCAGATAAAAGTCAGCCATCCTCGAATATTCGTATTTCCAGGATTCAGGATATGGAAAGCCAGGTTCCTGATGGCTATCAATTCGGATCGACGGAACGTACTTTAGTTACTCAGGAATCTCTTCCTCAACTCCAACAGACTGCTGCATTGACTGTTATGCTCCCCGCCGAGTGTAATGACCCGATGCGGCCATCGCGGATCACTCCGATTGGCACCATTATTGAACAAGTAGCATTTGAAGGAGGCGGGCAGACGATTCTCATTCAAGGTTACGAAATTCCTAGTAATCTTCCTGCACATGAACCTCAAATTGATTGCACAAGCGGTACTTTCACTCAAGAAGGAGCTCGAGGCCTCAATGCTCCTGATGACGCACCCGTCGTTTCGAATATTCAAATGAAAGGTATGCATAAAACTACCTATTACGATGATGGCACTCAAGATGATCAATACAGTTACATTAGTTGGATTGATTATCGGCATGCCCTCATCACTGTAGTAGGATCAACTCCTTCCGAAGATACTCAGCGGCACTTCGTGGATCCGAGGACTGTGCGAGAACTATTTGTCAAAGCAATCGAGTTAGTAAGAACTTAGAATAGGGCCAAAACATCAAGGTGCTTCAAACCTGTGTACGGTACAATTAGCTACTTAACGCTCGCTATTAGCGCCCTTTCCACTGCGGCTCACGACCTTGAGCGAAGGACAGCACCCCCTCTGCCGCATCTTGCGAGGCCATAATTGGTGCTGCTAAGGCCAGCTGCCGAGTAGCAGCATCATCTGCAGCCCATTGCGAGGACTCAGTAACAATTTGTTTACTGACTTTGATCGACAGCGGTGCATTAGCAGCGATCTTCGCTGCTAGCTCCAATGCCACCTCCAATGCTTTACCTGGCCCAGTAAGACGGTTCACCAAACCCAGCTCGGCCAGACGCTCAGCGGACATTGGTTCGGCTGTTAACGCCAGTTCCATCGCTAAGTTTCGCGGTAATCTTTCGGTGAGTCGCATGACCCCGCCAGCTGCGGCCACCAGACCACGTTTCGCTTCAGGGATACCAAAGATCGAATCTTTGGTTGCAACAATAAGATCGGCGGCTAGTGCAAGTTCACACCCGCCAGCTAAGGCTGGGCCTTCCACAGCGGCAATCAAGGGTTTAACCGGGGGTTTAGCGGTAAGCCCTAGCATCCCCCGATTTTCGGTTAGCGGAAACTCGCCCCTTGCCGCAGCTTTGAGATCCATTCCAGCACAAAATGAGGAACCTGCTCCAGTTAATATCGCAACCCGCGCAGTGGAGTCAGCTTCAAACTCATCAATAATGCGTTCGAGTGCAAGTGCTGTCGCTAAATTGATGGCATTGCGTACCTCAGGTCGATTGAGTGTGATAATCGTGATAGGGCCTCGCCTTTCCACAAGAACTGGAGGCGGCGGCGGAGCCGGAAGTTCACTACGTTCAGTAGAGACAACCTCAACGGAGCCACTATGAACAGTGACTGGCCAACCAAGTGGATCTTTATCCAGAAGTAACGCTATTGCCTTAGAATGCTTATCACGCAAGAGGTACCGCTCCCCCGTGGGAACGAGCAAACTAAAAATTGCCGCTTCAGGATTTCCTTGCCGGTCATAAGGAACTGTATAAGCTTCGATAACAGCTGGCCCCGCATAATCTGCTAATACCGGTCGCGATGGTGGGTTATCCACCACTGGCCGCAAATGTTGATAGGGCGAAGTCGGTGGCGTTACCGAGTAAATACCCGTGGAATGTTTAGTGGAATACCACCCTAAAGATGTTGATAAACCAAAACTTTCCGGATTATTCCGCAAAATCCCCACAAGGGTAGCAACTGCATGAGCCCCATAATTATTGCCAGGTCCACCGGCAAAAGTAAGACCTCCGGTAACTGTCAGCGGCCGCTGGGGATCATTAATGGGTAGGCCCAATTCTTGGGCGGAGATTTGCACTGCAGCCGGAAAACAAGAATATAAATCCACATACTCAATATCGGAAATTGCTAACCCAACATGATCTAAAACTGCAGCACCAATTGATCGGATAGCTGGCGAAGCAGCTAAGTCTGCCCGTTCGGAAACAAACCACTCATCATGCGCAGATGCACCAGCATGCAGGAAAACCCACTTATCCTGTGATATGCCAGCGGCTTCTGCAGCTGCCACACTACAAACGATCAGACCAGTAGCTAAATCTACCTGTAAGTTTGCACATTCTAATTTGGTATAGGGTTCGGATACTTTTCTGTTGTCAGCAGATGTATTTCGAATTTCTTCTGCCGAAAACTCTTTCGGCAACCACGCATAAGGATTTTTTGCAGCTACTGCAGAAAAATTTGACCACAGTGCACTAATATCCTTTTCATGCTGCGCTTTAGCAACTCCCAATTTAGCTTGCACAGCAGACTCCAGAAGTGCGTACATATAAATAGGCGCACCAAGCCCTACTGCTGTTTCAGCATCATTATTTGCCGTACGATCAACTCCAACAACAAGCCCGGGAGCTACATCCGAACTCTGCAGTGGCCAATCCGGAGTTACACCCCGACGCTGAGCATTGGCTAAAGTGGCCCCTGACTCTGCGCCTGTTACTAAAATAATTTCCGCTTGTCCATCGCTAATGCTCTGTGCTGCAGTATTAATCAATAATTGGCCACCGTCTCCACCAAAGGTGCTGGATTGAACTGTAGGGATGGTGCCCAACCCGAGGCCTTCGGCGACCAATCTAGCCTGATCCCGATATGTCCAAGACGCACTTGGGACTGCATACACCGAATCGGCTTTCTGTAAAAATCCAGTACCGACGCCAGTGTCTTGCGCCGCCTTCTGTAAAGCTTTGATGGAGTGTGTCACTGGATCAGGCAGTGTCGTGTTATCACTATCTCGCAAAACCACCTGTCCCACGCCAACAATGATTGGGGTAGCAGGGTCTAATAACTGACCAGTTGCCAGGTGCGTTACCGGATCGCGCTGCTCTCGACGCGGCAAGAGCACACCGGTACCTGCAGAGTTCATTGCCGCTGGCAATTTAGCAAGAGATTCCCGTAAAGCTTCTTCAATGCTCCTTAATAACGAAGCACCCATCGGTCCTTGAATCGGCTGTCCATCGAGCCCAGCGTCAAAACGGATTGCGGCACCAACTCCATCTTGAGCTAGCTGCACCTGTAACCATAGGCCAAGAGTTAAACCCATGGGGCCCCTACCCTGAAGCTCTACGATAGGAAATTTAGCCTGTGCCACAGTCCATTGCACATCGGCTGGGATACCGATAAGCATAACTTGCTGAGTAAACTGCTGCCCTACATATGCTTCTGCTGGCGCTTCACCTCGCCACCGGGAATGCATAACCAACCATTGTGGGAATTGTGAAAAGTCAGTAAGAAATGTGAGTATTTGTTCTGGGGGAAACTCCAGTACCGCCGAGGCAGAGGCCGTCCGGGAAAACTCACTAAGCCCGGCTGGGGCTTGCAAAGCGCTCCTTGGCTGTGCCGAGGATTGCGGCTGAGGTGGATTGCGGCGAAGCGCCTGGTCGATCAGCCCAGAGCGCAGTTCAGGGTTTTCTACCACAGCCTGGAGTAGCTTTTTAGCGCCTTTAAGCTGTTTAGCTAGTTCTTGCAATCTTGAGCGTTTTTGCCCCATGACTTCCCATTTCTTCGGTTTTCATGTCATTTACAGTACAAGTTGACTGTATATATCTAGTGAGCTTTCACTAAAAATGAGATTTTTTCAAGGGTTTACCCAATGATTAAACCGTCAAGACGTACTGTAGTTATATGTCCATTATCCCTTCCCGGCGCACCCAAGAAGAGCGATCGGCAGCAACTCGAATAAAAATTCTTGACGCAACCATCGAATCTTTGCTGGTGCGCGGCTATGCAGCAACTACGGTGACCGAAGTTCAGGAGCGGGCAGATGTCGCCCGAGGCACCCTGCTACATCACTTCCCTACGCGTGTTGATCTTATGACCGGAGCAATCCGTCAAGTAGCAACCCAGCGTATGGAACACATCATCCGTGAAGTCCAATTACTACCCTCGACTATGGATTGGTTGGATGCATTAGCCGATATCACCTGGAGGGATCTTAATAGTCCAATATTTCTTGCCGGATTGGAACTTTGGGTAGCTGCACGTACTGATAGCACTCTCAGGAAAGCGCTCATTCCTGTTGAACAAGAAATATTTTCACTTCTGCATTCAAGTTTATTAAAAATTGTTGATCCCAATAACGTAAACCCTCAAACACCGACCCTGGTTGAGTTCACCATTAATCTGCTCACCGGCCTCACTATGACAACCATCCTCACTTCAGACCTCGGCACCCGAGCAGTACTGCTTCGCCGTTGGAAAAAAGCTCTCCACATACTAAACGGCGATATCGATGCTGAGCTACTCATAGACCGTTCTCAACGTTAGCCGAACGCTTGACTCTAGCCCTTTTTCTCAACCCTAAAAGGCCACCTAAAGCAAGTAATAATCCCAGAGAAAAAGAAGTTAACCAAAATTTTGACTGAACTATATCCATAACGGATAACCCGTCAATATCAAAAACGTGAACTTGACCTGAGATAATAGTAGCTGCTAATTTTTCGGATCCGTCCAGTCTCACTAAACCTGATGATACTGTGAGCGAATCGGAAAATTCATCAACAGAAATCCAGGTCATTTTTTCACTGCTGGCAGCACTAACCGCCTCAGCTACCTGCTTGGCTTGAGTTTTTTCATTTTTCGGCCTAGGCGACCAAGAACTTGATGATCCTTCTGTGGAAACAACCAAAGAAGTTGCTTTCTGGCCACTGTAAGAATACAAGGATTTCGCTGCAGTCAAAGCATCAACTTCTTTTGAATCTATATGCAAAGAAACAACATCCACTACTCCTCTAAGATTTTCTTTGTACACAGATTCCAAAGATCCCCAACTAATAGTCAGCGGCAAGCGTCTATCTAACTCTCTCAACTTAGACAAGGCATGAAGAGCAAACGCCTGTGATTCCAAAGCCGTAGACCTGGAAGTGCGTCTATCCGGTCTATCAATGACATCCCATCCGACTAACGCTGCACTAGCCCCAAGGCTTCCCATCACTTTTTCCAAATATCTATCTGCCCTTGACCATTGCGCTGGAGATAAATCTGTTAAACCGTCAAACAGAACTGGTATAACTTGTATACCTACACCCTCTGCAGCCTTAAGCACCAATTCAGAAATAATCTTTTCTTTAGGTTCTTTTACCTCCTGATACATTGGCACTGGCAATCGAATTGTATTAATCCCCAAGGATTTAATCTGGTTAAGATCGGAAATAATATCGTCGATTTCAATTAAAAAATCTTTAATAATTTTTGGCCGATACTCTACCACTCTATACTTTTCGATAACTCTTGCTGGCACAGATTCAATACCCGTGGCAACGGTACTATCAGCACCTGAATGTGACAACGTGCTTGTCTTTCCCGCTTCACGATATAGATGACGCACTCGCCAGTAGCCATCCTCTAAAACCATTACCACGGAATACTGTTCTTCCGTGCTAATAATTGATTCCATAGAACCCGCCCCCACAGCTTGAACCAATCTTGCCTTGGTGTCGGTAAGGCCTACAGTAGCTCCGTCCAAAGCATAAAAATTAACTCTGAGTTGATGCGCTACCGACCAGGTTGCTGAATCCAATGTTGACGGGTTAGACAAAATATCAGCTCGCGCCGGACCGCTAAATAACATTTTAACCGCATCGGAACTACCAGTAGATTGATATACACCTAAGGCCGCCCACGCCCGCACATAAGCTGCTTCCAGAGCTGTACGAGTAGCCGGTTCAAGTACCCGACCTTGAAGTTCTGGGTCTGGTTCCCACTCCACAAGAAGATCCGAATCCTTTGGTAACTCAGTTACTTCATGCAAAGCGGTCGACCGCTCTTCTAAAGAGAGAGACGTTGACAGTAACCGTGCAGAAAAAGCCACTACAATAATTACCAAAACAGAAACAATAAGGATCAATACCTCAGCAATATTTCTTTTTAATCTCAGTCTGGTAATCATTGCAGCACAACCATATCGGACGAACCAAGAACACGAGCTGTCACCGTTAAAGGACCCCGCCAACGCGCATCGGGGGGAAATATTATTGTAAGGATTCCGTCAATAAGCTGCCCTGATGCTCGAGCAGTAATATTCTGATTATCCCTAATCTCGACTTCCACTATCGAACCATCAGGAACGAAGGCACCACTAACCCGTTGCACTGGGCCTATAGCCACCTCAACACCCGCTGCTACTCGTTTTGCAGCAATCCCCACCGATCGTACTGCTGAAGCAAAATTTAGGAGGATGTCTTGATTTGCTGAAATTCCTCGACATCTTGCTGTAACTTTTATGGTTCCAGGTAATTGTGGTGCTGGAATAAATAATTCGGCAACACCTGCTAGCGTCACAACAGAAGCTAGGGAACGTCCCTGGACATGCTCCCATTCAAATGTAACTAGTGTTCCATCTGGTTGAATATTTCCAAAAAAATCTTTTAACACCTCAGTCCGAACTGCCAGCAACGCCTGACCATCCGCCTGAATATTCTTCGCAGCGATTGCATCAGCTACTTTCAAACCAAAAGGTAAGGGGGGAGCAGCAACTTCGTCTAACGATACCCGTGGTCCTATTGCTTCCTGCGCTTGCACAGACACCTCACCCTTCCCGGCCAGAGTCCCTGCAATTACTGGTTGCCAAGCAATTTGATGTACGATAGGGACTTCAGTGCGTTCGGTTGATCCGTCAGGTCTTACTCTGATCACCTGCACAAGGGAACCATCCGAAATGACATTGCCGAATCTATCGGTCGGCATTGCAACAACCATTGCCGTATCAGTGTTATCAGCAACAATAGATCGAGCGCCCACAACAGGAGTAACCGGATTTACCGCTGGTCCCGGCAATACTCGCACAACTGTAGTAGCAGCAGAACCCGAAGCTACTGCTACCACAGAAATGTCACCCGATACTCTTGTAATACTCTCACCAAGAGTGAAAGTTGCGATATTTTCTATAGAATCTTCGAAAAGCCTTACAGTTCCGAATGACCCAATAACTAAAAGAGAAACACTAGTATTAGTTTTCACCTGTTCCACAGCGATAGTGACACTGCCGCCAGCAGTCACACTTGGCGGTGCTTTCAGTTGAATATTTTGCAATTCGGTAGGGGTAGCGTCCCCCTTAACTGGGAAAATAAAGAGCACGATAAGAAAGCTCACGATAACTACTGGAACAATTTTCAACATCACTGGCCGCCCCTGACATAACTTGTTACTACAAGATCTGCAGTTGAAAACTGCGATCCGTTGGGAACGGATAGTAGTGAAGACTTATCATTCCAAATATTTTGGGCCGGACCTGAATACGCGGTTGTTGGTACTGCAATATCACTAAGGCCTGTCGGATTTGCTAAAGGAATACGGAACGGTACCGTTCGCGCTGGGGCAATACTGCGTTCCAGATAAGCATGATCCACCCACGCCAATCGACCCTGTACGTCATTGTAACCAATCAGAAGATGTGGAACAGTAGCCTCTACCGTTGCATCGTTTCGAATAAGACCAACTATGTCTTTACCCTCCACTCGTGCTTGCAGAATTTGCAATCGTAAGGGGTTAACTTTTGTTGTTACAACAGCTTTAGCGTATACATCTAAGGAATTAATGCTTGCATCTTGATCAAGAAAAAGAGGTGTTATTACCTGTGGGTCAAACTCAACAGGACCGTTAAGCTTCTTATTCTGAACCGGAGTTGCTGGCGCTGCCACTTCAAAGGAATTATCACCAGCTGCTTGAACTCCACCATCAACTTCAGTTCCATAGGAACCAAGACCTGCCAATGACTGAAACTCTAATCGAAACGGGCTTCGTTGCCCGGGCAGTAAGGTGTGCACCATTACTTGTGATGCGTTCCATGAAGCGACCAAGCCTAGATTCTGATTACGCAATTGCGCTGTTACAGTCACATCTGCAGGTTGAACATCTACATTTGTTACCTGCCCGATAACCACCCAACGCCCCTCAACCCTTAGCCCTTTAACTTCACTAAGCACTAACTGTGGCCTATCTAAAATATCTGCCCTTGCGGTCGCATCTGCCTCGATAGTCCGCCGTCCTTGTGCCAAAAAATTTACCGATGTTCGACTATCAAATTGATTGACTGGCTGACTTGGATCTACTGGCGGGAGATCAATCTTCCATCCTTGATCGGTATCCTGGAGTATTAGTTGATCGGTAATCTCATACGCCTGTAACGATGTCAAATATTTTCTCGTTACCGAAACTGAAACCCGGTTTTTGGTAGAACTTTTAACATCAGCTTCAACTGAATCCAGCTTTGCAAAGGAGGCAATGAGGCCGCCATCTGATCCCAAGTTACGTTGATACTGAATATAACTCGGCCTGGTATCTGGATCAAGCAATTCCCAAGCTTGATCAAAACGCCTAAAATCTAAATGGTCATAATAGTCGGCAACGACCTGCCCTGGCGACCGGAGCGCAGACTCTTTTACCCAAAAATATGAACCAACAAAAGCAGTAAGACCAATAACAACTAAAGCACCCAGTCGTCCCGGTTTTTGGATACGAGACTCGTGTGCAAATTTCCTTAATCGCTCAAGAACAGGCAACATCGGCATCCAGCGATCAAACACTGGCGTTTCGCTATCGACAGGTATCCTCTCGGCAGCTCGAGCAAGACCTGCATCACAGCTAGCGTAAATCCATGCAATGGGGGAAATTATTCTCCTCCCTATATCGTGCCCAATCGCAATACTGCGCGGCAATACATAATGCCTACCCTTATGTTCAGGGAAAAATCCACAGAGCTCGCATAGCAATAGCAGCAAGGCAAAGACAATCGCAGAGGGTGGAATAACTCCCCACATCAATCGCTGCCAAAGCTGAGCCTCCCGCGTTACCCCAACAGCCGGTAGCGGAGTCACATCCGCGCGCTCCCAAACCTCAACTCCATTTTCTAGAGTTCCCAAATCCTTCCATCCACTTGCATCTAACAGTGGTGCATAAAAATCATCAATACTAAAGATATACTTCAGCGAATACCTTTCTGGTACAGCCAAAAACTGCTGTAAACTGCCAATTCCTGGAACACCAGCATATTTAGAGTTTTCTAACCGCTCAACTGGGCGGGAAGTTAATTCAGGTAAGGCCCTGGCAGAATGATAATTACCATCGACCGTTTCAGCTGTAGTATTAGCAGACAACCAAGCCATTTGATCACCAAAACCCAGGGTTAGATACCTCCAGTTTGAATGATCATCCTTATTAAGAAAAGAGACAATGGGTTCAATAGCGATCGATGGAGGCTGAAAAGGCCTATAGTGGGTAAGATTAGCTGAAATTACTGTCACGATAAGCTGCAATATCAATAACGCAGCTGGCAAACCCACAGCAAAAAACTTACCCAGCCTTGCCTCGATAGCTACTCGCAATGTTCCCTTTAACACACTTGTGACAAAGCGGCCAGCCAACGGCAGTACACAAATTGTGGCCCAAAAAGTAAACCGATCTAGGGTTAATACATCAAAAGCACCACCTAATAATATTCTTGGGATAGGTGTTGTACCACCGGTCCCCAAGACCGCTAATCCTAAAAGCGAAGCCGTCAAAGGCCATGCAGAGGAAGCAAATCCACGGATCAAAGCATAGGGTAAAACTAGTAGCATTAGCCCCCAAGGAATTAACCAAAACACTAGTCCAGCATTGTGATTGATTAAGAAACTGTCTCGGCTTGCATGGGGTATCGAAACATTGGTAATGGGATCGCTGCGCGAATATAGCCAATAAGGCAGAACTACCCCAATCAAGGCAATAATCATAAGGAGACCAAAAAATATCGAACGCAATAATGCTGGGAGCACTCTCCTGAGCCTCCGCGCAATTAACGGCCACAATAATCCCACGTTTACCCTGACTGGATGACCTTTGCCCTCTTGTTCTAAAGGGGTCCGCAAACCTGACATAACCGCAGCAAGCAGGACAGGACCAACAAAAAATACCGCACCAAAAAGCGTTGTTACATGATGGCAAGCTGTTGTTGCCATCGTTAAGGCGACACCAAGTATTAAAGATTTTCGATTACCGGTTCTAGCCCAACGATCAACAAATGGCAACGCATTAAGTAAGAATCCTAAGGATAGTGTTGTAGGTAACTGACCAAAGACATGAACAGTTTCCGCAATCGAGGACGATACGGCCAAAAGTATTGCAGCCCAACCCGCAGATTCTTGATCTACCCACAACTTTGACCACCGATAAACACCAATGGTCAGCAAAAGCAGGGCGCTAATTTGTACAATCACAAAACCAGCACGAAGGCCAATAAGATGGCTTAGTAGCGCAACGCTTTGATGACTACCCGGCGGATAACTAAGAACTGAAAATCCCGTATACCACCGGTGATCCCAGCTTGAAAACCAATCTCTAGCATAGTGATCTGCAAAGAAAATATGAACATAAGCATCATATGTTCGTTGGTAACTTCCTGAAAATAGCAAAGAACCATGGAAAATAACAATAATGACCAGGGCAACAATCAGCAGTTTATGCCGTGCCCCCCAACTCTCGGTACTATCGGCTTGAGCCTTGAGCTCATCCTCTGCTGGTAATTGGCTCATTGCTTATTAATTTCAAGATCAACTATCAGACGTTTGTGATCACTCCCCACATTTGGTTCTAAATATGCAGAAGAAACTTTGAGATTTTTACTTACCAAAACGTGGTCTAAGCGAATTACGGCCGGAAAAACGCTATCCGGCCAGTACGGCCAACTAAACCGTGGACCATGTCCAGCAACTGTAAAAGCATCGTATAATCCGTGGCGTAGTAGTTTTTTCATGGGCCGATGTTGAAGGGTCGAATTCCAATCGCCACAGAGCACCAGAAGTGATTCATCATGCCTAGCGTCAACAGCAATTCTCTCTAAACAACTGAGCTGTTCACGCCATCGTTTTGTCTAATCTATCTTATTAGCAAGCGGGTTAATAACATGCACCGAGATCACCTGAATCACCCCTGCATCAGTAATCACGAATGCGCTCACCATTTTATTACCAGCGATATTAGCCACTTCAGCAGAGCTGAATGGAAGCCGACTGAGAATTGCTGAGCCATGAAAGTTTGCTTCAGGATTAAAAATCCGATGTGGCAGCTTACTAGCAAGTGAACTACTTCGTACAACTTCAAGGTGATCTTCGGTAATCTCTTGCAATGCAAGAATATCCGGGCTCAGCTGCTCAAGATCAGAACAAAGTTGAGTTATATTTGGATTATTAAACAAAACATTTGCAGTAACAATGCGGATAGTACTATACATCGAACTCTCACTACCTGAATACGAGTTCTGCTTGCTATTATCGATTTTCGAAAAAGTTTTTATCGGTACAATTCCAGATAATAGCGCCTGCACACCAATAGTCGCGCGATCGAGTTGACTTACTGCTCGCCGCATAAAACCTGACCAGATTAATGAACTCATTGGTTAGAGACTTCCGCTCCAAATATCAGCTATACACGAAACTAAAGATCGTGAATCTACCGGTTTAGTTAATCTTCCCGACAAACTTGGGGCTTCTGCGGCAACCTCTGGCCCGGTGAATTCAGCAACGCCAGTAACCAAGACAAAGGGTACCGTGTTTCCTAATCTGCGTAAATTTGCTAAAAAATCAAGACCAGTTCCATCTGGCAAGCACTGATCGCAGAGAATTAAGTCTGGATTCTTGCTGAACGCTAATTTTTTTGCAGCATCAATATTTTCAGCCTCACTAACCTCAAATCCCTGCTTAGCAACTAGATGTGACAGAACCAATCGTGATACCGGATCGTCATCGATAACTAATACCCGCCGAGCTTTGACAACTTCAGTTTTACGGGTAACCATCGTAAAAACTTGATCGAACTGCGTTAACTTAAAAATGCGCATGGCATCATCGCTGGCTGGCTGAACTAACGTTAAATTGCAACCAGCATTAGCTGATTCGCGTCGCAATCGCACTAGGGACGCCAAGGCGGCACTATCAATAAAACTCACCTCAGCTAGATCAACGACAATACTCTTGGTCTCAGAATTAGCCGAAATTTGTGCAAGAATATCATCAAATTCCTTACGCAACTTGGGAACTTCCATAGCATCAAGCCGACCATTTATACTTATGGTTACTGTGGAATGCTCAGCAGCATCCTTCGACCGATGGATAGTCAGCGTCATTGCACTCGAAGAAGCCACTGGTTTTCCCCTTTCTCATGCGTATAGTCAACTTGGTCTACCAACTGCTCTACCAGCGAAAGGCCCCAACCACGCTCTTGCAGCGTCCCTGGGATTGGCCGTGGTACAGAATCCGGGCTAAATTGTATGCCCCTATCACGTATCCAGATAGTAATACCTTCAGCACCAGAATAGGCCTGTAGCCTTATGGTTCCTGAGCTATTGGGATAAGCATGTTGAACAATATTGACACATACTTCATGTACCGCAAGTTCCAGTTTTGCGTATAACTCAAGTCGCTCCACTTGCTCAAGAAATACCCTAAGCCACGGACCTAACTCTCGGATAGCTTCTAGATCTGCTGCTAGCTCAACACTGCAGCCATCCGTCATCTCGGCATTACCGCCGTTCATTGCTGGAACTCCACGGCCTGTAATACCACCAAAGTACGATCATCCGCTGCTGGCATACCTGCAGCATGTTCATCAACTGCCGCCATCAGATTTCTTCCAATTTTCTGAGCACCTGAATCCTGCTCTGACATGAAGCCGGAAATACGTTCATAGCCAAATAGATTTCCTTGAGGGTCATCCTGCTCTGCCAGACCATCAGTACCAACTAGCAGTACTGAACCAGATTCAAAATCAAGTTCAACTGTTGTTGGGGTACCAAATGGCACTCCAACCGGAGGACACGTTGGATCAATTATTCTGCAGGAAAAACTATTTGCCCCACGATACATAAGTGGTGAATGACCAGCATTACAAATTCTGAGAGTTTTTTCCTGCGGATTTACCGTACCCACGGCTAAAGTGACAAATAATTCAGCACTGTCTAAATAAGCGTTTAATTCCCTTGCGACCGCTTCAACCGCTCCAGCCGGGTTTGTGGAATTACTGGTCAAAAATGCCACCCGCAAAGCACTAACTGTTCGTGTCATCACAGTTGCTGCGGGTAGACCCTTACCGGCAACATCACCAACGGCAAACCACAGCACCCCACCCACAACTGAAAAAACTAGTAGGTCGCCGCCAGTAACTGCGGCTTGGACGCATTGTGAGTACACATCTAAACCAGCAATACTGGGCGCAGAGGTTGGCAACACGGCTTGAGCTAACTCTGAGGCAAGTCTATGCTCACGTTCAATCGTTGCCCGCTGCACTTCATCGTAATGCCGATGAGCAAGTTCACGAAGTTTTCCTACTGCTGCGGCAACTGTTTCCAGCATCTGCAGATCACCGGTGGAGTACGGTTTTTTACCCCGGCGAATGGCGATGAGTAGCCCGCTCTGCAATCCTGGAACCGGCACCACAGCTCTGGTTCCAGTTAGCTGGTCCGCAGATTTTTTATCAATAGCGAATCGTAGCTCTTGGACAATAACCGGCGAATAATGTTGAGCAATAACAACTATGTCCGAGTTTTCCGCTGAAAATCGGGTGGCATCAGAACCAGTTAACTCCAATGCCTCAGCTAAAGTTCTTTCTATAACTTCATTTTCCTCAAGAGTTGCTACCGGAATCTGCATCAGCGCCCCCACCGCAGCAAGTCGATCTTGAGTATCAACTAGCGCGGCAATGGCACTATCTCGCTCATCGCGAAGCCTATCTAGTTCGCCTCGCAAAACCGCTTCTGAGCTAGCAACTGGCGCCACTGCAATCACTGACCAAAATCCGTGCGAGCTGTCGTCAACGCAGCCGTTAAACCAGTGAGTTCAAAAATGACGCGAGCAGAGTCCGATAATGCTGACACAATAAATTCACCCTCGGCAGCGCGTGCTCGTTTACGTGCGCGAACCAACTCTGCTAATGCACTGGAATCAATAAAAACAACTTCACTGAGATCAGCGCTTATCCAACTACCACTTTCCAGCAAAGGATCAAGAGTAGATCGGAAGTCCTGGACTTCGTGGGCATCAAAACGCCCCTCTAGACCAATAAGCACTTTTTTATCGTTGTGCGTTACCTCAATCTTCATCTGTGACCTCATTCTTTGTCATCCGGGAAGCATTTCCTAAGTTATCATAACGACCAGTCATATCTCGTGTCCTGATGCGGATCAACTCTGCAACAAACTGTAAGCTCACCTTTGCCGCGGCAACCGTGGAACCCGGTGCGTCATACCACTGAACCGGGACCTCCCGGACCTTTAACCCAGCTTTTTTGGCCAAATATAATACTTCAAGGTCAAAGGAAAACCCGTCAACAACCTGACTGCTGAAAAGTTGTTGAGCCGCTTGGGCAGTAAATAATTTAAATCCACACTGGGTATCGGTTATTCGCAAGCCAGTCAACGCAAAGACAAAAGTTCTTAACCCTCGACTGAGAATTCTCCGCAATAAACTTTTACCTCGAACTGCCGACCCGGCCACCGCACGGGAACCAATCACAACATCACAACCACCTGACGTACACTCGGCAAGAAACTGCTCAATCTGCTCGATGGGCGTGGACTGATCAGCATCAGCAAATAACACAAAATCGCCACGCGCTGCCTGTATTCCGCGGCGCACGGCGCTTCCTTTACCACCATTGCGCTCAGCTACGAGTACTTTCATATTGGCTAAACCAAGTTCTGATAACAAGCCGACAGTGCGATCAGTTGAACCGTCGTCAGCAATAATTAATTCCCACGGTTGGCTGCGTGAACTCATATGCGTAGCAATGGCACCTACCGTTGGAAGAATCCGAATTTCTTCGTTATACGTTGGCACAACTACTGATATCTGTGGTCGCACAGTAAGAGTATTTTGAGCCCATAAACGATAGGCCTGATATCCCGGTGTGGAGGCAGTGCTCATTACGCGATGACTCCTTCACTACTACGCACGGTAGACTTTCGATCTTGACCCGACACCCATTGACAGAAGAATATCGCCAATAACAGCATCCCCATTGACACTAGCTGAGCATGCACAAGCTGCACCGTAGAGCTATGCCATAACAAGAGAATAGCGGTCTGAACAAAAGCACCAAATAGCAAAACTCTAGATTCCAACAGCCGATGCGTGGATAGGTGGTAACTGGCAATGAGGTTGGCCACGGCAAACAGTGTTGTTGCCAAAGCGTATTCTCCTAGTTGGTGGGAAAGGCCAAAGTACTTTCCGCCTAACATGATACGCACTATCTCATCGCCATAAATATACGCACCAACAGTGCATCCGGCACCAAGCCCAGCAACTACACCTGCTCCGGTAATCAACAGTGACCGAGTTTCCTGGTGCTGAGCATGTCGACGAGCTGCTGCCGGAAAGATCACCATCGTCGCTGACCACGACACAAAGAACACTGCACGGCCCACCAGGGCAATAACTGAATATACACCAGCATCATCAGGGTTCAAAAAGGCTTTTGCAATAAGAACATCGCCATTCATAATGACAATCTGTCCAACAACTAGCACCGCAATTGCTGCAGCATAAGGCCCACTACCAGAATCTGCGAGTACACCTGGAACTACCGAATATGCGTTGACACCCCGGACCACTAACCAGGTGGCAAAAAACGAAGCAGCTAAACCGATCGTTGCACCAGTCACCCCTAAACCCGCAACGACCAGAACAATACTCACCACTAACCTAACCCCCATCTCGACCAGCAAGCTAGCTGCCAACCGACCAAAACGCAGATCGCCTTGCAACACTCCCCGCCCAACGGACTGAACTAAGTACCAAGGCATGCCAACAGCTAAAACTACCAAAGGGATTACCGATTCGGTGTGAAACACGGAGTGCCATAACGGCGCTCCAATCCCAAGGACCAAAGCGACGATAACACCAGCAATCCAGGCACGCCGAGTAAGCATTTTGATAGCTGTTTGGGCTTTTGAGCCACTAGCGCCCACCGCACGAGCTGCTACCAACTGAAGACAGAGCGACACAGAAGTAACTGTGAACATCAAAGTGATCATCAGCGTTGCATCGGAAAACTCGGCCGGAGTTAGCCATCTTCCTAACACCAGATTCAGGGCATAATTTCCAGCATTTGCAATAAGGGTCGCCGCTGCCAGAACGCCACCACTTCGCACTAAAGAAAGAATCCCAGTTTTGGTTGTACTGTTATCAACTGCAAGTTTCTCCCCACCTACCTCACTCAGATCTGGTCCTCTCATGATTTTGACCCCGCCATAAGTCGGCGAATATGGACCGTATACCAATGCGCTACTTCATAAATCGGAATACCTGCGGCTGCCGCAAAATTTTTACGACCCAAGGATTCTTGCAGTTCTGGATTATCCAGAACCGCTGCGAGAGCATCAGCTAGATCTTGGGAATCTCCGGCTTCAAAATAAACACCTTGAAAACCTTCTTCTTCAATGCAATCGATCAAATCGCCGATTCTCGGCAACACAACTGCTCGTCCGTACTCCCCGGCTTGATGCAAAACTCCAGAGCTACCCGTCGTTGAGGAGTAAGGAAATGCCACAACTGTTGCTGAACCAAAGATTTTGGAGACTTGCTCTTCCGCCACGTAACCAGTAAAAGTTAACCCTGAAACTGAACAATATTTTTGAGCAACGGCAGCAAGATACCCCACCGAATTAGGACTATCACTGCCTGCGATAACCAGTTCAATATCTGAATATCCACGCTTTT
>JBOFCS010000009.1:0-9893 GCA_051646185.1 Mycobacteriaceae bacterium | reverse complement strand
CTGCCGCAAGTACTGGAGCTTTACCCTGCAACGCATCAGCTATTTCTGGGATCAACACCATTGAGGCGATTTCTCCAGTATGCCCACCAGCCTCATAACCTTGGGCCACAACAATATCAACACCATTAGCAACATGTCGTTGGGCGTGCTGAGCCTTACCTGCCAATGCCGCCACTGGAACCCCATATGCATGTGCTAAATCGATGACATCTTTAGGGGGAGAGCCTAAAGCATTGGCAATTAACTTAATAGGGTGCTTAAGTGCCACATCAACATGCGATCTTGCTACTGAGTGCAACCACCCAAGAACACCTTCAGATTTTTTTGTATCACCGTCGATTGGTGGAATACCCAAATCCAGCAAGGTCTTATTCACAAAATCCTGATGCTGTTGCGGAATCAGTTTTGCCAAATCAACCGAAGCACCTTCTGTTGGGATCTTTGCTGGCATAACAATATCAACGCCATACGGTTTCCCATCCGTGTTGCTATCCATCCATTGCAGTACCGTCTCAAGTTCTTCGGGATCATTAAAGCGAACGCAACCAAGAATACCCATCCCTCCAGAACGGCTAATAGCTGCGGCAACTTTTTCCGAAGGAGTAAACCCAAAAATAGGATACTTAATGCCAAAGCGATTACAAAGATCCGTATTCATTCAATCACCGTTTCGGTAGTTAGACGAGCAGACATTAAGTCAGAATTTTCATCAGGTTCGCAGCTAGCCACGTACTCAGCGGCCCAACGGTAATCAGGTTTACCCGCAGGGGATCTTTTAATCTGATCTACGAACCACAACATGCGTGGAATTTTATATCCAGCAAGCTGTTGCCTGAGTAACTCATTAATTTCTACAAGGGTTGGCTGAACTTCCTTACGGGCTTGAATAACCGCTGCAACACGCTGGCCAAAGCGCTCATCAGGAACCCCAACAACTAGAGCATCAAAAATATCTGGATGCGATTTTAAAGCCCCTTCAACTTCTTCTGGGTATATCTTTTCCCCACCGGAATTAATCGAAACCGAGCCTCGTCCAAGCATAGTGACCGAACCATCTGACTCGACTTTTGCAAAATCTCCCGGAATCGAATACCGCACCCCGTCAATAACTTTAAAGGTTGCGGCAGATTTAGCCTCATCTTTGTAATACCCCATCGGAATATGACCTCGGCGGGCAAGTTGACCTACCTTTGTTGAACCAGGCTCAATATGCTTTCCGTCAGTATCAAGAACAGTTGTTGAGGCATCTATTTTCACTCGGGGCCCACCGGTGTTTTCCATACCCTTAGCTACAATGCTCATTCCGCCAAATCCGGTCTCTGAAGAGCCAATAGAATCGGTAATCATCCGATTAGGCAGTAGCTCTAGGAACTTTTCCTTGATGCTGGGAGAAAAAAGTGCAGCGCTAGAAGCCATCAGATATAGTGAAGATAAATCATATGTTTCGGTCTCTAAGGCATCAAGCATCGGCCGGGCCATTGCATCTCCAGTAATAAAAATGAGATTAACTTTATGCCGGTCAACAATGCGCCAAATTTCTGCTCCATCAAATTCTGGGTACATAACACATTTGCCACCGCCAAAAAGACTCTGAAAAGTCGCCCATTGAGCTCCACCATGAATCATTGGGGGTATGGGAAACCTTGTCATTACCGGATTTTCAGCCCCCATTCGGGCTAGCCCCCATTCATCTTCAACGTATTCACCAGTAACAAAGTTGATTCCCCCACCTAAAACCCGGTAAATATCCTCATGACGCCACATCACACCCTTCGGGTTACCCGTTGTCCCCCCGGTATAGAGCATGTAAATATCGTCCGCACTTCGTTCTCCAAAATCACGGACCCCTGAATTTTCAGCAAGAGCCTGTTCGTAGGGGATCGCCGAAGACACTGCAGTAGTTCCATCCTCAACTACCAGTGCGGTGGTGATTAATGGTGTATGCGCCAGCACATTGCTCACTTTGTCGGCATAGCGACGCTCAAAAATTAGCGCGACCATATCAGAATTATCAAAAATATAGTGAAGTTCATTCTCAACATAACGGTAATTCACATTGACCATCACTGCTCGCGCTTTAAAGATCGCGATCATCGCTTCTACCGCTTCGATGGTGTTCCGAGAATAAATCCCCACCTTATCCCCCGGCTTTACTCCTTGGCGCTGCAAGTAATGAGCTAGTTTATTACTTCGTTCCTCTAATTGTGCATAGGTAAGTTCGCGGCTATCCACACACCCATCCACCAAGGCAACACGATCAGGAACTAGATCAACAGCATGCTCCACAAGATCCGCAATATTTAAGGCCATAGTGATAAAAGTAGAACGTGTTACTGTTTCTGGCAAGGGGCAATTTCGCCCACCCACCTTCTCACTGTTGGAGGCTCCCTATGACTACCACCAGCCCTGCATCTGCGACCCCCAACGCGGTCGCGGAAGCTCCTGTCTCTGAAGAAAAACATTGCCTTGTAGAAAAACGTGGCCATATCCTCATCGTCACCATGAATAGACCAGAAGCCCGCAATGCCCTATCCGGGGAGATGATGGCAATCATGCGGGACGCTTGGAACCAGGTTGATTCAGACCCCGATATTCGCGTGGCAATACTCACCGGCTCTAACGGTTCTTTTTGTGCTGGAGCAGATCTCAAAGCAATGACAGTGTCTCATCCTGGCGATAGTTTTGCTGGTGGAAATTTTGATCTGTCAAAAATTGACGCATTACTTAAAGGACGAAGACTAACAAAACCATTAATTGCCGCAATCGAAGGTCCAGCGATTGCTGGTGGTACCGAAATTCTCCAAGGAACGGATATTCGAATAGCCGGGGAAAGTGCTCGTTTTGGGGTATCAGAAGCAAAGTGGGGCTTGTTTCCCCTGGGCGGTTCAGCAGTTCGCTTAGTCCGCCAGATTCCCTACACCATCGCAGCCGATCTCCTCCTTACTGGGCGTCATATTAAAGCTCCAGAAGCCAAAGAAATTGGACTCATTGGGCATGTCGTCCCGGATGGACAGGCCCTCACTAAAGCGCTCGAGCTAGCTGAGTTGATCTGCGCCAACGGTCCACTGGCAGTGCAAGCTATCCTCAAAACGATTAGAGACACCGAATGTTTGCCAGAAAACGAAGCCTTCAACATCGATGCCAAGCTTGGCGCCGAAGTATTCAAAAGTACTGATGCACAAGAAGGTCCACGCGCCTTTGCCGAAAAGAGAATGCCCGGCTTCACTGGAAATTAACAACTTCTAGATTGCGTGATCCCTTCCCTCCCAGTAGGGATCACGCAATCTACGTTTGTATAACTTTCCATTAGGATCTCTGGGCAATTCCATAACATAATCAATAGACTTGGGAAGTTTAAACTTAGCCAATCGTGTACTGGCGTACTTCATAAGCTCCTCAGTCAAAGCCGGACTCCCCACAATTCCCTCCATCGGCTGCACCACAGCTTTGATTTCCTCACCCCAATCTTGATGGGGAACACCAAATACCGCAACATCAGCAACCTTAGGATGAACAGCAAGTTCACTTTCAATCTCTGCTGGGTAGATATTTACCCCACCAGAAATAATCATATCGCTCTTGCGATCACAGAGAAAAAGATATCCATCTGCATCCAAATAACCAATATCTCCTAACGTGAAAAGTTGACCCAACCTGGATGATTGAGTTTTTTTCTCATCGCGATAGTACTCAAAATTTGAAGTCCCCATTTTCATATATACCTGCCCAGGCTCCCCTACTGGTAATTCTTTTCCTTCTGCATCAAGGACTTTCACAATTGATCCCGGCCAGGACAAGCCCACTGATCCGGGCTTTTCCAGCCATTCTTTAGCTGAAATTACCGTTCCTCCACCTTCGGTGGCAGCATAGTACTCAGTCACCACTGGCCCCCACCAATCAAGCATGTGCCGCTTTGTCTGTTGCGGACAGGGCGCCGCACCGTGAATCATGGTGCGCAGCGAAGCAAGACTATAGCGTTCCTTGACTTCTTCGGGGAGGGCCAGCAATCTGTGGAACTGCGTGGGAACCATATGACTGTGAGTGACTCGATACTTGTCCATCAACCTTAGCATCTGTTCAGGGTCCCACTTATCCATTAAAACAACTTGATGTCCCAATTGAAGGGAAATAGCAACAAAATTGAGTACCGCCGTGTGATACATCGGGGAACCACAAATATGAACATGATCATCATGAGGCGCCAGCCCAAAAATGGAAAAAAACCATGTGGAAGCATCCGGGACAATATCTGGATTTGCTCCGGTGAGCGGACGACGAACCCCTTTGGGTTTACCTGTAGTTCCCGAGGTGTAGAGCATAGCCCCGCCAGTAGTTCTATCGTCGGGCCGAGTTAAATCTTGAGCATTTCCCAGATCCGCCAATTTTCCAAAGCCAGGGGCTATACCGGAGGAAAAACAACGATGCGCGTCCAACCCTGAGACAGCAACCGCACTGGCCGCTGTCTCAGCAAATTCTTGATCGGTAATAAATGCCTTAGCCTCACTATCGTTGAGGATATATGCAACTTCAGTCCCGGTCAGATGCCAATTTACCGCAACCACGTACAAACCTATTTGCATCGCAGCAAAGTAAACTGCAAGGAAATCAGCGCCATTAGGCATCATAAGAACCACGGCATCTCCCGTCCCCAGACCCAATTTTTGCAAACCTCGGCTGTACTTATTGGCTAAACCAGTTAGCTGCCCATAGCTCAGCTGCTGCTCCTGACAGTCCACTAGAGCAATCCGCTGTGGATCAGCTTCAGCAATATTCCATAACCCAATAACCGCTGACTGAACCGGTTCGACGGCCACTAATCCTCCAATTTTCGGTACTTAAAAATATAACAAGTTCTATATTATTTACATAGATCAGCAAGCTGCCTAATCTGATGCACATTCCGACAACCCACCACCAGCATGGTCACCCCCGAATCCCGCCACTGTTGAATCTGCACTTTTACCTCAGGCTCAGTTCCAACAATCATGCTTTCAGCTACTAATTCATTGGGTATTGCCGCTGCCGCCTCGGCTTTACGTCCTGCTAAAAAGAGTCGAGCCACATCCTCAACCACATCTTGATAGCCCATACGTATGTAGACCTGGGCATGAAAATTGAGTTCCGGGGCGCCCATTCCCCCCAAGTACAGGGCTATAATAGGTTTCATCGAATCGACCACTGCTGCAACATCATCGGTAACCACCACCTGGGTGGTAGCAGCAATCTCAAAGTTTAATCGAGATCGACGAGCCCCCAGTCGAGAAAAGCCCTCGTCAAGCCATTCGTTATACATGGGGGCCACCCTGGGACAGTAGTAAATCGGAAGCCAGCCATCAGCAATCTCAGCAGCTAAAGCAACATTCTTAGGCCCTTCCGCCCCTAACCAAATAGGTAAATCTGCTCGTCGTGGATGGGTAATCGGTTTTAGCGATTTGCCAAGTCCGGTACCAAATTTTCCCTGGTAAGGCAGTTGATAATGCTGGCCCTGGTGAACCACTGACTGCTGCCTATCCAGCACCTGGCGAATTATCGAAACATATTCCCGAGTCCGGGCCAAGGGTTTACCAAAAGGCTGGCCGTACCAACCTTCAACCACCTGCGGACCAGAAACCCCAAGGCCAAGGATATGCCGCCCACCGCTGAGATGGTCCAAGGTCAATGCGTGCATTGCGCAAGAAGTGGGAGTTCTAGCCGAAATCTGCGCAATTGACGTACCTAACCGCACCCTGCTGGTCGCCGATCCCCACCAAGCTAAAGGGGAGAAGGCATCCGAGCCCCAAGACTCAGCAGAAAATATGGAATCAAAACCGGCACTTTCAGCTGCCAACACCAATTCTTCGGCGTTATCTGGGGGCTGAGCACCCCAATAACCAAGCTGCAAGCCTAACTTCATTGATTGAGCCATCACGCTGCCTCAGTCTTTCTCTAAACTAATCTGTTGCACCATAAAAATCTTGTCGTTAAAAAGCTTGCCCTAATTACTAGAACCTGTTCTACTCCATTATGTGACAGTAATCCAGAGTTCCGAAAAGATTAATTCCCAGCAGCGCCCCCTGAGCGCTGCACTACAGATGACTTTTTCCTACACCCGATCCACCGGGCCAGTGATAGGCGCATTCCTCACTGGCCTCAGAGACCACTGTGTGCTTGGCATTCGCGGCACTAACGGGAAAGTTCACGTCCCCCCAGTCGAATATGACCCCGATACCAGTGAAGCATTATCTGAATTTGTACAGGTAAGCAGCATCGGAACCGTCACTACCTGGACCTGGCAAGGCAAACCGATTGCCGGACAACCGCTGGACATACCCTTCGCCTGGGCACTCATCATTCTCGATGGCGCTGACACTGCCCTACTGCACGTTGTGAACGTGCCGTCAGCTGAAGTAATGCACACCGGAATGCGGGTCGGCATCTATTGGTCCGACAACTGCACCGGGAGTATCAGCGATATCGCCTACTTCCTCCCGATTACCGAACTCACTCTAGAACAGTCACCGACTGCCGTGAAACTACCGCCCGTCACCATGATTACCACTCCAGTGGATCTGACCTATACACATACCGCCTCTGCCGAAGAAAGTAATTTTTTACGAGGACTTAACGAGGGCAAGATATTTGGCGGAAAGACTGATGCCAAAGGCAAAGTTTATGTCCCGCCAAGAGCCGCCAGCCCAGTAGACGGTCGACCCACCAGCGAACAAGTAGAACTACCAGACCACGGTATCGTCACCACCTATTGCATAGTCAATGTCCCATTCCTTGGACAGCGCATTAAGCCACCCTATATAGCCGCTTATATCTTGCTCGAAGGCGCTGATATTCCCTTCTTACACTTAGTTCTTGAGTGCACTCCCGAAGAAATCCATATGGGCATGAAGGTGCAGGCTGTATGGAAACCCGAGGAGCAATGGGGCTATTCCTTGGAGAATATCGATCACTTTCGGCCATCTGGGGAAGCTGACGCAGATTACCACACCTACAAACAGCATCTATAAGGCCAACTATGACAAATATCGCAATTGTGGGCTTTGCCCATGCCCCCCATGTACGAGAAACCATTGGCACCACCAACGGTGTGGAGATGTTAGTACCGTTGTTTAACCAGCTCTACGCTGATTTAGGTATCACAAAATCTGATATCGATTTCTGGTGTTCGGGTTCTTCCGATTATTTAGCAGGAAGGGCATTTTCGTTTATTTCTGCTATCGACTCCATCGGAGCTGTGCCACCTATCAACGAATCCCATGTTGAAATGGATGCTGCCTGGGCATTGTATGAGGCTTGGGTGAAAATTAAAACCGGGGAAATAAGCACTGCTTTGGTCTACGGTTTCGGAAAGTCTTCTGCCGGAAATTTACGTAAAATACTTGCACTGCAAACTGATCCCTATCTTGTGGCACCGCTGTGGCCAGACTCTCTCGCCTTAGCTGGACTGCAAGCACGATCTGGTTTAGATCAAGGTAAATGGAGCGAAGAGAGTATGGCAGAAGTTGTTTCCCGTAGCCGAAAAGCAGCTCTCAATAATCCATTAACACAACTATCTGGAAATTTCAGCACCAAGGCTTTACTATCCACACCATTTATTGCCGATCCATTACGGGCACATGATTGTGCACCAATTACTGATGGGGCTGCCGCTGTGGTGCTGGCTTCCGAAGGAAAGGCTAAAGAACTGTGCGCTAACCCAGCCTGGATTACCGGTATTGAACATCGAATTGATCCGCCCTCCTTTGGCTCTCGCGACCTCACCCTAGCCCCCTCAGCCACTGTAGCTGCTGTTGCCGCAGCCAAAGGAAACCTGTCAGGGCTCGATCTTGCCGAGTTACACGCCCCTTTTAGTCATCAAGAAATCATCTTGACTTCTGCCATGTCACTTACCGATTCAGTACCAATTAACCTTTCGGGTGGGGCATTATCGGGAAATCCGATGTTCGCGGCTGGGCTAGAGAGATTGGGCCATGCCGCCCGCGCCATCATCGATGGACACGCAGGGAGGGCCCTTGCCCACGCAACAAGCGGACCTTTACTTCAACAAAACCTTGTTGCCATACTCGAAGGAAAACTCTGATGAGTAAACAACTAGCAGCTGTATTAGGAACAGGGCAAACCTGCTATGTTACTAAGCGACAAGATGTTTCGATGTCTGGAATGTGCCGAGAAGCCATCGACAGAGCTCTTCTGGATTCTGGCTTGAATTTGTCAGATATAGATGCGGTAGTTGTTGGTAAAGCTCCTGATCTTTTCGAAGGTAGCATGATGCCAGAGCTTTTTATGGCAACAGCTTTAGGAGCCATTGGTAAACCATTACTGCGAGTACATACTGCCGGCTCAGTAGGTGGTTCCACTGGCATTGTTGCAAGTTCGCTGGTAACTTCAGGTATTCACAAAAGAGTGTTAGCAATTTCCTGGGAGAAGCAATCTGAATCAAATGCGATGTGGGCTTTATCTATACCTGTACCCTTTAATATGCCAGTTGGCGCTGGCGCTGGCGGCTATTTCGCTCCGCATATCCGGTCCTATATTCGACGTTCGGGGGCGCCAGAACATATCGGAGCTATGGTTGCCGTCAAAGATAGACTTAATGGCAGTAAAAACCCTTATGCCCATCTGAAACAACCTGATATCACCCTCGCATCGGTCCAAGCTTCCCCAATGCTCTGGGACCCTATCCGTTTTGATGAAACCTGCCCATCCTCTGATGGGGCTTGCGCCATTGTCATTGGCGACGAGGAATCAGCAAATAAGATTCTCGCTTCCGATAAAAAAGTGGCCTGGATACATGCAACATCCATGCGCACTGAACCCACTACTTTTTCTGGTAGAGATCAGGTTAACCCCCAATCAGGCCGAGATGCTGCAACGGCTCTATGGAAGGCCGCGGGTATCACCGATCCACTTAGCGAGATCGACGTTGCTGAAATATACGTTCCATTCTCCTGGTTTGAACCTATGTGGCTCGAAAATTTAGGTTTTGCGGCAATCGGTGAAGGCTGGAAACTCACCGAAACAGGACAAACTGCCATTGGCGGAAAGTTGCCTGTCAACCCCTCCGGTGGAGTGCTGTCCTCTAATCCTATTGGCGCTTCAGGAATGATCCGCTTTGCCGAAGCTGCTATGCAGGTAATGGGCCGGGCTGGTGACCACCAAATCCTGGATGCCCAAAAGGCCGTGGGACATGCTTATGGCGGTGGTTCCCAATATTTTTCCATGTGGGTAGTAGGCCAAGACAAACCCCAAATACGAGAAAGTTAGTGGTAGAAATCCTATGCCCATAAAATTCACCCTTGCGGTGGCCATGAATCCACTTAATCAACTAACCGACCTGGCTAAGACAGCTGAAGAAGCTGGCTTTTCTTCAATTGCTTTGCCAGACTCGCTGTTTTTTATGGAAACAGCACAGGAGAAGTATCCCTATACCCCCGATGGATCACGAATGTGGGATTGCCACACACCATGGGTTGATCCACTCATCGCCGCTGCTGCAATGGGTTCGGTGACCTCAACTATTGGTTTCTACACTCAGGTACTCAAACTTGGCTCACGTAACCCGGTAGTCCTTGCACGCCAAATTGGCTCCATAGCAGCGATGACGGGGGATCGTTTTGGTCTAGGGTTAGGTGTAGGTTGGGCGCCTGAAGAATTTCGATGGTGTGGGGTCCCCTACGAACAACGGGGCGCTCGAGTTAATGAAATGATTGATGTACTTAAGCTCATTCTCGCCGGTGGCATGGTTGAACACCATGGAAAATTTTATGACTTTGACAGACTGCAAATGAGCCCGAGTCCAGCACAACCTGTTCCATTCTACATCGGAGGGCATAGCGATGCCGCCCTACGCCGGGCTGCGCGCATTGGCGATGGCTGGACTAGCGCAATGATCGGCTACGACG
>JBOFCS010000234.1:0-5576 GCA_051646185.1 Mycobacteriaceae bacterium | reverse complement strand
CTACATCGTCAGCACCCTCCTAGAAATCCGACGCGGCGAACACACCAGCGGCCTCCGCCTCCAAAACCTCACCCTCAACCAAGCCATCGAAACCGCAATCCTTGGCCTCTACATCTTCAGCATCCCCGCCAAAATCATTAACAGCGCTATGCCATCACTCTATGGAGCCAGCATACTGTTTTCCTTAGGGCTCAATTATGGTCCATCGATAGTGATTTCAGCAGCAAAAGCTATTCAAAAAGCCTTATCAACCACCTGTATTGCCCAAAATATCGATTCCAATGAGGAAAACACTGCGCTCATTGCCGATGTCTACCCCAACATCATGGCACCGGAAATTGTTGATATGGCCCAGGGCATAAATATTGCCAGCCCAAGCTGTCCTGCAGTAGCTGATTTTCCTATAGGCCGTGCCGTTGATCGGGCAGTAAAATTTTTTGCCCCACCATCAGATGACCCTCTCTTTGAGGCCTTTAGCCAACAAGCCGGATCCCTCAAAGACCTCTTGAACTTCATTCGAGTACCAGCCTTGCTCGCCCAACCGCAGCAAAGCTCCGATATCGGCGGGTTAGTTGGCCTCATTGACGACCCCCTGCTGACCTATCTCTTTGGCATTGGCGCCAGCAGTATCGGAGGACACCTGACAGACACAATCGCACTTTCGGAAGTTAGCCTACTGAATCTTGTTGATTACCTGCTTATTAGCAGTGAAATAGCCTGGATGATACCCAGCGCCGCATGGTCATTACTCATGCAGCTTGTCGATACCCTATCCACACCCACCACAGTCGTAGCGCTATCGAATTTCATTCCAGATCCAATCTCGCCTATCAAAACACTGACCGACTACCCGATAAACTGGTACAAAGGGATAATTCAATCGGTATGTCTTAGTGAGGATGAAATATCCACTCTGACCGATATGAGCACGAGCACACCATTGGAACCCACGCAATAATGACCACTTGCAAGCTGAGGATTAGTACATGACACCGGGAATATCACGACGATCCGCACTTGCTGGAGCTGGCCTAGCTGTCAGCGGAACCTTTCTCACAGCCACTTCAAAGGCTAATGCCGGGGTGGTTCCGACGGCATCAGCTAATTCCGAACGAGATATTTATGTTCTTGTTGTTGATGGGATGCGGCCCGATGAACTCGGTACTGCATTAACGCCACATCTGTCCGAATTAGCTTCTTCTGGAATCAATTACCTCAATGCTAACGCCATCATGGTGGCAGAAACCCTTCCTAACCACACGGCAATGATGACCGGGGTTCACCCATACCGTTCAGGGGTTCCCGCCAATTCAATCTACGATCCAGAACTCGGTAAAGTACGCGATCTGGACATGGCAAGCGACTTGTTAGCAGCTACTCTCCTGGACCGGTTACGCACCGAACTTGGTTTAGTAACCGCTAGTGTGCTCTCTAAGCGTTACCTGCATGGGCTCTTCGGTGGCCGCGCCTGCATTGAATGGGCCCCAAACCCTTTAGTCCCAGGCACCGGGCACGCCCCAGACAACTTCACTATCGATGCGCTTATTGACACGGTTGACAAGCACGCCCCCAACCTGATTTTTGCCAACCTTGGTGATATCGACCGGGTTGGACATCTGGATCTGTCCGGTCCTTCATGGCGACTTGCCCGCAACGCCTCTCTGATGAACTCCGACTACCAAATATCTCGTTTCACTCAGTTTTTGCAGAACACCAATAGATGGGAACGCAGTGTTATTTTTGTGCTCGCTGATCACTCCATGGACTGGTCCATTCCCACCCAAGTAGTCACTATGCACAACACACTGGATTCTGATCCTCTGCTATCTGGGCGCTGTGTAATAGCTCAAAACGGCGGCTCAGAACTGATTTACTTTACCGGAGACGAGGCTGATCGCCAGGCCGCAATATCACGGATAATTGAAATTTATAATGACGCTACTGGAATTGAAAAAGCAGAACCAATAACCGAATCCATGCTTGGACAACGAGCAGGAGATGTTGTTGCTTACTGCCAACAAGGCTGGCGTTTCAGTGATCCTGGGACACTATCGAATCCTATTCCTGGAAATCACGGACACAGTACAACCCTACCGATACCATTTTTTGTCACCGGTGGACATCCCGCAATTGAAGGCGGGCAAGAAGTACTCTCTTCGGTACACACCATAGATATAGCACCCACCATCGCACAGTTATTTGGCTTAACAGCACCAGCGGGTGGCTGGGATGGCGTAGCCCAAGTTACTGGGCTAACAAATCTTATCTAGCCTCTCAGGCCTGGAACATCGGCAGAGTAACAACTTGCGATGCGTAAGACAGACCGGCACCAAAAGCAATGAGCAACGCGGTATCGCCGGGCTTGGATTCACCCGAAGCTAATAGCGTTTCCATCGCCAGCGGGACCGAAGCTGCGGAGGTATTGCCCATGGTCTCAATATCATTGGCTACAGCACAGCCCTCAGGTAGTTCCAAAACCCGGGCCATAATTTCAACAATGCGTCCATTTGCCTGATGCGGAATCAACGCATCGAGATCAGCCGTCGTTAAGCCCGCTTTCTCTAGCGCTTCACGGCATACTTTCTCTAAAGAATGTGCTGCCCAACGGAATACGGTAGTTCCCTGCATCCGTAGCCAAGGCCGCTCGGCCTCTAAGCCTTTTTCGTCAATCTCAGCAAAAAAATCCATCCAGTCTTTGTTTTGGAAAATTGCCTCGTGCTGGGTACCGTCCGAACCCCACACCGTAGGACCAATACCGTTAACCTCAGAAGGACCCACAATCACGGCACCCGCACCGTCACCAAATAGAAAGGCGGTCGAGCGATCTGTTGGGTCAATAGCATCGGTGAGCCGTTCTACACCAATCACCAGGACATACTCAGCTGTTCCCGCCCGAACCATGTCCGAAGCTAAGCTGAGGCCGTGGCAAAAGCCAGCACAACCGGCCGATATATCGAATCCTGCAGTTTCACTCATACCAAGACCACTGGCCACCTGAGGCGCAACCGCAGGTGTAAGCAATAACCACGTGGAGGTAGCCACCACTACACAACCAACCTGATCAGCGGTGATTCCAGCAGCATCCATAGCTTTCTGCCCCGCAGCGATACTCATACTCAGAACAGACTCATCAGGACCACAGAAACGACGGGTCCTAATCCCCGAACGCGTCCTAATCCATTCATCACTGGAATCAATGGGCCCTGCCACCTCATCATTAGTGACAACCCGCTTTGGCCGATATGTACCAAGACCGAGGATAGAGCTGTAAGCAGTACCTGCACTCACCGCAATTTGAGCGGGCATGAAGTTCTCCTGTGGTTCTGTACATCAAGACTGTTGGCTCGATGTTCTTCTTCGAAGCGTACGTCAGCAATACAAGACTAGGTATAAGCACTGGGACACTGGGCGTTCACTCCTGATAAAACTGCTGATCATAAGCATTGAACTCTATTCTCCACGATCACGTAGTCGTTGCACCTCGCTGTTAAATTGCGTCACAGCTTCAATAGATGACATATGCCCAACCCCCGGAACCACTACATGCCGTTCCAGGTAGCCGGTACTAGCTAACCTTTGGGCAAGTGCATCTGAATGTATTGGCGGAGTCAGCCGATCCACTGCCCCCACTAGAACCGACGTAGGCACAGTCAACTGGTCAAGCGCTTCAACAAGATCCAGGCGACTTAATACTGCACCCCATTTCGCTCGAGTTTTTGGCGAACATTCAATGATGATGCGCTCACAAAACTCAACCTCAGCCGCAGTTGATCCAGGAGCCATCGCCACATACTGAATCCCAGCTCGTAGGAAACGTGAAGATTTTACCCTCGGAGTAACCACACCCAGAGCTGTATGCCCAAAACGATCAACAATTTTGGGAAACTGAGCAGCCAGACCTGGTACCACTTGATTACTCACAATAAGTTGCCCAGTTGCCGTTGAGGAAAGTAACGCCGCAGAAGCAAAGCGACCTACCTGATGCGAATGACGAGCGGCCCAGGACATAATGCTCATGCCGCCCATACTGTGCCCTACCAACAGAGCCTTCTTGCCTGGAATAATGGTTGCTTCAAGTACTGCCTGCAAATCATCTCCAAGCATATCGGCATTAAGCGCCCCTGCGCTCATTTCACTACGCCCGTGACCACGCTGATCGTACGTAATGACCCGATACTTACCGGCAAAAGCATTTATCTGCGGATTCCAATACTCCGCACTACAGGTCCACCCGTGACTAAAAACGATAGGCTCGCCATCAACTGGACCATACATCTGAACATTCAAAGAGATTCCATCATCGGTAACTACCGGTATCGTCTCCGCTTTCACCGTTGGATTGTCAAAAGCAGTACTGAGATCTGCGGCATTGATCTGAACTTCTTTATCAGCATGCACCCCGGCCTCTGTTGGCCTTACCAGCGAACGCAAGGCAAACCCCGTCGACACCGCGCCCAATGCCGCTGCGCCAGTCCAGAAGATTTTTGAATTGACCATACGAGACACCTTAGTGTGGTCAACTGATGCACTTGCCTCCCCGGGTTAAATTTTTCCCTTTCCCAATCCTTAAGGTTTAGGGATCTCAATTTTTAGTTGCTGAGCAGTTTTTTCTAATCCCCGAGAAAGCGCACGCTCCATGGCATCAGCAAATAAAGCATGAACCGTCTCACTGGCCAATGGACGTAATTTATTGATTAGACTGGCAATCTGCGATACTTCAGATTCGGCCAATTCGAGGGTTTCTCCTTCAGCAACCAAATAACGTGAAGTGATGAGACCAACAAATCTTTCAGCTACATCTTCAAGATCGCCCCGAACTTTTTCCGATTGCAGAAGAATCTCTTCAAGGGGAATACCTACCCGCACAAGCTCTTCAGCTGCTTCAATAAGAGCCGGACTGGTTACCGTAAATTCCTTACCCGCCTTTGTCAGAACTCCCAAAGCTGTGCCACGTTCAATATTTTCTTTAGTAGTTTGGTCTTCCCCAAACCTACGCCGCAACTCACCGATCGTTATCCGGGCAACCCGGCGAATTTGGCCCCACTTACCCGATTTGGCCCCACTTGCCAGAACATCTTCCACCCGTAAGCCATACTGTGCAGCGATAAGCAATTCACTGATCGTAGCGAAGGTATAACCCCGGTCGAGCATTGAAGAAATCAGGTTAAGCCGGACCAAATGTGACTCTGAATACCAACCTGTTCGGCCTTGGCGGCGCGGCGGCGGAAGCAACCCTCGATCCTGATAAACCCGAACATTTCGAACACTGACACCTGCTTCCCGAGCCAGATCATCAATGCGATATTCCATCATTATCCGCGTCTTTCCGTTTGGAACGTGCAGCAGTCAATACCATCAGACTCACTAACACTAAGCCTACTACCAGCGAGAATTACCCTGTATCTCAATAAGCTTTGGTCGAACATCCACCAGATAAACAGCAATGGCCACAACACCAAATACCGCCAAAAACTGTTGAAGAGTAAAAAGTAAACAGATGACCGTGGCAATACTGAGAATGACCAACCAAATTTGTTTGGTCAGTTTATCGCCGGCAACAAAGGCATCGGGCCGCT